>CAZROJ010000023.1:0-32935 GCA_964601665.1 uncultured Pirellulaceae bacterium
GCCCTCAACACGCTAATGACGGCGATGTGTTATGCCAAGCTAGGAAAAATCGACCAAGCCAACGATCTCTACAACAAAGCGGTCCAGTTAAACAAAGCCAACCCTCAAGAACCCGAATTGTTCGAACGTTACCGAATTCAAGCGGAGAAACTGTTTCGCGCGGAGCAAGAAAAATTGCAATAAGCCGCAGCGTGACGCGAACCAAAATAGTTGACGCTCGACTCCGCGCCATCATTGGGCAAAAAAGAAAAAATAGATGGAGTATCCCGCCATCATCACCACCACGAAGCCGATAGCGAGGACCGCTGTAATGGACTTGTGTTTGATCTCGGGCGTCGCCTCGCGGATATCTTTATATTCCGGCGAGAAAATTGTCGCGGCTCTCTCGTTCCAAAGGATTCGCAAAACGATGATGCCAACGATCGTCCCGACGGGAATAGCAAGGAGGTGGATTGCCCAAAAAATAGTGCCACCGATTCGACCTAGTCCATTCAGACGATGCATGCCCCAGCCAATCGCGATTTGGATCATATTAAAAAACATGATCACTGCGAAAAGGATAACCAAAAAAGTAACCGTCAGGGCAACACCCTCTTCAGGAACCACGGCTGTGGCAAAAAAGACTGAGTAGACACCTATTACAAGCGAAAGCAAAGCGCTCAACACGCCCAACACCATCATCACCAAACCCCATTCCTTGATCTCCGTCTCTTGCTCGATGTGCTGCTTCCGAATTTTGACTGCATTGCTGCTGTCCTTCTTACCCGACTTCTTGACCTGGCGCAGTGCGGGATTGTTGAGGATCGATTGGTAAGGGTTTAGGCTTTCGCCTTCCTTTTGTTCACTTTTTACTTGCGCAACCACCGCGTCTTCATCGAAGCCGGGATCTTCTTCGGCATAATTTCCAAACCCAGCCAAAGCCTGAGGCGGTGGCGGCGGCGAACTAAAAATGTCGGCCTCTTTCTGAAAACCACCGTCGATGCCAAATTGGCTCAAGTCTTCACTCGCAGCAGGCTGAGCCGATCGAGTCGGCTGCGGGTTCGCGGGCGAGGCTGCCGGTGGCTGAGCTTGACCCGGTTTTTTGGTTCGAAACGTTGTCCCGCAAGACTTGCACTTTACCGCTTTGCCTAACGCAGTATCGGGAAGGCTGTAGCGTTTACTGCATTTTGGACAAGCAATTTGGACGGGCATCGTGGACAGTCGATACTAGAGTGCGTGAAAATAAAAGTAACTCGGCGGCAACGACACGATCGAAACCTTCAATCGCTCGCAATAGTTTAAACGCTGCGCCCAGTTTTGCGAATCATAAATTTTCGACCCATACATTTTGCTGACGAACAATAGCTTTGTAACAATCATTCGGGCAAACGAATTTAAACGAGGCGATCCAGCAGATCGACGACGCCTGGTTTCATTGAATTACCAGAGCCATTGAGCATCGCTCCGTCACCGCGAAAAACCGAGCCGCTGGTTTCTGCCGTCCCATCAAGCGTTCGCCCCGCAATAAAAACATCAGCAAAATCGTCGGCCGCCGGGCCAATCTGGATCACTTTCGCATTCGACAGTCGCCCCACCAGCTCGGTTGAAAGTTGATGAGTCTCCAGTTGACCGAACAACACAACAACATCGACCGCCGAACGGGCCAGCAGCGTAGCGGCAGAGTAGCTCAAACCGGATTGTCGAGCGAACGAGCGGGATAAATTGACCGCCTGCGGGAAACCCGAGGCCAGCGTTAAAACGGTTTCCGCACCCAACCCGTTCAAATCGTCGCGAAGTTTTGAGCCGACAAAACGAGTCTTTGAATTGAGCTCGCGCACCAACAACATTAACGACTCCGTTTCCAGATCGAATTCGGATTCATCCGAATGCTGTTTGAAGAACAAGCAGCCGTAATCGCATTCGGTCAAAATTTGGAACAGGCTCTCCGTGTCGGTCACAGACAGGCCAGTCAGGGCGATCTTGGCTGAGTCACAACCGACGCCGGCCAGTTTTGTTCGAAGCAAATAGGCCAGCTGAATAAAGCGATCGCGGCCGTGGTTCGAACGGGTGGGAACTGCAAACACCAAGTCCGCATTTTCGGCCCCTGGCGAATTTTTGTCGCCAACAAATACCACTCGACGTTTGATTTTCGTATCCCCGATCAACAACGCCAAACATTTTGCGTGCGACTCCAAATCGCAGTCCCAAAGGACAATCAAATCGCTTCGATTTTTAATCTCTCCGTAAGTCGCCGTCACCTTTCCGTAACGCTGGAACGTTTGCACGGCGGCTCGGTTTCGATTGGTTAACGTCGTATCAACGGTCGCTCGCAAACGGTCCGCCAGCTTCCAAGCGGCGATCTGACTCTCGGAGTCCAAACAATTCAAACCGCAGACCAACGGGGCGGTAGCCCTTGCCAGCATTTCTTTGGCCGCATCGATCGCCGCGTTCTCGCTCGCCTTTGTTCCTGAAATCAAGCAGCCACCGGTCGACGGTTTGCCTGTTGTCAAGCCGCGCGACTGGCTCTCGCAATCATCAAAACCACAATAATGGCATACTGGCTTGCATTCAGTTGGCATAATTAACAACAATCAAAGAGGAATCTAGCTCTCGCGAAGCAAAAAGCCTAGTTTCAGGTGTCTAAAGTGGCTTTCCAATCAACGATTGTAGCATCCGTTCTTGGTTTGCGGTGACCGGGTACCACTGATTGGCTGGCGGAAGTTTGGGCACCAAAACATTGGCGATTGCCTGAACCAATTCAGCCAACCCCGTGCGATCGACAGCGGAAGCTTGCAAGGCCGGCGTGTCACCAGAGACGGTCGGCAAACGAAAATCAATCGCCAGGTCGACCTTGTTAAAGACAACCAAATCCGCCTTCAGCGTTACCAACATGTCTCGGTCGTATTCGACGAAGGGTTCGGTCGCATCAAAAACAGCAATTCGAAGATCCGCTTCCACGATCGCCGCTTCCGCTTTTTCAATTCCAATTTTTTCGATCTGCGCATCGGTCGCACGCAGCCCCGCCGTATCGGTTAATAAAACCGGCCAACCATCAATGGCGGTCGCTTGCGTGATCACGTCACGCGTGGTTCCTGCCTTTTCATTCACGATTGTCCGATTGAAACCCGCGATGGCGTTAACCAAACTACTCTTGCCGACATTCGGTTGACCGCAGAAAACGACCGATCGAGACTGAGTCAAATGCCGCCCAAAGGAGGCCCATTCGAGCATTTTCGCAGCGGCTAATTCGCGTGCCGCTGGATCCGTTGAATCCAAGACCCGTTGCAGCGCGGCTTCTTGAATTTTCAAGTTTCGCAGCAGTAGGTCTGCCGTGCGTTCGGTAGTGGCTTGGCACAATGCGTTTTCGGTTTCCAGTCGCCACTGCGATGAAGAATGCCGTCGCCAATCCAAAGGCGGCAGCGCGTCGAAACCGAGGTCTTGCAAGTCATTCATGATTGCCGCCGAAGCCACATTGCCACCATGACATTGGATTTCGAAACCTGCCGGCGTGGTACAAACGACCAAATCTTCTCGCGTCGATCGCCATTGGCCGTAAACAATTACTTGGCGAAAGAGATTCTTGAACGCCCGCGAGCCTATTGGCTTGAAAAGTTTATCAATCGCGACCACTAGTGCATCACGATCGCCCGACAACGCGACCACGGCGACGGCTCCGCGACCAGCAGCGGTCAGCAAACTACAGACGGGAAGCCGTTGTTCGGCCGGAGGACTGGAATGAATTGTCATACGAAATTCGAATCAGAAAACAAGACATCGTTGAGCGGTACAGTTTAATCAAAACTTCCTGCTAAACGCTTATCCCGCAATGAGTGCCGACGGCGACGACCGCGGGCATGTAAAGTTTTGCGATCAACATTAAGCTTTCGGTTCGTGGTCGAAGCCACGTGAAACAGGAACAAGACGGCCGTGCCGAGCACCGTTGAAAAGGGAGCGTGAAACTACCGTTTCTCGGTCGATTTCGCTTCGCTGTTTTCTTTTGCGGTTTGGGCCACACGAGCAAAAAAACTTGGTTTGGTTTTAAGATTTCGGTACTCCATCAGACTCACGGCCGGAAACGCCGCCCAGTTTCTTTTCGCCAAGGCAATTTCTTCTCGATCGCCAGCGGATAGTTCCAGCGACAATTGGTGAGTCGTATGAGCTTTAAAAGGCTGGCGAAAAAAATCGCTGGGCGAGATTTTGACTTCGACGCGATCGGGAAGCCAGCCAACTTTACGAATCGACTCGTTTAGACGCATACGAGCAAACGGCGGAAACTTTTTCGGATCGGACGCTTGGACTCGCGTGAACACGTTCAGAAATTCAAAGTAAGCCGGTAGCACGTGCGGGTTCGCAGGTGGTTTGCCAAAAAATCGATAGGTCATGTTTTGGCTTCCGGTCAGCGTCACTGCATTAGATTTTAAATCAATTCGCTCTTTAAAGGTTTGTTCCAGCATCAATTTTGACCGATCGTCCATCTTCATTTGTTCACGCATGCCGTTGAGCAATTTCTCGACCTGAACGTCCAATAGCGTCAACTGGACTTGGCGTTTTTGATCGAGCAGACTGATCGACTTTTTGTGAGAGTCGTAAACCAAAATTTCATCGGGGGCCGAAGCGCCCGCAGCGACTGGAAAATCAAAAATCAAGCCGTCCGAAAAAATCGTTTTGTTACGAGAAACTGGCGAGGCAGATCCATCGGTGTGCATGGCCGAGTCGATTCGAAAATCCAACTGACGATCGATCTGAGCGAGACAACCTGCGGGTGCAGCAAGATAAACAGTGGAAGCCAGCAAGCAGCCGAACGTAAGATTTATCCATGAATTCATTGTCACATCCTTGTCACCAACCTAGTTCCAACCAGTTTCAAGCGGACCTTAGTCAATTTAAGAAATCGGAGCTAGAGTATTGTTGCTTCAGAAATCAAGAGAAAACCAAGGCGTTCAGGTAATTCGCTGCTACCAGCGATGCCCGAGATACTCCGACCAAAAAGTGTGTTTGGGCGATCTTTGGTACTCACGCCTGCCTGTTGGTTGAGCGAATCAAATCGGCCATCGCCGTGCGAATTTGAATTTTGCTGGCACGAAACAGTGCGAGCCACCGCACTTTTAATGGCACTTTCGAGCAAAAAAACCAAGCTTGGGTAAAGTTTCTCAAGCCTCCGCTCGAGACCGTCGAAAATTGGATGAGGGTCGGCTTCATTTTCATCGGCTCTTTTTTATAGTCTTATGGCGTGATACGCCGCGGTTTTTCGAACTGACAATTCGTAAGTGCGACGGATGCGCCCTGCCAGGAGGCAGTTATGCAAAGGATTGTTTTATACGCTGCAATTGTCGTCGGGGTCACGTTTAGCTCGAGTGCCCTCGCTCAACTTACCCCAAAATCTTCTCTGCCAAAGCAAGATGCTGCGGCCAAATCTCTGACCGCTCCAACCAAACCCGTCGGAACAGGGTCTGGACTCTGGGAATGGACGCCTTACGCGAAATACCACGACACGATTGTCGAAGTCTCGACGCCGCACGGATCGGGCACTGGCGTCCTGATCAAGGTCGACAAAAGTAAAAAAGTCAAAGACGGATACGAAGGCTTGGTCCTGACCGCTTGGCATGTCGTTCAAGACGACGCGACCGATGGCAAAATCAAAGTCACCTACCGCAACAAACGCCGAGCCAAAGGATGTCGTGTGGTTGAGCATGATGAAGCAAAAGACGTGGCCGTGCTTTGGGTCTGGGTTCCTGCTGGAATCGAGCCTGCCAAGCTGGCAACCAAGTCGATCGAGCACGGCGACCAGCTGGAACTCGTTGGTTTGGGCGGCGGCACCAAGCTGGTTGATTGCGTTCGCTCGTTCAAGTCTCAAGCTTCGCCACCGTCGACGATTGAGAAAATCTTTGCTGACGTTCCTCTGCTGCCCGGCGATTCTGGCGGACCAGTATTCAACAGCAAGCACGAGGTGGTCGGGATTATTTCCGGCGGATGGTTCTGGTGGGACAGCGGACTAAAAACCGCATCGGGCGATTACATTCGCACCACGTGGCCCGCCCGAGCCAGCAATGTTGGTCCATTGCAGTCGATGCTGACCAAAGTTAGTTCGGCCCAAGAGTCAATCGCCGATGCGTCCGCACCTGGTTTGATCCAGAGATAAATAAATCCGTAATCAGTACTAAAATTTCGGGTTGGCCTGCACGTCACAAAGTTGAGCAGCAATGGTTCCAGCGACCGGCCAACCCGAAAATTTAGGCTCGCGTCAGTAGTGCAACATTAGCAAATTAAATCGCTGCAGAAGCCGTGACCAGTTTTGTATTTACTTTCGAGATTTCGATTCGGTTTTGTTATTCTGATTCGGCTTTGATTTTCTGATTCGGCTTTGATTTTTCAAAACCAAATTGCTGCCAGCGGAAAACTTATTTTGACTCTACTGCCACTTGAATTACTTTCAGCGTGCCTTTTCCGTTAACGGCATTGCTGCGGAAAAACAAGCGACCGTTCTTAAAAGCGGGAATAGCTCGAGTCTGCCCTGAGCCCACTTGGCTGCTCTTGACCAGCCGAAACCGATTGGTGTCAGACTCGATTAAACTCAGTTTGCCTTGGTGGTCTAAAACCAGCAGCTGTCCGCCGATCGCCAGCGTATGCCCAACCGGAAAACCAGTTTTTTCCCATTTGACGCGGCCGTTCCGAGCGTCGACGCAGCGGTAAGAACCGTTGCCAACATCTTCACGACCGCTCGTGCCAAAAAAGTGACCGTCTAAAAAGACTGGCGTTGAATAATGACTCGCCAGCGAGTCTCCGTCCTTCCAAACGGCCTGTAAAGCAACCGGGCTGTCGCCGCTGATATTCAATTGTTCCAGATCCACCACGAGTGCTCCACATTGATAGGCAGCCGTGACCATGATTTTTTTGCCATCGAACTGAACCGGCATCGCGCCGATCGCCGTTGGACCGCGTTTGCCGAATTTGTTGGAAAATAAAACCTTACCCGATTCCGAATCGATACCGACCAGCCTGGTTCGCGTCAGGAACACGGCAATTTTTAAACCACCATGTTCGACAACAATCGGAGAGCTATAGCTCGGGCCGTCTTGAACCGCATTCCATTCGACTTCACCCGTTTGTTTATCAAAGGCGACAATCGAGAACTCTTCGCGACCGCCAACATTTAAAATCAGTCGCTTACCGACAACGATCGGACTCGAACCGCAACCAAAGTAGCCAACTCCCACTTTGAATTTCTTTTGCAAGTCCAGCTGCCAAACGACCTGGCCATCTTTCATATCCAAACAAAATAATTCTCCGTTCGGGCCATAACAAAAAACTCGATCGCCATCGATCACCGGTGTTGCTTTGGGCCCTGCGTCGCCATCAATTCCTGCTTGAAACCGAGTTTCAATTTCGCGGGACCAGATTGCAGCCCCCGTTGTGGCATTTAACTTTTCAACAACAAGTTTTCCAGGGCGTCGACCAGGCCGATGAAAAACAATCAGATCGTCGCCACGAATGACCGGCCCAGAAAATCCCGCCCCGACTGACTTCTGCCAAAGAGTCTTCGGCATTCCCTGCCAATCCAATTTCAGTTTTGAATCGATTTGGCCGCTACGATTGGGGCCCAGAATTTGCGACCACGCATTCGAATCATTGCCGATTTCCTGAGCGTTGGACGACGCACAAAAAAAGATCGCCATCATGGCTAGATGTCGGACGACCGATTTTTGAAAAGGAGTTGGTTGAGTATTAATTTGATTGAGTCCAAATGTGCCGTTGAAATGGATAAGTCACATGTTTCTGTGAACATCGATCATAACAGGTTGCCAGCCAAACCGTATGGATCAGCGGCAGTTGGCACGCCACCGCTTTTGCTCGAACCGCCAAAATGAGCTATACTTCACCGAAGGTTTTCAACGTCTTCTTGCTGGGCTTTTCAGTGCTTAAACAACCAACTAAACCGTTGATTCGATTGGCCGCCTTCTTGTGGATCGCTTCCTGCGTGTTGCCGGCGATCGTCGTTGCCCAACCGCAGGACGGCGTTGAACAGATCAAGGCTGAACAAACGGCTCTGGCTGAGCGGTATCGCCAGCTCGAAGCAAAATTGTTTTCGCTTCATCAGTTCGAAAAGAATAACAATCCAGCACGATCAAAACTCTTGCAGCAAGCGTTTTTGCAATCGCAAGAAAAAATGACGATCGTTCAACTCGAACAAGTCGCCAAACTGTTGGCCAAAGAAGACTACAAAGCCGCTGAAAAACTGCAGACCGAGGCGTTAAGCAGCCTGTCGGAGATGCTGAAACTGTTGCAGGCGGAGGATCGATCGCAGAAAATCCGCGACGATATCGAGCGTTACAAAGCTTACGCGAAAGAGGTCGACCGCATCCTGCGAATTCAAAAAGGAATTCGCGGACAGGCCGAGGGCGGCGTGGACACAAAGCGTTTGGCGAAGGCGGAAAGCAAGGCGAGTGATCGGGCTGCCGATTTATCCAAAGCAATCCAATCTGACAACGAAGCCGATGCCGGCCAACCGGATCCGTCCGGCGAAGGCAGCCAAGACGCAAACGATTCGCCAAAGTCGTCAGGCGAAAATTCGGATAACCAAGAAAACGATTCCGATTCGCAACCTGACTCCAAGTCCGATTCGAAATCTGACTCGGATGGCAGTGATTCCGATTCGAAATCGACCGAACCCAAAGATTCCCAAAACCCCAAAGATGACAAGAGCGGCCAGTCGCAGTCCGACAGCGAATCCCAGTCCGATAGCGAATCTCAGTCCGACGAAAGTTCCGGCCAACCTTCTCCCAGCCAAGAAGGACAGAGCCAGCAACCGTCGGACTCGCCATCAAACGACAGTCAGCAATCGCCGCCGCAGAGCCAATCGCAAGATCCGGTTCAGCAAAAAATCGATGCCGCTCGCGAACGAATGAAGCAGGCACAGCAGGATTTGAAGGAGGCCAAACGTGATAACGCAATCGATGCGATGCGTTCGGCAGAACAGGAACTTGAGGCCGCGAAGAAGGAACTGGAAGAAATTTTACGTCAACTTCGCGAAGAGGAAGTTGAATCGAAATTGAAGCTACTTGAAGAACGTTTCCGAGGAATGCTGGAGCAGCAAGTTCGAATAAATCAAGCGACCAATAAATTGACTGAAGTCCCCGAGCAGGCTCGCGGCACCGAGTTTGAAATCAGTGCAAATCGGCTTGCGGGCGATGAAAATCAAATTGCGGCCGCGGCGGGCCGAGCTTTAGTGCTGCTGAAAGAGGACGGGTCTTCGATCGCTTTTCCAATCACGGTCGAAGAACTGCAGCAAGACATGTTGGTTGTCTCCAAACGTCTGACCGCTGCGAAAATAAACGAGCCGACCGTAGAAATTCAAGCGGATATTGTGGAAACGCTAAATGAGCTGATCGCTGCCTTGGTTAAAACTCAAGAAGATTTAGAAAAAAAACAGCAGCAACAACAGCAACAGTCGCCGCAACAACAGCAGTCGGGCAAGCCCGGCGAGGAACCGCTGGTAAACCAAATCGCCGAACTGAAAATGCTTAAGTCATTGCAGTCGCGAATCTATCGCCGGCACCAGCGATATTCTAAATTCCTAGACAACCCGAAGGACCCAACCGGCGTCAACCAAGATCCCGACGTCGCGGCGGCGCTGCAGCGTTTGGCCGACCGCCAAGCTCAGCTGACGACGATTACTCGACAGCTTGTTAACGAAGAAAACAAATAGGAAACATCAGTGGAAAAAATCTATCGCTTTGTTTTGTTTTCAGCGCTCGTGCTGAGCAGTGGCGGTCTTGCTGGATTGTCGGCGGCGCAGTCATCCGATCCAACACCGGAGCCAGTTGCTCCTGACAACCCGTCGCCAACAAACCAATCGAATGAACTACAAAAGGCCGCGTCGTGGCGGCTGCCCAATGAGAAACTGGCGGCCGAATCATTGCGAGATTGGATGTCTGAGTCGGTGGCCGACGAATCGCTGGCTTTGTCGACGGTGGAAGCATTTCAAAGAATGGAGCAAACCGATGGTGAATCTTCGTCCGGAAACGACAGCCGGCTTGACCGCGTGATCAGGGCGATCGCTTCCGTGCGGCCGGACGTTGCCAAAATTGCCAAACAACTTGCCCCGCAAAGCCAGACGGTGCTGCCGCCGACATTTAGTCATATTTTGGATAACGACAGCGAGCACCCTTTTGTGCGAGAACACGTTCGGCTGTTGTTTGGCCGTTGGCTGGTGCAGAACAAATTCTACGACGAATCACTCGAAGAGCTAAACAAGATTCAGCTGGACAAAGTAACGGCTCCCGAATCTGTTTTGTTCTATCGATCGATCGCTCAGCATCAGTTGCTCAAGTCCGATGAGTGCAAAATTTCGATCGAAAAATTACTCGAACACGAAACCGCCCTGCCCTCGCGATACTCGGTGGTAGCCAAAATGATGCTGGCCGATATCGCGCCCGTCAAAGATGGCAGCCTCGACGAAATCTCACGCTTGATGAAGGACATCCAACGCAGGACTCGGTTTCTTCGCAGCGGCGTGGTCGTGCTGGAAACCGAAGAACAGGTCATCGAAAAGTTGGACAAGCTAATCGAGGAAGCGGAAAAGAAACAACAACAGCAACAGCAGCAGGCTCAAAGTCAAAGCCAACCCGGAAACGGCCAGCAGCAGGGCTCCAAGCCGATGGAAGACACTCAAATCGCAGGCGGAACCGGTGACGGAAAAGTAACTAACAAGTCGATCCAAGATGGTGGCCAGTGGGGAGATTTGCCGGCGGCCGAGCGAGCCGCGGCGATGGCAGAAATGGTCAAGGACATGCCACCGCATTACCGGACGGCCATTGAGCAATATTTTCGGCGGTTGGCCAAAGAGGATTCGCCATGATCGATTCGCCCTGCAAGCTGATTCATTTTCGCCGAACGTGCTTTCTTCTTCTGATCTTTGGCTGCTTGAGCCTTACCAGTGTTCGAGCTCAGACTCCGTCGGTGATGGTGACACTGGTTGACCAGACGCAGTACGAGGGGGCAATTTCTGAATGCAGCATTGACATCCTGTCACTGCAAACCGAAACCGGTGAAAAAAAGCTGGCGATTGAAGAAGTCGAATTGGTTCGGTTTCAAGAGTCCGCACCGGTTTCTGCCGATGGTTCGGCACGACTTCGATTGCTGGATGATTCGGAAATCGTTGCGACGTCGCCCGCGATTGAGGGCAAACGACTGGTCGGAAAATTTGGATTTGGAAGCAAGAGCAAGTTTTTAAAACGGAACGTTCGATCGATCGTTTTTGATCGCGGCCAAGAATACGACAATCTGGTTCGGCAGGTTGATACCGTGCTTGCCGACCGCTCGATTGCTGCCGATACGCTGATTGTTTTTCGCAAGGGCGAATTCAATGCAATCGAAGGCGTGGTTAAAAACCTAAACGCTGACCGTGTTGAGTTTTCGATCGGCGACCAGACGGCTGAGGTCGCATTGGCCAAGGTAAGTGCGATCACATTTTTCAAGGCGGGGGCGGCGGAAGCCATTGAAGACCGGTTTTCGACGCCACTGGCGACTTGCGAGTTAGTTGATGGTTCGCTTTTGCGTTTGAGTCGCTTCGCTGTTAGCGATAAAAAAATCGAAGCGGTCGCGTTATGCGGCGAACGATTTTCGCTGGAATACGAAAACGTACTTTCACTGAACTTCAAAATGACGACCTCGGTTCCCATTTCAGAATTGACGCCGACAACCAACGATTGGTCGCCTTTGGTCACGACCGCATCCGTGGTCGAGCCGCTGCGTCAGTTACGGCTGGCCCGCTTTGACAAATCTTTCAGCGGCAACCCGATCGCTTTGGACGTCGTTCGCCCCGCCGAAGAAGTCGCCAGGGGCAAAACGGCGACGTTTGCCAAATCATTTGACAGTGGTATTGCGATACACGGCGGCGGCCGAATCGCCTGGCGACTTGGCGGAAATTACAACAGGCTGCGAGGCACGATCGGTTTCTCGCCGGCGGCCAGCCCGTTGGGTTCGGTAAAATTCCGCGTGCTGGTCGACGGACAGCTGCAGGTGGAACAAGAACTTCGAAAAAGCAAAATGAACGGACCGATAGATTTCGAAGTGGAAATTGAAGGCCGGCAACGATTAGTTTTTGCAGTGGATTACGCAGATGGCAATTCGATCGGCGATATCGTGCACCTTGTTGATGTGGTCTTGGAGAAATGAAAATGGATTTTGATCGCATTCGCTCAGCACAATCTGTCGGCCGGTTTGCCAGCCCGTTTTGCCAAATACAAAACATCGCGCCGTTTGCTTGGCTGTTCCCTTGGCTGCTCGTCTACACCTTCTCGGCAGTCAGCCATCCTGCGATCGGCCAGGACGCTCTGCCCGGTGCATTGATACAAGCCGAGCAACAACGAATCGATGCGGTTGCCAAAGCCATTCCAACGGCGGTTTCGATTTTTGGTCCCGGTGGCAATGGCGGTGGCAGCGGCGTGGTTGTTTCGCCAGATGGTTACGCGGTCACCAACTTCCACGTCATCCAGTCCTGCAAAGAATTCATGAAGTGCAGCATGGCTGACGGCAAGCTGTACGATGCGGTGATCGTTGGCATTGATGCTACCGGTGACGTTGCGTTAATTAAATTGCTGGGCCGTGATGATTTCCCGTTCGCCAAATTTGCTGATAGCGATTTGGTGCGGCCTGGAGATGCTTGTTTCGCCGTTGGAAATCCGTTTCTTTTGGCCACCGATTTTCAGCCGACGCTGTCGTACGGAATTGTTTCGGGAACACATCGCTATCAATATCCAGCCGGCACGATTCTTGAATACACCGACTGCATTCAAACGGATGCTGCGATTAATCCTGGGAATTCTGGCGGTCCGCTGTTCAATGCGTCAGGCGATTTGATCGGGATCAATGGTCGCGGCTCATTCGAAAAACGCGGCCGAGTCAATGTGGGGGTCGGCTATGCAATATCCTCAAATCAAGTGCAGCTGTTTCTGTCTCATTTAAAAAGCGGCCGTTTGGTTGACCATGCCACGACCGGGTTCACGGTGGCGACGGATCAGGAAGGAATTGTCCGAATCGATAGTATTCTAGAATCGAGCCAAGCGTATCGACGTGGTGTTCGCGAAGACGACCGGCTGGTTGAATTTGGCGGACGCACAATCACGTCGGTCAATCAGTTCAAAAATGTTCTGGGGATTTTCCCCAAAGGCTGGCGAGTGCCGGTTAGCTTTCAGCGAGATGGCAAAACCACGAGCGTTCACTTGCGACTGAATGGCGTTCACAGCGACGCTGAATTGGTGACGATCGTTTCGGGAAAACAAACCAACCGGCCGCCCGTCCCAAACCGGCTGCCGCTTCCAGACAAACGGAAAAAAAACGAACGTCCTGCTGGGAAGACTCGGCCTACAATTTCCAATTCACCGATTGCAGCCCCGGCTGGATTCGAGCATCTTCATGAATCGCGTGTCGGCTTTGCAAATTTCTACTTCAATCGGATAAACACTGATCGAGTGTGGAAGGGTTTGCAAGCCAATGGAGAATTTGCGACGCAAACCCTGTCGTGGCGAATAGTTGGCAAAGACCAAAATGGAAAATCGATCAGCATCGTGCTCGGCGACTCCAAGTCGGGAATCAAATCAGATGATGATGCGGCCGTTTTGGATATGTCGGACGAACTTGAGTCTCAAGTTCAAGAATCCGATCGAGGGCAACTGCTGCTATCGCTTCACCTTTGGCGGCGGCTGTTGATTTTGGGGCCCCAGAAATTTGGACAAACCGTTTACTGGGGCAGTGTTCCAACTCGCCAAGGCGATCAAGCGGAACTTTTGATCGCAACCCGTGATGTAATCGAATCTAGGTTGCTTTTTTCAATGTCCACTGGGCTCCTGCTGGCAATGGAAATGTCCCTCGATGAAGATCGCGACTCCTGTGAAGTTTCCTTTAGCAACTATCAATCGGCCGAAGAACTGACGCTGCCGCGGACAATCTCCTATCAAATTGGAGACGCGGCACCGCAGTCGATCACCGTCGATCGAATCGAGTTTTTAGGGAATTCGAACGAGCCCAAGGAGTCGAACCAATGATTTTGATTGGCTCAATTTTCGAAGAGCGTCTGAACGGAAAATCCGCGTTTAGGTATTCGGGCGGTCGTGGTCAGGTTGCGATTTTTGCGCGCCAAATTTTTGCGATCGGTAGCTTGATCGCAATTTCGCTGATGATTCCCGCCGATGCGAGTGCCCAGCCAGCCGAATCGACAGCAGCGCCGATTGGCTTCCGAAATGTCGTTCGGCAGGTCCAAGCGAAGATGGTGAAAATTGTGGGCGGCGGCGGTGCTCGAGGCTGGGAGCCCTACCAAAGTGGTTTTTGCATTTCCGAAGACGGGTATATCTTGACGGCGTGGAGTTACGTTTTGGAGGCCGAGGTTGTTTCGGTGACCTTGGACGACGGCCAAAAATACGATGGCAAATTGGTGGGCTACGACCCACAGCTTGAAATTGCTGTCCTGAAAATCGACACGAATGGCCTTTCGCATTTCAAAATTGACTCGGCCGTGCCTGCCAAACGAGGCGCCCGCGTGCTCGCCTTTAGTAATCTCTACGGCGTGGCGACAGGGAACGAACCGGTTAGCGTGCAGTCGGGTGTCGTGTCGGCGGTCGTCAAACTGGCCAGTCGCCGCGGCGCGTTTAAAACGGCATACTCGGGCGAAGTTTATTTGGTGGACGCGATCACTAATAATCCAGGGGCTGCTGGCGGTGTGATTTGCGATCGCAAAGGACGCTTGCTGGGGATGGTTGGCAAAGAGTTTGTCGACGACAAGCTGGGTACGTGGTTGAATTTCGCAGTGCCGATCGAAGCACTGTCCAATTCAGTTGCGGAAATTCGCAATGGCAACCTTATCGTCCAAGACCTGACGCAGTCCAGAAAACCAAGCGAACCGATGACGCTGAATCTGCTAGGAATTGTCTTGGTGCCAGACGTCGTCGATCGAACGCCGCCTTTCATTGACCGAGTGGTGCCGGGTTCGGCGGCGGATCGCCTTGGTTTGCGTTCCGATGATTTGGTGATCAGCGTCGACGGCCAGCTTTGCCCCAGCAGTAAAAAGCTGAATGAGTACTTTGAGTACATTGATCGGGACGCCAGCATGAAACTGTCCGTTCGTCGCGGGCGCGAGTTTCTTGAACTGACCGTTGACCTAAATGCATCAATCGTCATCGACGACTGATCGAGGACGGAGTCTGCTTCGGGCCCTGCCGCCAGTGCTTTGTCACACCTTAATGTTCGGGTTGTCAACATGCGGAAACTGTGGCGATCCGGTGACTTTCGTCGAGGGCCAACCCGAATTTTTAGAAGTCACAAAGCACCCGGTCTCTGACGAATCGATTAAATCTGGGTTCCAGAATTAAGTTAAAACTGTCAGAATCCGGTCGGACAAGTGACAGCACCAGGTAGAGATCCGATGAAGGTTATTAAAACCTACGTAGAGTTTTTTGCACTGCAAATCGTGCTGGCGATCGTGCAGGTCCTTCCAATCACGACCTGTGCCAAGATTTGCCGCGGCCTCGCATGGCTGTTGGCGGACGTTCTGAAGTTTCGCTCGAAAGTGATCCACGAAAATATTCGCGGCGTTTTCCCAGACTTATCAAGTGACCAGCGACACAAAATGGCTCGTCAGATGTGGTATCACCTGACTCTCATGGCCTGCGAAATTGCTCAGGCACCCCGAAAGATTCATGATTCCAATTGGCGTGACCGCGTCTTCATTCGTGACAAGGTGCAGATGACAAACTACTTGATCGACTATCGCCCGTTGGTCGCGGTGTCGGGTCATTTTGGTAATTTTGAAATGGGCGGCTACGTAACCGGGCTGCTTGGCATGCCTTCCTACACGGTTGCGAGGACGATGGACAATCCGTATCTGGATCGATTCATCAATCAATTTCGCGAGTACAACGGGCAGTTCATTTTGCCTAAAGACGGAAGCGCGACGGCCGTTCAGGAAGTGATGGAGTCGGGCGGAATCTTGACCTTGCTGGGCGACCAACACGCTGGAACCAAGGGATGTTGGATTGATTTTCTCGGGCGGCCTGCTGCCTGTCATAAGGCGGTAGCGTTATTCACCCTTTCAGGCAAGGCACCGATGATGGTCAGCTATTGCAAACACACTGATAAGCCCTTGCACTTTGAGATTGGCTGCACGGGCGTGGCAGATCCGCTGGAGATACCTGCCGAAATGAACGACGTCAAAAAATTGACCCAGTGGTACAACGATCGCCTAGCGGATGCGATTTATACCGCCCCCGAACAATTTTGGTGGGTGCATCGTCGTTGGAAAGCCAAGCCCATTCGGAAAACGAAAAAGCGACAAGCGGAAGCGGCTTGATGATGGCACCCCAGACAGCGATAGCAAAGGCGGTATTGCGATGAAACGCACAATCCAATTTTTTCACGACATTCGATCGGCCAAAGATTTTTCTGGCCTCACGCTTTCGGTGGCAATTACCGCTTCCGCCCTAGTGACGATTTCCATTTTGTTTTCGCAGGCCATGACCGATGCCGCGCTAAAACGGTTTCACTTGGCAAGCGATAGCTATCCGGTATGGGCGCTTCAGCAATGCGTGCCGCGAATGTACAACTTCGAAAACAAAATTTGGTTTGCCGCTTCAATTAAAGATCTCACAGCCGCCGAGGGCAAATCCGATGGCATGTACGAGGCGACGCTGAACCATTTTCCCGCTCGGCATATAACTTATGGCGATTTACGAACGAGACAGTTTCGCCAATCGGATTCAGCCATCTTTAAAATGAAATCGTCTTTCCGTGGCCGGCATTTGACCAGCATTTGGGAAATCAAAAAAGATGGTTCCGGCGTGCTGCGAATTCAGCGAGTATCCGAAACGCTGGCGTCCGACGGCGAAGAAAAATGACGAACGAACTCGCCGCAATGGATCAGATTCAAAAAGAGAACCGGTCGATCTTAAAGACCGTCGCGGCGGCGGTGCTGATCGCCATGCTGTGGAAGGTGCGGTATTTTTGGCTGATGGATCAATGGATCGTCTCGATTCCTCTTCAAGACGAATCGTTTTTCCCTTGGATGTTTCGCAACCAAAGCACCGCTCGCCAGGCTTACCTGCTGGCGTGCGGGGCAGCCGCGGCATTGCTGCTGGTACGACAGCAGCAGTGGCTCACGATTTTGGCGTCCGCCCAGTTGGTTTTTGTCGTCACGTTGAATATTCACCAATCTGGCTACAACGATGTGACGTTTTTGTGTTGCGGCTGGGCGTCTGCATGGTGCGTCTGGATGTCAACGAAGATCGACGAACCCACTCAGACCCTGCATCCGCGGGCGGCCTGGTTGGCTCATGCGATTCTTTCGATGATCTTTCTTGGCGGTGCGATTGGAAAACTGACGCCTGAATATTGGTCCGGCGACGTCCTGTACGAGCTTTACTTTCGCGACAAAGACTTTTGGTTTTACAACTTGGTCCGAAGCAGCGTCGACGTCCCGGCCGTCAAAGACATTGCCGCCTGGCATTCAAGAGCGGTCACGGCATCGGAACTGGTCTGTGGTTTTCTGTGGTTGATGCCGATGCGATTTGCATCGTGGCTGGCGTTGGCTATGCTTTTGGGAATTGCACTCACCAATAATGTATTGCTGTTTTCTGTCGTGACATCTTTAGCCGGGTTGGCTATTGTTGGGTTACACAAAAGCTCGCCGCCTCGCCCCGTTCGGTAACCTTCTTTTTAATCCGCCGGTCATGCTTCACTTTAGAACCTTTCTCAACACGTATCCGCCAAGCGTGGTCAGAATTTGGCAGCAGCAGTTGCCGATACTGGGGCAAATCGAAACCTTGACAACGTTGCAATGCGAAAACAATATCTTTGCAAAACCCTACTTTGATCCGGCGGGATTTATTTTGGCGTTTGACGATGATGGCACGACACCGCTTGGTTTCACGCACGCCGGCTTTTCAAAAAACGATGACAGCAACGACCTTGACTATTCGCAAGGTATCGTTTCGATGTTGAAAATTGTCGATGGCCCGCAGGCCGATAAGGTTGCGGACGAATTATTACGACTGGCCTGCGAATACTTGAAGTCCAAAGGTGCGACGTCTGTTCACGCGGGCAATCATTTCCCTCACGCTCCCTTTTATCGAGGGATCTACGGCGGAAGCACCGTTCCGGGCGTGATCGAATCGGACGTTAATTTTTTGAAGGCCGCCACGCGAGCCAACTTTAAGAAGACAGATCGAATCGTGGTCGCGCAACGAACGCTGTCCGGTTTTCGTCCGATCAGTGGGCGAGAGCAAATGGCAATCCGACGTAAGTATCAAGTCAATAGCGTGAACGACCCTGCACCTAAAAATTGGTGGGAGAATTGCGTCTACGGAATGGCACGCCGCGAACGATTCAGCATCTTTAACAAACGAGACCAAGTCGTCAGCGGCGACATTTCGTTTTGGGACATGAAACCGATTTACGCCACTGGCGTTCGAGCCCGCGGCGCGTATAACTTGAACGTTCCACCCGAGTTTCGACGTTCAGGGATCGCGACTTTCTTGCTGGGCGACGCGCTCAAAAGTTTAATGCAGGAAGGAATCGAATTGGTCGAAGCCCAGACGCGTGAATCTGATTCGGCAGCCTGCGGTGTTTTTGAAAAGGTTGGCTTTGAAAAAAAATACCACGGCGTACTTCTTTCCAAGCCAATTTGAGCGTTGTGTGCTGCTGCTGCTGCTGCTTCCAACTACATGATTGAAAAGTAGTTCTCACAGGCGAAATCGAGCGATTCTTCGGATAGCACCATCGGCTTCTTGAGGTATTTGCAATAGTTTTGAACTTGCAGCAGCAAGTCACGCGGGTGGCAGTTTCGCAATGGGCGATTGGTTGGGACGTAGTGCTTTTCAATCAACCACTGGACCAGATCCGGTCGCCATTCGAATTTGTAAATGCCACACATGATCTTGAAGAGCTTGACGAAGTTTTCGACGGACGGATCAGGCACTTCGATCTTGTACGGGATACGTCGCAAGAACGCGTCATCGACAAGGTCCTTCGGTTCTAAGTTGGTCGAGAAAACCACTAACTGATCAAACGGGACTTGGATTTTTTTACCGTTACTGGTGTTCAAGAAGTCGTACCGTTTTTCAAGCGGCACAATCCATCGATTCAACAGTTCGTCGACCGTCATCCGCTGGCGGCCAAAGTCATCAATCAGCAGCAGCCCGGTATTGCTCTTCATTTGCACGGGCGCTTCGCTGATCCCCGTTTGCGGGTTGTATTGAATCTCTAAATGTTCCATCGTCAATTCCCCCCCCACGACGATCGTCGGCCGACGAATTCGCACCCAACGCTGGTCGTAGTTTCGCGTCGACATGATGCCTTCGCCTTCTTTCAACGGCACCTCAATATGGCTCATCGGATCAAAGACTCGGACAATGTCACGGTCCATCGTGATCGCCCGAGGAATCCAAACGTAAGGACCAAACGCCGCCGTAATTCTTTCGGCGATACTGGTTTTCCCATTGCCAGGGAAACCAAACAAAAACATACCTCGACCGCTATTAACCGCCGGCCCAAGCTTGATCATCATTTTTGGATCGATCAACAAATCCGAAAATGCTCGAGCGAGATCATCTTCAGAAGGACTTTGATTGTTGATTGTTTGAGCGGTAACGCTGGCGACATAGTCATTAAAGTGGACCGGAGCAGCGCCGAAATAGCTGCAAAACTGGGAATAATTTTTCGCCCGCTCTCGCCCGACTTCAGTCAGCTTACAAACGTAGTCATTCATCCTAGAGTCGATGTACCCCAATACTTGCTCTTGCTTCAGACGGGTCACGCCGTCTTCAACAATTTGATAGGGCATGCCAACTTGATTGGCAATATCGCGAATAGTTGCTTCCCCACGAGCCAGCAGGAACTTGCAGACCAGTTGTTCGAGCATCGATGCAGACACACGCGAATTGACCAGCGACGTTGGTTCTTCCGGCCAAAACTTGTTCACATCTTGAGCCGCCCGATCGTCGACAACATCCGCTGGCTCCTCAACCACCGGCTTGTTCTTTTCAACCGCTTGAGGGGCTGACTGCGGTTCAGAGTTCCCGGCCACCATACCGTTGATACGGGCCAGCAAATCGTCAATGCTTTCGTTGGAATCTTTCGATTGTTGAGAGACTTGGTTCATTGTTCTCGTGACAAGCTAAATTGGAGGGATGACAAATGACGCGACGGGCAAGGTAAACCACAACAGATCGCTGTGGATTGGTAAAACTTTGGCAACGGCAATTCAAATCAAACAGCGTTAAAACGGCATGATCATTTCCATATCGAAAGGGTCTCTTAGGCCATCACCCAATCGCTTCAACGCTTCGGTTTCGATCTGGCGGACACGCTCACGCGTCAGGCCTAGCAGTTCACCGATTTCTTTGAGAGTATGAGTCT
Organism: uncultured Pirellulaceae bacterium; assembly: GCA_964601665.1. Lineage (GTDB taxonomy): Bacteria > Planctomycetota > Planctomycetia > Pirellulales > Pirellulaceae > Mariniblastus. The sequence goes on from CAZROJ010000023.1 coordinate 20,380, forward strand.
CGGTATTGTCCAAACCGAATCGCATCCGCAGGACGTTAAATTCTCGTTCATCCAGATCGTGCATCATTTGCTTAATCTGAGCCATGATGTCACTCTCCAAAAGCTCGTCGGCAGGACTTCGCATTCGATCGTCCATCACCATTTCGCCCAGCGACCACCCCGAATCGGCCTGATCTGTTTGAGGCGTCGAGTTATAAATCTGGATCGCCTTTTTGATGATGGGCAATTTACGTTTTGGCAATCCAAGCAATCGAGCGACTTCTTCGGGCGTCGGGTTTCTTTTCAATTCATCGGTAAGCCGGACGGTGGCTCGACGCCACTTTGACAAAAGTTCGACCATGTAAGCCGGGATGCGAATAGTTTTCGCACTGTTAATCAAAGCTCGTTTGATCGATTGCTTAATCCAATAGCTCGCGTAGGTGCTAAATCGAGTCCCCATATCAGGATCGAACCCCTCAACCGCTCGAAGCAAACCCAAGTTGCCCTCTTCAATCAAATCTTGCAGCCCCAGACCTTTGCCGGTGTAGCCACGAGCGATATTGACGACCAAACGAAGGTTGGCGCGAACCATCCGGTCGCGAGCTGGAGCATCCCCCTGAGCGATCGCACGGGCAAGGTCCTTTTCTTCTTGAGCGTTCAACAAAGCCGTTTCATTGATCTCTCGCAGATACGTTTCAAGCGGCGACTGCAAGCCGGAACCTCGACGCTTGCTTCGTGCATTTTTTAAATCAGACAATTCATTGTCAACTTGAACGGGATCTTCGTTGGTCATTGCAGATACTCAAAGTAAAAGAGTTTGGGGATACAAGCGTCTATCGACTTCGATGGTTAAACGCTGCAGGCTCCATAAACTTTGACGGTATGCAATGACTGATTCGATCGCGTGGCCAATGATCGTTGCAGCGATTGTGCCGGTGCTGCGTTTAGACTCAATTGACCGTCGGCAAGTTAACCAGCGACCAGATCACCGTGGCTGATTTAGATATCGATTGAACGCCAGCCGCCATGGAAAAATCGCCACAACATCAATCCGCTGCGAATTAAAAGATCAACGGCCATCGCATACCAAGCACCGAAAATCCCCAGACCGCCGCCGGTCAACGAAATCCCCGTAAAAGGAATCGAAACCACGTCGTAGCACAGGAACAGGGCCAGCGGGATTCGGATCCCAAAAAATCCGATCGTGGTAAAAAAGAAAAGCCATCGCGTATCCCCAGCACCGCGAAATCCGCCGGCCAACACCATCACGACCGCAAGGCTTGGTAAAGCGAAGGCAATCACCCTCAGCAACTCGGCCACCGTTTGCGTCGTGGGATTGTCTCGGTCATTCGTAAAGAAAGTGGCGATGTCGACGCCAAAGAAAAACACCATCATCCCAGCGGTGCTCATGATGATTCCGCCGACCGCCAGGCACTGCAAGACGCTAACCGTCGCCTGCTTAGGACGCCCGGCACCTAGATACTGCCCCGCCAAAGTTGCCGCAGCGACTTGAAACGCAGCCCCCGGCAAGAAGGCACAGGCTTCAATTTGGACAGCCAAACCATGGGCGGCGGCTGCGGATTTTCCTAAGCTGTTAATCAGCCCCAAAAATAATAGCTGGCTAAACATTAAAGTTGCGACATCAAATCCACCCGGCAGTCCGATCTTGAACATCTTGCTCAGTACCGGTTTGTCCAGCACCAAGAATCGCCTCCATTCCAGTTTCAACCCGGCGCGTCCGCGAATCAGCATCACGGTAAGTATCGTGCCGCCGACCGTGTAGCCCGTTGCGGTTCCAATCGCGATCCCTGTCCACCCAAACTTAGGCGCTCCCAGCCAACCCGTCACCAAAAAGGTGCTCACCAAGATATTGACCACGACGACCACACATTTGACGGCAAAACCCGAAAACGTATCGCCCGCTCCGCGTAGGCATGCAGCGCCGATTTGCGAACACATGATCATGGGAATAATTGGCGTAACAATTTTCAAATAGCTAACCGCGAATTCGGCGGCCTCGCCTTTCAGCTGCATCAGCTGAATAAATTGTTCGCTGTACACCCAAACGGTGACCGTCATTAACAGGGCGAAAACAAAGCCCACCAAGAAAGACTGACTGGTCGCTTTGTTAGCCGCCTTGAAATCGTTGCCGCCAACCCATCTCGCGATCAACGCGGTCGCTCCAATCGCCACGACCGAAAAAAAACTCGGCAGCAGCCACATGACGTAGGCCATCAACCCCATCGCCGCTTTCGTTGCGTCTCCGTCTTCCGCAAAAAATCGACTCGCCAACAACCAATCAGTCCACGTCACCATCAAGACCAGCGACTCCTCGGCAAGGGCGGGAGTTGCCAGACGCACCATCGCAGCAAACGAGGACTTGGACTGAGTGACGGTGTAGGTTTTCATAAGTTGGGCAACTTGAGCTGCGATAGGCACTTCAGCCAACTTGGCCAATTGCGCGAAGAATATTAAGGAATTGCTTGAATGAACAGCCGGTGTTGGCGGCTTGGGGGCTAATTGAGGTTAACGGAGCACTTTTTTTAAGAAACTGTTCAGCCCCTTCAAATAGCTGACGGGAGCAAAATAAGGGGCTCGAAACGTCCATTCCAGCCTGACTTGGTGGCAAAATCTAACAGAAGTATGGCCGCAAAATTTACCTTATCGTTATTGTCCCTTTATCAATGGCTTTCTGGGAGTTAACATTTGCGGCCATTGCGGGTGTCTTTTTTGAGTTCTGCGGCGACTTCGGCCCGCAGATTTCATTTTTGCAACACAACGGCGTACCTTCCCGAACTAGGAACAACAATGGATTTGAGAATGAGTTTGGTAACTCGAGTAGTCATCGGATTTTCGTTAGTACTTTCCATCTTCAGCAGCCCCTCTCTCGCCCTGGCTGCCAAACCTTTTCAGCGCGACCAGTCGGCAGCCAACAAGCAGCTTAGCAGTTGTCTCGAGATCGCGAAGCAGGGCGATGTCGCTCGAGCGTTCGAAATGGCAAAACAAACCAAGCAAACGTTCGCCAATGAACGCATGTTTGAGGTCAGCTACATCAACACGCTCGTTTCGATTGTGGAATCGCAAGAATCAAAAGGCGACGTCAAAATTATCAACGAAGCCATTAAGGTCGTTAACTCGGCTCGTGCTTCCAAAGTTTACGACGGAACGGGCGACCCCGAGGTTGCCTACCATTTCATGAACGCCTTAGTACGTTTGGGTGACGCGGCGACGAAGTGGAGCGAACCGGTGGCCGGAAAGATTCGAGTCTTCGAAGGCGAAATCGCTTCGAACTTGCGAGACAATCGGGGCTACCCGCGAAACGCCTTGGCGGCGCTGGCCAACCCAATGATTGATATGGCCCAAGCCTACGCCCAGCGTAAAGAAGTGCAGTCGGCCTACGAAGCCATCGAATCCGCAGTCAGCTGCGGCTACGGCGAGTACCGCGAATTGGAGCAGCAACAATGGTTCACTCAACTGAACGACAAGGCCACTCGAGCCCAATGGATGGCGAAGTTTGACAAAACTTATGCAGTTGCAATTCAGGCGTGGAGCCAAACGGTGGTTCAACAGTTTACCGGCGGAAGCTTCAACTTTTCGCTGGACGACTTGGAAGGCGGACGGCTGAGCAACGCGGATTTCGTCGGCAAAGTCACGGTGGTGGACCTCTGGGCGACTTGGTGCCCGCCCTGCCGAAAAGGCCTCCCTCACTACATGCAGCTGCAGAAAACATACCAGCGTCAGGGGGTCGAAGTCATTGGGATTTCGATGGACGACCCAGAGGCTCCCAACGATGTTCTGGAAACAGTAAAATCATTCGTTGAAATGCAAAAGTTGAACTATCCAGTGGCAATGGGTGACACGTCGATCGCCAGCCAACTGCCAGGCAAGATGGCTTTGCCAACTACCGTTTTCATCGACCGCAATGGTCGTGTCCGCTACATCGCTCAGGGCTATCATGACTACGCGAAGGTCGAGGCAATCACTAGAATACTGGTAAACGAGAGCCAAGTGATCAACGCGGCCCGTGGCGAGTATCAACAGGACTTCTAAAGTGCGGATCGGACGAAAGTTTGTGAAACGAATACGTCGGCTCCCCCAAACATCCGTCAAGCAAAATTGAAAAACACCGATCGCCGTAGTTATTTTTGCTACGGCGATTTTTTTGTTGTGCTCCAGATTTTGCAAAACGGAATTTGAGATTTAACCAAAAAAGCTGCTAGCGTGTCATTGAAATTCTTTGTTCGAATTGACACGCTAATGAGGTTGAAACTTTCGAGGCAAACTTGCGATTGCGGAAAACTCAAAAGTGCAGCTCAAAAGTGCAGTTCAAACGTGCAGCTCTTAAAGCAATACGTTTGGGCAACTGGCAGGTAACAGCCGGATGATTTCGTCCGCGTAACAATCGCCTAAATGCCGATCGCGTGGGACTTTGGACTTGGAGCTTTGCCTCAGCCCCCGAATGGCTTGGGCTGCCGACGTCGACTCACAAAGTCAACGTTCTGGTCGCGATCTGGTCATTTTGGCAATATTAATTGGTTATAGCGGTATCAGCATGGTGCTGGGTCAAGCTTGGTTTCGTTTGGTTAAGCTTGGTCAAAGTTTGGTTTTGCAAATCGCGACGGCGTTGCCCTCAAGGTCGCCTGCGATTGCTACAGCCAGATAGATTCAAAGTTTTCCCAAGGAATTCAAAGTCGAATTCTGAGCAATCGCCAAGCTGTCGCGTACGTTATTTAGCGTCAACGTGGTGCAAGCCTCGTATACGCCATTCGGATTTTTAAAAATTAAGTCGGTCTGCGTAAAATTGATAATCTCTATTTTGATTTCACAGGTGAGAGAATGAAATCGTTTCTGTTCGTCGCTCTTTCTACGGCATTTGCCGCCACTGCCGGAGCCCAAGTTATTACTTACCCTGCCAACCCAATCGGTTCGCCCGGGAACGGCTTCCAGCAAGGTACCATCGTTTCGGGGCCGATAACTCCGAACATGACGCTCGGCACATTGCCTTGGTACCAAAAGCTCACGGATCAACGCGAACACGATTTTGGTGTCGTCGCACGTGCTTCCAAGCAGGTCCACGTCTTCGAATTCGTGAATAACTCAGGGGCCGACTTGTTGTTGAATCACGTTCGGACCAGTTGCGGTTGTACCAAACCAGAGATTTTGACTCAGCATGTCAAAGTCAACGAAAAGGCTCAGGTTCAAGCGACGTTTGACACACTAAAATTCTTCGGCAAACGTGGAGCGACGCTGTCGGTTTCCATCCAAAAAGCTGGCCCGGTTTCAGAATACGCAGAAGTTCAGTTTTCTGTCAAAGGAAACATTCGGCGCGATGTGGTTTTGAGCCCCGGCGAGTTTGAATTCCAAAACGTAAGCATTTCCGAACCAGCTCAGCGGACGGCAAAACTTTGGTACGCCGGAAACCCGGACTGGAAAATCGTTGACGTCAAATCGACCAACCCGAACATTTCTGTCGCGATTAAAGAACTCAGCCGCGACCGGGCACAGGGCAAAGTCAACTACGAACTGACCGTAACGCTCAGCAAAAACCAGCCAGCGGGCCAGTTTGCTGACAACTTGACGATCATCACCAACGATCCCGCAACCAGCGGAATGCCGGTCGAACTCAACGGCATGGTCAACACGGTAATTAATGTTTCGCCAATCGCTCTGGGAGTGGTTAACCAAGGCCAAAAAATTGCCAAACGACTAATCGTCCGCTCGCCGGAACCGATTTCAATCGATCAAATCCAAACCAGCAGCGACAAAATTAAGTTCAGCCCGAGCAACGGGAAAAAGACGCTACATATTTTGTCTTACACTTTTGACACGACCGAACCGACGGACGTTGATGAAACGATTACAATCGTCAGCACCGGCGAAAAATCGCGGCAGACCAAAGTCGCGTTTAGTGCTCAAGTTGTTCCCACGACTCAAACAACAAACCGTCAGAATTCGCAATCAGCCGACCAGGCCAAGCTGAGCCAAGTGGACTAACGATGTCCACGGGCTGATAAATTTTCAGGTCCGGTGATTCGACTAGCTAACCCGTTGACATAAAGTGCATTCTGGGTGCAATCGAATCACCGACCGGATTTTTTACGCTGCAAAGTCGAGACTCACGCATCCCACTGCAGTTTATCCCTGTGACTCGATCATCGCACGAACATTCGCTTCGTTAACAGGAGCGATCACACCCTTTTCTGTGATGATCCCGGCGATCAAATCCGCCGGCGTGACATCAAAAGCCGGATTGTAAACGTTGACACCCGTCGGTGCGGTTTGTTTTCCGAAACCATTGATGATCTCGTCTGCCTTGCGTTCTTCGATCGGAATTCCATCCCCCGAGTCGAGACTCAAGTCAAACGTGCTGCTGGGCGCGGCGATATAAAACGGGATCGAATGAGCTTTCGCCAAGACCGCGACCGCATAGGTTCCAATTTTATTCGCCGAATCCCCATTGGCGGCAATTCGGTCGGCTCCTGTAACAACGGCTTGGATGCGCCCCTCTTTCATCACTTGGGCGGCCATCGAATCGCAAATCAAAGTCGCCGGAATCTTTCGCTGCATCAGCTCCCAAGCGGTTAGCCTGGCTCCTTGCAACAGCGGCCGAGTTTCATCGACGTAAACGTGCAGCGGATGGCCTTCATCTTGAGCCGTAAAAAATACGCTGAGCGCCGTACCGTACTCTGCCGTCGCCAAGCCGCCCGCGTTGCAATGCGTCAATACGCCGGATACATCTTTCAACAGCGGCACGCCGTGCTTGCCGATCGCATGACACATCGCTCGGTCTTCTTCGTGAATGGCTCTCGCTTCGTCCAATAGAGCAACGCGAATTTCGGCGACCGATTTTGAACCCGACAAATCGGATGCACACTTTCGCATGCGATCCAAAGCCCAAAAAAGATTAACGGCCGTCGGTCGGCTTTCCGCCAAGTAGCCCAAGACATAATCCAAACGATCGGCAAATTGACTTTCATCATCGTCGCCGGCCGTTTGCAGTCCGACCACAACGCCGTAAGCCGCGGCAATACCAATCGCCGGTGCCCCTCGGACTCGCAGCATTTTGATGGCTTCCCACACCGTCTCGACGTCACGGCACTCAATTCTTTCGAGCGAATTTGGTAGCAAGGTTTGGTCGAGCAAGTCGAGGTGGCCGTCGGTTCCACCGGCCCACACGATCGATTCTGTCTTCTGTTTGGTTGTGTCGTTCATCTTTTCTATCGTTCAAGATTGGTTTGAAGCTGCGTTGCTTTCGAGCGATCACTCGTCTGCCAGTAACTGAGCTGCCAACGCGTCAATTTCCTGGTCACTGTTTAGCTTAATTTCTTCCAAGCGATGTTCATTCCGTCGACTGGCAAGACTCAGGTAAAGCTGAGCGATTTTGAATTCTTTTTCGCGAGTCGATTGCGGGATGGTGCCGTTGACCATGACATCGCTGATTCGAGCATAAACGCAGCTGGCCATAAACAGTTCGATCGCGATATCAGCCAATCGCCCTTGATCATGTTGTTGCGAATAGACTTTGCTTGGGTTCTTTGACAAAGCCATTTTTAACTGCCAAGAAAACTGGCCGATTTGTTTTGAAAGCGACCGAGCGTAAAACTTCAGGTGATCGTGTTTTATTGGAACACTTGGGTTCACCAATGACTCACCCATCACCCCCAGCTTTTTCGTGAACGCACTCACGATCCCTGCGTCGTCGTCGACCAACTCTTTAGCAACGTGTCGAAAACCGATCATCGCGATCAAGCTTCGCAGCGCATCGTTGTCGCAGTCGCCCAGCAGATTGACTCGAGCATCCCGTAGCATTCGTTGAAACGGTTGCTCCGTAAACAAACCCTCGCCGCCCCAGATTTGCACGCAGTCATTCACGATTTCCCACAACGCTCGACTGGAAAACACTTTGATCATCGCGCCTTCGACTTCGCAGTCCAGCGGGTCGCGGGCCAAAACGCTGGCCATGTGACGGTTCGCACTTTCCATGGCATAGCAATTCGCCGCTGCCATCGCAATCTTTTCTTGCACCAAACCGAACTTGCCCAGCGTCAATCCAAACTGATGTCGATTTTTCGCTCGCTCGATCATCTGATCAAGACAGTAGCTCGCCGTGCCGACGGCCGCCGCCGACGTTGACAATCGAGTGTAGGCCAAAACGGTGTTAACGACCTCCATGCCCGACCCAAGCTGGCCAAGGATATCGTCCGAACCGACTTGGACATCCTCCAAGGAAAAGTTTCCGGCTGAAATTCCGTTAACGCCGATCTTGTCCAAATGCTTTTCTGTGATTTTGAAACCCGCCGAATCAGGCGTGACCAAAAATGCCGTCACGGATCCATCCGGGCATCCATGATCGGGCGTTCGAGCCAAAACGATCAGGACGTCCGCTTTGGCCGCATTGGTGATCCATCTTTTTTCGCCGGTCAGCAAAAAACTGTCGCCATCGGCTTTCGCTCGCGTTCGGACGTTATTGATGTCCGAACCCGCCATCGGCTCGGTCAACGCAAACGCGATTGACTTTTCACCGCTAGAAATTGCCTTGTACCAGCGAACCTTTTGATCCTCGGTGCCGAACAATTCAAGTGCTTTCAGTCCGGCACAATGCTGCGCCGTAACAAAAGCCGATGTCGCGGCACATTTGCCGCCCAGCACTTCCATCACTCGGCAGTACTCGCTCAAACTGCGGCCTTGCCCGCCCAGCGATTCATCGACAGTCAAACCAAACACGCCCAGTTTTGCCAGGCCGTCGATCACCGACGCCGGGATCTCTCGATCGCTTTCAATTTTTGCTGCGTCGATATTTTCGTCGCAGAACGATCGCAATTGATTTAGAAACTCTGCCAAACGCTCTTGGTCGGCCTCATCGTCTTCGGGAAACGGCAAAACGACCGATTCGCGAAATCTGCCAAAAAACAGGTCCTTTGCAAAACTGTCGTGATCGATTCCCTCCTCCAGCAAAGCATCGACTTGGGCCATCTGTTTTAGTTGCAATTCGGTAAGACCGGCGGGCATAACTTAAGTTCCTTGATTAGTAGGGGCTGCCGCATTTTTAGCGTCGGGCAATGCCGTGCCCTTGAGCGCGAGCGGAAGATGCATCTTAACGCAAGTAATTATGAGGATTCCACGACGTTAACGCAACGAGCAGAACGAGGCTTTCGGCGACGTCGACAAATTTCTGCTCCTGGCCATCCCTTCGCATCAATGATTCCGTTACCATGTCATGCCGCGCTGACTTCCCCTGCCGCGCTGACTTCCGAAACATACTTCCGAGGAAAATTTAATGGATTCGCTGCTGACCGAAATCGCTGACTACGTTCACAACTACCAGATCACCAGCGACGTGGCTTACGAAACCGCTCGCTACTGCTTGATGGATAGCCTGGGCTGTGGATTTTTAGCACTCGGCCATCCTCAATGCCGTAAAATGCTGGGGCCAATCGTCCCCGGTGCTTCGATGGCTGGCGGCTGCCGCGTGCCCGGAACGACGCTGGAACTCGATCCCGTCAAAGCCGCCTTTGACATCGGCGCGGTCATCCGTTGGCTGGACTTTAACGACACCTGGTTGGCCGCCGAATGGGGTCATCCATCGGACAATCTTGGTGCTATCTTGGCGGTTGCGGATTATCAGTGCCGAGTCAAAAAAGAACCGCTGACGCTGCGAGACGTCACGACGGCGATGATCAAAGCACACGAAATCCAAGGCGTGCTGGCTCTTGAGAACTCGTTCAATCGAGTCGGCTTGGACCACGTTCTGCTGGTCCGAATCGCCAGTACCGCCGTCGCCACAAAAATGCTGGGCTGCAATTTTGATCAAACCGTCAACGCAATTTCCAACGCCTGGATCGATGGCGGCGCGCTGCGAACTTACCGCCATGCTCCCAACACCGGCTCGCGAAAAAGCTGGGCCGCTGGCGACGCCACCAGTCGAGCGGTTCGGTTGGCGTTGATTGCCCAAACCGGCGAAATGGGATACGCCACCGCGCTGTCGGCTCCTGGCTGGGGCTTCCAAGACGTTTTGTTTGGCGGCAAAAACCTCACACTGGCACGACCGCTGGAATCCTACGTGATGGAAAACGTACTATTTAAAATTTCGTTTCCGGCAGAATTTCATGCTCAGACGGCAGTCGAATGTGCGTTAACGCTGCACGATCAAGTCAAAGATCGTCTGGACGATATCGAATCGGTGCAGATGGAGACGCAAGAACCCGCGGTTCGGATTATTGATAAGACCGGCCCTCTCAATAACTTTGCCGATCGAGACCACTGTTTGCAGTACATGGCAGCCGTCGGTTTGATTTTTGGACAGCTGACGGCCGAGCATTACACCGATTCGGTGGCGACCGATCCACGAATCGACGCGCTACGCGACAAAATGGTGGTCGCCGAAAACCCAGCCTTCACCCGCGACTACTACGATCTGGAAAAACGAGCGATCGGCAATAGCATCCAAGTTCACTTCAAAGACGGTTCGAAAACGGATCGAGTTGAGGTCCAATATCCGATCGGTCACCGCAACCGCCGCGACGAAGGCATGCCGGTTTTGGTCAAAAAGTTCGAGGATAGCTTGGTTAGTATTTTCGATAAGGAACAAGAGGCCAAGATCTTGGCGGCGTTCGCGCCGGAGAGTTTTGACGACATGCCGGTTGGGGACTTGATGCAAATGCTAGCGTTACCCAAAGAAGATATCGCGAACATGCTGGCCTAGACGAAGGCCAGTTTTTTTGAAACGCTTGGCAACAGCACGGATCGCTATTTTTTTGACATGGATGTCTTATGAATGCTCAGCAAACATTTCGAGAGCTCGTCACGCCGATTTTTGCGCTGACGGTGATTGTTTTTGCCAGCGCCCAGTCGGCCGCGGCGCAAGATATTTTTGGTGGCCAAGGCATTCGTGCGCCGGGCTCCAGTTCCAACAGCATGTTCAATAGCCAACGCGGAACCGTCGCACCGCCCAAGTCCAAAAATCCGTTTGCTGGATTATTCAAAAAACCGGCGTTCTTAAACGGCCCCGATGGACCCAAGCTGGAAATGAAATTGCCGAAGTTTGATTTCTTCAACAAGCTGAAACCACCAGGCGTGGCAGCTGGCGAATCGAATTCGCTTTTTGCCGGAATGCCAAAATTGCAATCGCTGTTTCCTAAACGAGCCCCCGGCGAACCTTCGATGCTGCAAAAAATGAAAGCGAAAACGGATTCGTTTTTCGATCGGGCGTTCAAGTTTGAAGGCCTGTTGCCGGGCCTAGGTTCGCGAGACGAACCAAAATGGGAAGACGTTCGGAACACGCTTGAAAAAATTCAAGCCAAGAATGAACAGAATCAACAACCGCTCAGCCCGCCAGTTCGAAGTGCTAGAACTCCAACCGGGCAAACTCAGCGTTTCTAGCGTTCGGCCGAAGTTGGGAATTTATCGGCTGGCCTTGACGAAACAGCTTGCCCGCACAGACGTGGCGGTCCGCAAAACCGGACCACGAGTTTAGCTTTAAACAATCAATAATGGCGGATTGCACGCAAAGTCGCGGCGAAAATGCAATGGTTTTACAACTCTTCGCAGATGCACTGGGAAGAAAAACCATGAATGCTCCCCCTTGCCATGCCCATCAAACCCTCATTGCTTTTTCAAGCCTTGATCGCCTGCCTTCTGGCTTGGCCACCCGCCCCCTGTCGAGCCGAAATTGCGATTGAAATCCGCGATGATGTCGCCGGATCATTCATCGACATTTCAAGCTCGGGTAACTTCTTGAATCTGTCAGACGACGCCGAAGTGACTCGCTTTAGTTCTTTCCTTGGACGAGACATTCGTATCGGGAACAACGGAGGCGTAGCGTTATCGAGCACGGGGAATTTATCATGGCGCAACCGCGACCTCCCCTCGAATTCGGCCTTTGGTAGAAACGTTGAGGCATTTTTGCCGTTCTGGGACGACTTGGATTCCGAATCGGGCGGCGTCTACTGGCAAGACCTCGGCGACCGGTTAATTGTCCAGTGGGATGATCTAAATCACTTCCCCGGAACCTTTGCGAATTCAGGGATCACCTTTCAAGCACAGATCTTCAACAGCAGTGCCGATGCGGTCGGCGGCGATATGTTGGCTCAATTTATTTACACCGACACCAACTTTGCTGCTTCTCAAAGCGTGTGGGATAATGGTTCGAGTGCAACCGTCGGCTACCAAAACGCATCGACATCTTTAGTCTGGAGCTTCAACCAAGCCGTCATTACCAACGGCACGGTCATCACGATCCAAGCCGTTGTCCCCGAGCCCAGCAGCCTGATGATGTCCTTGATTGTCGCCACCCCAATGCTACTCCGCCGCAGACGACGACAAAGCTAATCACCCAACCGTAAGCGTTCATGAGCACGGTTATTGACGTTTGTCATAGAATTTTTGATTTTCCTTTGGAGATCAAAATGCCTCGAGTTTCTCAGTCGGCCCGCGTTTCTATTTGGCTTGACCGCTTGAATCGTTTTTCAAGCAATCATCAAACCGTCGTCAAGTTTTGCTCGGGCGAAGGTATCTCTGAAGCGTCCTTTTATCGTAACCGTTCACGGGTATAAACTGGTGGTTCGGCAGAATTGAAAAT
>CAZROJ010000024.1:0-16449 GCA_964601665.1 uncultured Pirellulaceae bacterium
TTAGGCATATTGCCCGATAGTTTCTCAATCGCCTTTCGCCTAACATCGACATCAGTTCAAAACGTAGCGTCGCTCAACTTGGTATGCCGACTCTCTGACTTCGAATCAACTTTGGTTAGAACGTCATCTGAGGATAGAAATTTTCGATCGGGCCCCGCACTGCGAATCAAAGCAAAGTCGCCTTCGGGTTCGTATCGCAATTCTTCGCCCCAAGGATCTGAATAGCTGACGACTAAAATGTTGCCTTCGATATCATCGGGCAGTGCCCCTTCGTTTTGGCCGCGGTATTCGACTAAATCATCGTAAGCGTTCGCCAAAATGGATTCCGTCTGTTCAACTTTCTCGGCGTTGACGATTGCCGCTCGAGCGACATGACGCCGGTGTTGGGCGTGATGGTGAGAATTGACGACGGCCCAAATAATCATGGTCAGAATTCCGATGCCGGCCAGTGAAGTGAAGGTGCCGACGGCGGCCATTTTTTTGCCCGGTCTCCGCATGCCCTTCAGGCTCATTAGCAACGACAGCGGCGAAAGAAGTCCGGCAGTTAACAGAGCGGCGAAGGAAAGCCACATGCCGTTGAAGCCCCACCAGTTGAATTTTTTTTTCGGCGGGCCGGCATGGGCTTGCGGGCCGATGTAGATCGTGCCGTAGTGTCTGCGATTCGATTCTCGGTGGTGAAACGGGACATGGAATGGCATGGTTTTTCTCGTCAAAATTCGGACAGTGGGGAGAATCAATCGCTGCTTGAAAGCAAGCAAACCATGTCGTTATTCGTGCGGAGCTGGTTCAAATTTGCAAAAAAACAAGAATTATCTGCAATTCTTTGCCTTCATTTTTACTTACCGCGGGGCGGATCGTGGAGCCGAAACGGTGCGTTTGCGATGACGGGTGGGCGTGCCCAAAATTTCGGTGCTGGCTAAACTAAAGCCCTTCCTTTTTTTGCGTACATAAAATCGCCATGTCTGACATCCCTGAAATGGAACGCGACTTTTCGCCGACCGCAAACATTGAATCGCTCAAACGGCGATCGAAGTTGTTAAGGCGATTAAGAGATTTTTTTGACGAGCGCGGCTTCTTAGAAGTCGAAACGCCATTGCTTTCAGCCGATACCGTCGTCGATCGCTACATTCAGCCTATCAAGGTTGATCGATCGGCAGTGACGGGTGCGGAGATCGATCAAGGTCGAGCTATCTTTTTGCAGACGTCGCCGGAATTCGCGATGAAACGATTGGTGGTCGGTGGCGCTAAATCGATCTATCAAATTTGCAAAGCGTTTCGCCAAGGTGAATCTGGCCGTTCGCATAATCCAGAGTTTACCATGCTCGAATGGTACCGTGTCGGCGACGATATGCAGGCTGCCATGGGCTTGTTGTCAGACCTGGTCGAATCAACATTGGAACTGCCGGCGGCTCAAAAGATGAGCTATCGAAATGCTTTTTTAACTTTTGCCAAGGTCGATGTTTATACAGCCAATCTTGTGCAGTTGAGTCAGCTTTCCGGTTTAGGACTCGACGAAGAACGCGACGAGCATTTAAATTTAATTTTGGTGAATCAAGTCGAACCCAATCTCGGCCATGACGCGCCGGTGTTGCTGTACGACTTTCCCGGGTCACAGGCGGCACTGGCTAAAACGCGTTTTGAAGACGGTGTCGAATATGCCGAACGGTTTGAGATCTACGTTCGCGGGGTGGAGTTGGCCAACGGCTACCATGAATTGTTGGATGCCGACGAATTGTTGGCGCGGAATGAGAAAGTCAATCAACAGCGAGTAGGAGACGGTCGAGATCCGCTGCCGGCCGATAGCCGATTGCTGGACGCAATGCGCGAAGGAATGCCTGCTTGTGCCGGCGTCGCGTTAGGGGTTGATCGACTTTTTATGCTGTCGCAAAACTTGGACAGCATCGACGACGCGATCGCTTTTCCTTTCACCAGAGCCTGACCAACCCATTGCGAGTCGAGCACATGCTGTTGAAGCGTTTAAGAATGCAAGCACATGCCGCCGGCACTTTGGATCAGTGCGACGCGAGGTAGGTCACCCACCAGCTGGTTAATGCGTTCGAAAAATTCTTCCGTTTGTTCTTCACGTGGCGAGTTCATCCCCATAAAAACGATTCCCGCCGAACGGGATGTTTCTGCGATGGCTTCGAGCGGGTGGTCGGTCACCACGACATGCGGCGTGGCGCGGATTCTTGCTTTTTCGATAAGCTCGTTCAGGTGGTTTAAAACTTCCTCGCGTCCGGCTTCGTTTTGGATCGTGCGAAGCAACCGGATGGGGCGTGAACGCCAAGTCGAGTTTTGCGTTAGCAAGTGGGCCAGCAAAAGCATCAGTTCACCGTTTTGATTTCCACGCCACCACACGTCTAGGGTTCCCAGCGGAACAGACCTTGGTTCGGCTTCCATTGCCGTTGGTGAAAATTTGAGTGCGACCGTGCTGCGTTCCAGTGAAGCGATGCTTCGAAGCGTGGCCGCAAAAGATTCTCGTTTTTCGCTGGCCTCGGCCGAAGCATCGTTTGCTTGGGGCCAGCCCAGTAGCACCGTATTGGGCCGCAACGCACCAAGCCCATGGGTTTGAACCAGCGACTGCATGCCGTCGGCAACGGTTTGAGCCGAAACGACCGCCGGAAATGCCTCGAGCTTGTGTTCGTTGATAAAGTTGTAGAGTAATCGTTCTTGGTTGAGCACGCGTTGCAATCGATTTTCGTCTTCGGACTGAATCACGTGCCCCAGCGAAAGAACACCGTGTCCGGCAGCCAGCCAATGCCCGTACATCGACAGATGAGGGCGTGCTCGAGTGGCTCCGCCGAGTGCCAAGATGATCGGACGCCAATTTTTTGGGTGGTGAAGTTCTTTTTCCAGTCGAAATAAGTTTTTGCGGGTGCGTTCAAAGAGCAATCCGTTTTGTAAATCACCCCAGCGTTTTTGAACTTGTTTGCTGGCAATGTACCAATACAACAACGCCATGCCGAAAATCGCGATGGCTGCCCATTGCCAATTGATTAAAAACATTACGGCCAGGCAGCCGATCGCACCTGCCAGCGAAGTTGTCCAGTGGCTGTACCTGAAGCGTGGTCGGTAGCTTGGGTTCTTGGTAATCGCTTCGTAAAAAGTCGCGAGGTTCAAAAGCCCGTAAGTGATCATGAAAAACATCGTGATCAATGGCGTAATCGAGTTAAGGTCCGATACCAGCAAAATTGCTGCTTGTGAAATCAAAAAGGTCACGACTGTAGCATGGCGCGGTTCGTCGGTTGCCCCCGCGCCGGTTGCGAACAATCGAAGCGATGGAAAAACATTGTCTTTGGCGAAGGCTTGAAGGATCCGGGGCGCCCCCATCATGCTGCCCAAGGCCGAGGACAGCGTTGCGGCGAAGACTCCGGCAGTGATCAGCCATCCGAAGAGCGAAATTTTGCTAATCACCAGTTCTTCGCTGGGGTCAATGATTTTCAGCGTCGCGGCGTCTCGTGCACCGCCCATCAGCAACGCAAGGCTGACGTAGATAACGCCCGTGAAAGCGATTGACCACAACGTTCCCGCAGGGATGGCGCGAGCGGGCTCTCTTAAGTCTCCCGACATATTCGCACCGGCCATGATTCCAGTCACCGCCGGAAAAAACAGCGCAAACATGGTGAAGAGGGTTTCTTTGCCTTCGAAGCTCTGAGTCAGGTTCGCTTGGAAAGTTTGAGAATCAAACGCGGGAATCGCACCGGCGTAAAATGAAAACAGCGAAATGACCAATATGGCCAAAATGAAATACTGCAAGCGGATCGTCCAGCCGGCGCCGATAAAAACACAGATAAAAACGAACACATTGCAAATCGTCGCGATCGTTGTGATCGACACGCCGGCGGTTGGAAACGCTGCCGTGAACGCTTCAGAAAACCCGATCGTATACATCGCCACGGAAATGGCTTGAGCCAAAAAGAAAACCAGGCCAATTGCGCCGCCGAATTCAACGCCCAAACTTCGGCTGATCAGAAAATAGGCACCGCCGCCTTTGACTTCCGTGTTGGTTGCAATGGCCGAAAGCGAGAGCGTGGTCAGTAGTGTAATAAGCTTGGAGACCGCGATGATCACCAGCGCGTAGATAATTCCCGCTTGACCCACGACGTAACCAAAGCGCAGGAACATGATGACGCCCAGGATGGTCAACGTGCAGGGCGTAAAGACACCGCCCAACATTCCAAAACCGGACTTCGCGTTTTCTTGTTTGTCGTTGACGAGATTTGCCTTCGAGAATTGCAGAATTCAGGTCGATGTTTTCACGACCTCGGTGACGCTATTTATTGTGGACCGTAACGCGTTTTTCGATTCCGGCATCCGCTGGCAGTTGTTTAACTTCGCCAAGCACCCAATTCGGATGGCCCGCGGCGGAGAGCATACGGGTGATCGAGTCCGCATAGAAATCGCTGACCACCATGACCAAGCCGATACCCATGTTGAAAACGCGATGCATTTCTTCGGTTTCAACTTTGCCCATTTCTTGCAGCCAAGGAAAAACGACCGGGCGTTCCCAAGCACTCCCGTCAAGATCGATGTCCATCCCGGCGGGCGTGATCCGCAAAAGGTTTTCTTCGAGTCCGCCGCCGGTAATATGAGCGATCCCGTGCACGACATTTTTGACTTTGTAGTGAGACAGGACGCGTCGAGTGGCCTTGGTGTAGATCACGGTGGGTTCGAGCAGCGAGTCGCCGACCGTTTTGCCGGTTTCGCCGACTAGGGAATCCGGTGTGAGGCCACCGACATCGAACACGATTTTTCGAACCAAAGAAAAACCGTTGCTGTGCACGCCGCTTGATCCGACTCCGATCACGACATCGCCCGGCGCGATCGCCTTGCCATCAATTAAGTGATCCGCGTCGACGACACCCACGCAAAAACCAGCCAGATCGTATTCGCCCGGATTGTACAGGTCTGGCATGATCGCTGTTTCACCGCCCAACAGCGCGCAATCGGCTTGGACGCAGCCGTCGCTAATTCCGGAAACGATTTGTTCCAAGACGATCGGTTCGTCTTTGGGCATGGCCACGTAGTCCAAAAAGAACAGCGGTTCGGCTCCGCAGCAGATCGCGTCGTTGACACACATGGCAACCAAGTCAATTCCAACCGTATCGTGCCGGCCGAGCATTTGAGCCAGCTTAAGCTTGGTGCCGACACCGTCGGTGCACGCCACCATGGTTGGGTTTTTGTAATTCCGACGAAACAACGGGTTGTCGAAGTCCAGCTGAAACAGGCCCGCAAAACCACCGTCCAGTTTTTGGACGCGAGGTGAAAAGGTACGATGCATCAAACGAGGCAAACGTTTCATTGCTTCGTTGTAAACGTCGAGATCGACGCCGGAATCTTTGTAGGAAACGCCGGTCATGTGGTTTTCGCTGAATGTTCAGGCTTGGCAGTAACGCCGGTGCTCGGAAGAGTTGCGGCAATGACTGCATTTTCTTCGATTGACTGTTTTCCGGCAACCCGCAGTTGGTCGCTCGCCAAGTGGGGCATAATCTACCCGTACCGATTACTCGGGGTAGATTGGTTTACCACAGGGACAAAATCGCAGATTGCCAAGGGTTTGGGCCGTAAAATGCCGAAACTAGACGAGAACTAAAAACGGTCAGTTTGCGCTCCATTTCATTTCCGTCAATTGTGTTGTCGACTATCATTCAGTCGCAAAAATCGATTGAGGTAGCTGGTTTGTTGACCGAGGCCAGTATTATCGATCGAGAAACTTATCACCATGCAAAATACGTTTGATACCTCGGGTTTGAAAACAATTGGATTTTGGCCAACGCTAAACAACATGCCGCACACACATCCGAAGCTCCAGTTCTCCCATAAACTACCCTACGGTGCCGTCGTGGATGACGCCGGAGTGCAGTTCGCCGTTTTCAGTCGCAACGCAACCGAGATGCGATTGCTGTTGTACGAAAACGTGAACGATCTTGAGCCGACTGACATTATCAACTTTGATCCGGATCGAAACCGCTGGGGCGACATCTGGAGCATCTACCTGCCGGGCATCAAGCCGGGGCAGTTGTATCACTTTCAAGCGTCCGGGCCGAACGTGCCCAGCCAAGGGATGCGTTTTCAATCGCAGTCGCGTTTGATCGATCCTTACGCCCAAGCACTCGCCGGAACCTTTCAGGCAGGCAACGACGGAATTATTCGTCCGCCAAAATGCGTCGTTGTCAAAGACAGTTTCGATTGGGAAGGCGACCGACATTTGCGGCGCTGTATTTCTGAATCGGTAATTTACGAAATGCATGTTCGCGGATTTACCAAGCACGACTCCAGCGGCGTCGAGCACCCAGGTACCTACTTGGGCGTCATCGACAAGATTCCCTATCTGCAGTCGTTAGGCGTGACGGCGGTGGAACTCATGCCGATTCACGAATTTCCAATTTTGGCCGCCGATGGTTCGAAGCCCGATCGACCTAACTATTGGGGATACGATTCGATGGCGTTTTTCGCGCCCCATCGTGGATACGCGGCCGACCAAACGCCGGGAGCTCAGGTCAACGAGTTCAAGCAAATGGTGAAGGCGCTGCATGAAGCCGGCATCGAGGTCATCTTGGATGTTGTTTTCAATCACACCTGCGAGGGTAACGAGCAAGGGCCAGTGCTAAGCTTTAAGGGGCTCGAGAATTCGGTCTACTACATGCTGGAATCGGACAAGCGGTACTACAAAAACTATTCGGGATGTGGAAACACGGTTAACGGAAATCACCCGATCGTCCGCGAAATGATTTTTCATTGTTTGCGGCACTGGGTGCACAATTACCACATCGATGGGTTCCGGTTTGATTTGGCGTCGATTTTGAGCCGCGATCGTGGCGGGCATCTTGTGCCCAACCCTCCGCTGGTTGAAATGATTGGCGAAGACCCGATGTTGGCCGACACAAAAATCATTGCCGAAGCTTGGGATGCCGCCGGAGCCTATCAAGTCGGCTCGTTTGGCGGTGACCGCTGGGCGGAGTGGAACGGTCGCTACCGAGACGATGTTCGAAGCTATTGGCGAGGCGATAGTGGAACTCGCGGACCGCTGGCCACTCGACTGGCCGGTTCGGCTGACTTGTACCAGCCGGGAGGGCGACCGCCGTGCAACAGTATTAACTTCATCACCTCCCATGATGGATTTACGCTCAGCGATCTGGTGAGCTATCGCGAGAAGCATAATTTGGCCAACGGCGAGAACAACCGTGACGGGGACAACCATAACTTCAGCGAAAACTTTGGCGTGGAAGGTCCCACAACGCAGCCGATCATTGATGCTCTGCGACTGCGGCAAATCAAGAACATGATCGCGACGTTGATGCTGAGCCAAGGCGTTCCGATGTTGGTGGCAGGTGACGAATTCCGCCGCACCCAAAATGGCAACAATAATGCATACTGCCAAGACAACGAAATTTCGTGGCTCAATTGGGACTCGGCCGAAATCAATAAAGACCTGATTCAGTTCTGTCGGACCTTGATTCAATTTCGGCGGGACCAGCCAACGGTTCGCCGCGAGCAGTTTTTGAGTGGCGTTCCGGACAGCAAAGACGGTTGGTCCGACGTGAGCTGGTACAGTTCGACTGGAACGGCTGTCAATTGGCATCAAGACGAACTGCCAATCATTTGTTTGCTGGCGGCTCCCGACGAAGAAGACGATCCCAAAGGAGTCGGTCGCGACGTGCTGTTGATGATGAATTCGAGCCAGCAAGGCTGCAAGTTTATGATTCCCGCGATCGCAAAATCGAAAACGTGGCGATTGTTTGTGGATACTGCAGCCGAATCGCCAAAGGATATTTTCGCCAACCTGGACGGTCCTGAGTTGTCCAAGAGCCAAAGTCATACGCTTCCTAGCAAAGCGATGGCCGTCTATGTTGCCGACAAATAATCGGAAAGCGAATTGAAGAAAAGAAGACGTTATCTCTGAATTAACAATTGCCCCGAGGCTGCTTAGTGTTAAATTTACACTAAGCGGTCTCGCTTTTTTTGGGGCTGTGATTTTGGGGCATCGCTTTGAGCCGTTTAGTTTAGGCCGTTTGGTTTAGGCCCGTTTAGTTTAGGGCCGTTTGGTTTGGTGCTTGCGACTAAGAGCTTATCCCACAATGAGTGAGCCGACGGCGTTAGGCGCGGGCATTTTGGGTTTTGGGATAAGCACTTTAGAGCCATAATATTGAGTTAAAGAACGAGGCGAAATAATGAGCCAATCGGCCAACGCGATCTACTCGACATCGTTGAGTTTGTTGACTGACCTGTATCAATTGACCATGGCTTATGGCTATTGGAAGTCGGGTCGCGCAGATCAAAACGCGGTTTTTCATTTGTTCTTTCGGAAAAATCCCTTTCAGGGTGGTTACGTTGTCACGGCCGGACTGGCTGCTGTTGTCGACTACTTGAAAGATTTTCGGTTTGACGATGGCGACATCGATTACCTGCGTACGTTGTCGGGGAACGATGGCGAGCTATTGTTCGATGAAGATTTCCTTACGTATCTGAGAAACCTCGAACTTTCCATCGAAGTGGATGCGATGCCCGAAGGGACGGTCGCGTTTCCGCACCAGCCGTTGCTACGAGTGAAGGGGCCGATTCTGGAATGCCAGATTTTGGAAACGGCGCTCCTGAACATCATCAACTTTCAATCCTTGATCGCGACCAAGGCGGCTCGAATTTGTTTGGCGGCAGGACATGATCCGGTATTGGAATTCGGCCTGCGTCGGGCTCAAGGAATCGACGGTGGGGTCACGGCCAGTCGAGCGGCCTATATTGGTGGTTGCGCGGCCACGTCGAATGTTTTGGCCGGGCGATTGTTTGGCATTCCAGTTCGCGGAACCCACGCGCACAGTTGGGTTATGTCTTTTGATGACGAGCTATCGGCTTTCGAAAGTTACGCCCAGGCGATGCCCAATAATTGTGTCTTTTTGGTGGACACCTACGACACCTTGGCGGGCGTCAGCAAGGCAATCGAGATTGGCAAGCAACTGCGAGCAAAGGGCCATCGGCTGGTTGGGATTCGACTGGACTCGGGCGACTTGGCTTACTTGAGCATGGAAGCCCGACGGTTGCTCGATGCGGCCGATTTTTACGATGTGGATATTGTGGCCAGCAACGACCTGGACGAACACCTGATCGAAAGTCTGAAATACCAAGGCGCGAAAATTTCGGTCTGGGGCGTGGGCACTCGATTGGCAACGGCTTTCGACCAACCCGCGCTTGGCGGCGTTTACAAACTCGCGGCGATCGAAAACGAGGATGGCCAGTGGACGCCGAAAGTTAAATTGTCCGAGCAATGGATTAAGACATCCACGCCCGGTGTCCAGCAAGTGCGGCGTTTTCGAAATGACGATGGAGCCGTTGCCGATATGGTTTTCGACGAAACGATTGGCGTTTCCAATTTCATGATCGACCCCATGGACGTCACTCGGCGTCGCGAACTGGACAACTCATTGGCTTTCGAAGATTTGCTCAAGCCTGTTTTTCGAAATGGCAAGTCGATTGGCGTAGACGAAACGCTCGACCAAATTCGAGCGAGAGTCAAATCGGAACTGGATTTGTTTCACGGCGGGATTCGGCGTTTGGCCAACCCGCATCGATACCCGGTGGGGCTCGAGGCTGATCTACATCAATTGAAATCGCAACTGGTGCTGGATGCCCGCGGGCAAAACAATGGTCGCATCAAGCTGAGCTAGAAAAAACGAGCAAACAAATGGGGTTCGAATACGAATATGCTCGGCCAGCCCTAGCAGTTGATTGTGCTGTTTTTGGGTTGGAGGATAGCCTGAAGGTGTTGCTGGTCGAACGTGGTTTGGATCCATTTAAGGGCAGTTGGGCATTGCCCGGCGGTTTCTTAGAAATGGATGAATCGGTTGACCAAGCGGCGCGGCGCGAACTGGAAGAAGAAACAGGACTCAAGAATGTATTCTTAGAACAGCTTTACACGTTTAGTGCGCCCGAGCGTGACCCGCGTGATCGCGTTGTGTCCGTCGGTTACTTCGCGCTGGTGCGGCTTTCGGATCACAACCCGCGAGCGGCGACGGACGCGAAAGATGCCCGGTGGTTCGACGTGACTCAACTGCCAAGTTTAGCATTTGACCATGCCGAAATTTTTGAAATGGCCAAGAGCCGCTTGCAAGCAAAGTTGCGATATCAGCCGATCGGGTTTGAGCTGTTGCCGAAAAAATTTACGCTGCGACAACTCCAGAAGCTCTACGAAATCGTGCTCGAACGTGAGCTCGACAAACGTAACTTTCGCAAAAAAATTCTGGCGATGGATATTTTGCGAGCGCTGGACGAAACCGAGTCGGGCGTCGCTCATCGGGCGGCACGTTTGTACCGTTTTGATAAAACCAACTATCGAAAACTGATGCGGCAAGGCTTTAGCTTTGAGGTTTAACCAATGAAACACGCGTTAATTCTTGTGGACTTGCAAAACGATTTTGTCGCCGGCGGTGCTTTGGCGGTTCCTGAGGGCGATGCCGTAATAGGCGTCGCCAACGAACAGCTGTCAAAGTTCGAACTGGTAGTTGCGACTCAAGACTGGCACCCGCCAGGTCACGGGAGTTTTGCCAGCCAGAACGTTGGCGTTTCGGTTGGGGAGGTTTTCGACCTGAACGGATTGCAGCAAGTTGCGTGGCCGGATCACTGCGTACAAGGTACCAGCGGTGCGGACTTTGTGTCGGAGCTCAATTTGCAAGGCGTCGATCATGTGATTCAAAAAGGCACCGACCGGCAAGTTGATAGCTACAGCGGGTTTTTCGATAACGACCGACTGAAAGAGACCGGTTTATGTGGTCTTTTGAAAAGCCAAGGCATCGACGAGGTTTCGGTTTTGGGTTTGGCGACGGACTACTGCGTGAAGTTTACGGCGATTGACGCCGTCGAACTGGGGTTCAAGACGAATCTGATTCTTGATGGCTGTCGCGGTGTCGAATTGAAACCGGGCGATGTCGAAAGAGCGATCGAGGAAATGCGGCAGTCGGGCGTGGTGGTTCGTTAAGCCAGCGGTGGCCTGCCGTTGAATCGAATGCTTGGGGGAAATGCACGGATCCCTAAAATGAGCCCGCGGGTGGCATTTGGTATTTGAGTGCCTATTGCAGGATAGACGCTCAGGTTATGATGCGTGTTTGCACCCAATCGTGTTTTCTGTCGACCGAATGTTGCCACGTAATTTACAACTAATCGCCGATGCGTCGCCGCCATTGCTAAACGGTACCGCCTTGGTCCTGGTGACTGTCGTTTTGGTAACGCTGTTGGTGTTGGTTGCCGTAGGTCGATATATCAAACGCCAACCCGAAGCCAATGTTGATCAAGCGATCATCCGCAACTTCAATAAACGAGTGACATCGTGGTTGATTATTTTTGTGTTGCTTGTCGTTTCGGTGATGCTCAACAATCGAGTCGTTCCCGTCGTGTTGTTTGGCTTGGTTTCCTTCTGGGCGCTTCGCGAATTTATCACGATGACACCCACGCGAAGTGGTGACCACCGGACACTATTCTGGGTGATTCTAGGTTTTACACCGCTGCAGTACGTTTTGGTTGGGTTGAATCAGTACGAGCTTTTCACGGTCGTCATCCCGGTCTACGCTTCGTTGTTCATTCCCGCTCGGATTGCATTCACAAGCGATCATAAAAGGTTTCTCGAGCGGGCGGCAAAGATTCAATTTGGCCTGCTAATTTGTGTTTATTCGCTCAGCCATACGCCGGCGCTGCTGAATTTAAAGCTGAACACTTGGGATCCAGATTTAGGGGCCAAAGTGCCATGGGACGGATCCAATGCCGGCCTTTTGTTCTTTTTCATTATGGTCGTGCAATTTAGCGACATGTTGCATTTTGTTTGGGATCGAATGTTTGGCAAGCACGTGATTGCCCCGACAGTCAATGCGACCAAAACTTGGGAAGGCCTGATTGGTACCGCTTGTTGCACGGCGTTGGCTGGAATGTTGGTCCAGCGACTGCTGCCGGTGACTCCGTTTACTTGGTACGGCGCGGGCTTCATGGCATTGATTATCAGCGTAATGGCATCCTCGGGAACGATGACCATGTCGGCAATCAAACGAGATCGCGGGGTCAACGACTACGGCACGTTAGTTCAAGGACACGCGGGCGTGCTGGATCGAATTGATTCCATTTGTTTCGCGGCACCCATTTTTTTTCACGCGACTCGGTTTTTTCTAGGCCAGTAAATTCAGTCTTCGCCAGTTCGGGGCTTTCGCAAGTTTAGGTTGTCGGCTGGATGGCGATGGGGGAACTTGTGGTCAGGGCACAAAAAAAGCCTTGGCATTGACCAAGGCTTTTTGTCTATTTCGACTGGAATAACTTCGCGAAGTTATTTGGCCCATTTTTTGTTTCGAAGATTGTAAGGGTCGGCTGCGTTTGGATCGGCCTGCCGCGGTCCCTTTGCGTTGCCATTGGCAACTTGGTTCAGTCTTCTTGAAAGTTTCGGTCCATCGCGATTCAGGACGACACCGCCCGGAAGAATGGTCGGGCTGAATTGACCCTTGTCGAACAAGGGAAGTGCAATCTGGTTTCTAGGCAACGCGAATTGATCGTTGACTCCGATGACAGCAAAGCCCATGTCCGCGAGTGACCCCAGCGATGCTTGAGAAAGAAAGCTCGGTACAAAGACAATCTCGCCGTCGATGATATCGCCGGCCGTTCCTGTCATCAGTGCTTTGCGTCCATTGAACTGGCCTGCGGTGTTGAAAAAACCAGTGTCTTCCCAGTGACCACCCGCTGTTCCGCCACCACCTTCTTGTTCGATAGGCACGAACGGTGACGAAAACAACCCGGATTCAAGTTGGTACTGGGCCAGTCCGTAGGGGCCGATGTAATTTGGGACACTTTCATCGTCGTCTTGTCCTGGAAGAACAACTTCGGTCAGTGAGTTGGCTTCCCACAGAGGCCCGAGGCCGAGGGCGTGACCAAGTTCGTGAGCGATGGTGTCAAGCAAGATGCCATCGGCTTCCATTCCTGGGAAATCATCCAAGTCGATAGTAATTGACGCTGCCAGAGCAACTTCATATTGCCGGCCTAAAGGAGTGCTGAGGCTCACGGTAACGTCCGGACCAGCGAAGCCCAGAATACCGCCCACGCCGTCGACGGGAGCGACGACGGCCGAAACTCGCAACGCGGTTACCTGTCTTCTGATGGCAACTGGCAATTCGCTGCTGTAACCTGCGATCCGGTCTTCCCAGAATTTTTCCGCTTCCAGCATGATTTCGCGGGCAGCGGGGTCAACCAGAGACAGGTCCATGTCAATAACATCGCCGGCTTTCGACGTGGAGCCAAAGAGCGTGGTGGCGACGAGCGCCATGGCCAAGAAAAAACAACGCATGTTTCAATTCCTCTAAATGCAATTTGCAAATGTGTGCATCTGAGCGGCCAGCAATAAACCACTGTGGCGGATCGGATCTTGTATAGCGTACCTGCAAATGGTTCGCTGCTCAAAAATATCGACGCCAAGGACGCCTGCCTGCCAGATTTCCGACGAGTAATAGTATACACCTCACTTTCGTAAAATCGATAAGTTAATTCAGGTGGTTTAGGAGCTTTCTATTGCAGTTTTCCAGCAATTTGATGGATTGGATACATGCAGTGTGGGCCGGAATAGCACAAAAAAACAATATGTTCGGCAAATTCCTGTTTTCTTGTTCAACCCCTACAAACCAACATCCGATACTCCCAGTGAACGGAGTCGCGCAGATTCCCAATAGACTTGCACGCTGCATCAGCAGGAAGAAAAGCAATGGCTTTGAAAAACACACTTATGATTGGAGTCATGCTGGTCAGTACACTGATGACCAGCCAGACTTGGGGCCAGAATCATACACCTGGCACGTATTTTGAACGGACACCGCCATCGGCACAAAACATGCCTTTAGCGACGCCCGGATTATTCGACTACGACGCGCAAGTATTCGCGCCGCTCGAATTTACCAATGGCAAGGAGAAGGCACCCAACACCGGGTTCAACTTCACCTTGGACAAAACTTACATGAGCACGCCTCGGGCGACGAAGTTTTCGGGAGCAACAGGCCAGCAGGCCAGCCTCGGCAATGACTTCTTCTGGGGCAACCGTTACGAGCTCGGTTGGATGGGTGAGAACGACAAAGGTTGGAATGTGATTTACAACCGCACCAACGGCACATTCTTTACCAACGGGCAAGATGTATTCGCATCAAACCCGATGGCGGTCGAACAGAAGTTTTCGTCTGCGGAGGTCAATCGAATTTTCCGCCAGGCTCTCTCGGCCGGTGGTTACTTCGAGCCCTACATGGGGATTCGCTACAACGGGATCTCTGACAACACGATCGAAGACACACAGCGAGACATTTTTGCCGATGCTGATGGTGACGGCACCTTGGATGTTGTTCCGCTGGACAACCGTTTCATTCAGCGAGCGACCAACAGTGCTGTCGGTTTGCAAGCGGGAGCTCGGTACAATGTCCGACGAGGACGCTGGCGTATGACAGCCGACGGTACGGTTGCGACGACCTACAACCAACAGCGTTACTTCGCGTCGGATATTTCTCGAGCATCCACAGGAACGGCCATCAACGAAACGAACTTCTCGGACCAGTCGTTCGTCCCAATGGTCGATGGTTCTTTCGAATTGGCTTACAACGTGAGCCGCGATCTATCACTGAAGATGGGTGTTCAGGCTCTCTACATGTGGGACGGAATCGCTCGAGCGAACACGGAAACGACCGACCTGAACGGTCTATCGACCTTCGGTATCGGCGGAGCCTTCGTTCCATTCGACGAAGACTACATCACAGCTGGCTTTATCTTCGGTGTTGAGTGGCGACGCTAGACCGATGACTGAGTGATGCTAAAAGTGTTAGCGTGCAAGCAAAATAAAAGACGCCGTCGAAAACGAATCGACGGCGTCTTTTTTTATTAGACTTATGCCCGCGTTACAGTAGCACCGGCAATTTAAACCGGCGTTGCAATCCGTGGGGAAATCTCAGGTCGCCAACCGTGTTTACAGTGCCAGCAAAAGACGGCTGGGCGCTTCCAAGTAGCTGATGACTTCGTTCAGGAACCGAGCCGCGGCGCCGCCGTCAATCAGTCGGTGATCGTAGGAAAGGCTCAGCGGCATCATCAGCCGGACTGCAATCTCATCGTTGTCGACAACAACCGGAAGCTTGCGTGAACGACCAACCAGCAAGATGGCCGTCTCAGGCGTGTTAATGATTGGTGTGGAATAGGTCCCACCGATCGCACCGAGGTTACTGATCGTAAACGTCCCGCCTTGCAAGTCGCTGACAGAGAAATTATTGCTGCGAACGTTTTCGGCCATCGTTCCCAATTGCCTTGCGACGTCTGGAATCGGAGTGACGTCAACATTCCGCAGGTTGGGGACGACCAAGCCACGATCGGTATCAACGGCAATGCCAACGTTGACGTAGTCTTTGTAAATAATCTGTCCGTTTTCCAGATCGACGGACGCATTCATAACCGGATGCGACTTCAGCGCCATCGCGACCGCTTTGACGATAAATGGCATCGTTGTCAGCTTGATCCCGCCTTCGGCATATTCTTTTTTACTGTTCTGGCGAATGCCTTCTAGGGCTGTCACATCCGCATCATCAAAGTTGGTCACTCGCGGGCACGTGGTCCACGACTCATGCATCTTGCGAGCAATTGTTTGGCGGATTTTTGGCATCTTTTCGACGCGGACCGGGCCAAAGCCATCCGTTTGGCTGCCAGCGGCAATGGCCGGAGCGGCTGCGGTTGCGGCGGTAGTCGAGCTGCTTGTTCGGCTGCCATCGCGTACTTCTCGCAGAACGTCTTCGCGAACAATGCGTCCGTTGTTGCCGGTGCCTTGGACGTTGCGTAAATCGATTCCGACTTCGCGAGCAAAACGGCGAATCGCTGGCCCGGCCGGGACTTGGCCCATGTCCGCTGCCGCGGGAACCGACGTCACGACAGGGGCTGTCGGCTTGACTGGTTGAGGTGCAGTGGGGGCAACGGGAGCGGCGGGTGCAACGGGTGCTGGTTCGGGAGTTGCCGCAACGGGCGGAGCCGGTTCGGGAGCCGGTGCTGGCGTTGGTTCGGGAGCGGGCTCAGCTGCTGCGGCCGGTTCGGGGGATGCCGGAGCCGGAGCACTGCCACCTTCGACGGCTTCAATTTCCAGGATGACGTCGCCTACGTTCAGCGTATCGCCCTCCTCGCAGCAGATCTTCGTAACCTTGCCAGCGACCGTGCACGGGACGATGACGGTCGCTTTATCCGTTTCCAGTTCGACGACGCCTTGGTCGACGTCGATCACATCGCCTTCAGCAACCAAGACTTCCAAAACGTCGCCGGATTCGACTCCGTCGCCAAGATTATCAAGTTTGAATTCAACAGCCATAGTTTTTTGAATGCTTAAAGTGTGAGTTGTTTTGGAATACTGATTTAGGCGACAGGCAAAATGAAAAATTGGTCCCAAGGATCGGGTGAATTTTCAATTGCCTTTCGCCTCGGTCGCGGTGC
>CAZROJ010000024.1:16549-20745 GCA_964601665.1 uncultured Pirellulaceae bacterium
CGTGGTTACTCAATCGAATGATCGATCGAGTGGGGGCCTAAGCGTACAAAGGGTTCACCTTTTCAGGGTCAACGCCCAAGTCTTTAATCGCGGATTCAACTTCGCTGAAATCGAGTTTGCCGTCTTCGGCCAACTGGTACAGCGACGCGATCGTAATGCACTCGGCATCGACTTCGAAGTGTCTTCGTAGAGCCGGTCGGGTTTCCGAGCGGCCCATGCCGTCGGTTCCGAGGGCTCGGAAACTAGACGAAACGAACGGAGAAACTTGTTCGGCCAAGGCTTGAACGTAATCGCTGGCCGCAATGACCGGGCCTTCGGAATCTTTCAATACCGTCTGGATGTAGCTCTCACGCTTGGGCATGGTTGGGTGGAACATGTTCCACCGTTTGCAGGCCTGAGCATCGCGACGCAGTTCGGTGTAGCTGGTCACGCTCCAAACATCGCTGGAGACGCCGTACTTTTCGGCGAGAATCTTTTGGGCGTTCAGGACGCCGTTCATGATCGCTCCACTGCCGAACAGCTGCACGCGATGCCGTGACTTGTCAGCTTCCAATGAACGGAACTTGTACATCCCTTTGATGATGCCCTCTTCGCAGCCTTCAGGCATTTTCGGCATGATGTAGTTGTCGTTGCCGACCATCAAATAGTAGATCGCTGTTTCGCCTTCTTGGTACAGTTTTTTCAAACCGTCAAAGATGATGACTGCTGTTTCGTAGTGGAACGCAGGGTCGTAGGCGCGAACGGTTGGGAACGCGATCGCGTTGAGCAGGCTGTGGCCGTCCTGGTGTTGAAGGCCTTCACCGTTGAGCGTCGTGCGACCGGCGGTTCCGCCCAGCAAGAATCCTTTGGCTCGCATATCCGCCGCAGCCCAAATCAAATCGCCAACGCGTTGGAATCCGAACATCGAGTAATAGATGTAGAACGGAATCATGTTAATACCGTGAGCACTATAAGCCGTGCCCGCTGCGTTAAATGATGACATCGCTCCCGCTTCGGAAATGCCTTCTTCTAGCAGCTGGCCGTCTTGGGCTTCACGATAAGAAGCCATGCTGGCGTGGTCGACGGGTTCGTATTTCTGACCAGCATGAGCGTAAATGCCGACCTGCTTGAACATGCCTTCCATGCCGAAAGTTCGCGATTCGTCCGGCACGATCGGGACAATGTTTTCGCCGATTTTCTTGTCGCTGCAGAGTTTGGCAAGAAGTCGAACAACGCCCATCGTTGTCGAGATTTCTTTTTTCTCGCTGTCGCGATCGATCATCTTGCGATAGTCTTCGAAAGTTGGCACTTCCATCTTCGGAATGTCCAGCGGCCGGGAAGGAACAGGTCCGCCCAAAGCTTCGCGGCGTTCTTTGATGTACTGCATTTCGGCCGAATCTTCGGACGGTTTGTAGTAAGGTGCGTTGCCGACTTCTTCATCGGAAATTGGAATTCCAAATCGAGTTCGGAATTCGAGCAAGTGATCTTCTTCCATCGTCTTTTGGTTGTGGGCAATCATCTTGCCTTCGCCAGCATCGCCCAAACCGTAGCCTTTAATCGTTTTGGCCAAGATTACGGTCGGCTGACCTTTATGCAGTTCAGCAGCACGATAGGCCGCGTAAACTTTTTCCGGGTCATGGCCACCGCGTCGCATGCGAGTCAGTTTTTCGTCGCTGTAGCTTTTGACCATCTCTAGCAATTGAGGGTATTTGCCGAAGAAGTGTTCGCGAGCATAGCTGCCTGGCATGCCGACGTACTTTTGATACTGACCGTCGACAACTTCACCCATGCGTTTGACCAACAGGCCCAGTTCGTCTTCTTCCAAAAGAGGATCCCAGTCGTTGCCCCAGCAAACTTTGATCACGTTCCAACCGGCACCACGGAACAGGGCTTCCAGTTCTTGGATGATCTTGCCGTTACCACGAACGGGGCCGTCCAAACGCTGTAGGTTACAGTTGATGACAAATTTAAGGTTGTCCAAGTGCTCGCGACCGGCCAGCGTGATCGCGCCCAAAGATTCGGGTTCGTCGCATTCGCCGTCGCCCAAGTAAGCCCAAACGCGTTGGTTCGACGTGTCTTTAATACCGCGGTCCTTCAGGTACTCGTTGAAGCGAGCTTGGTAGATCGCCATGATCGGGCCAAGCCCCATCGATACCGTCGGGTATTCCCAAAAGCTTGGCATCAACCAAGGGTGAGGATACGACGAAAGTCCTGGCGCGTCCTGAAGTTCGCGGCGGAAGTTGTTCAGGTTGTCTTCCCCCAAACGTCCCTCGAGGAAGGCTCGGGCGTACATTCCTGGCGAACCGTGGCCTTGGAAATAAATCTGGTCGCCATCATAGCCTGATGGGCCGCGGCCACGGAAAATGTGGTTGTAGGCAACTTCGTACAGCGTCGCCGAAGAAGCGAAAGTTGAAATGTGACCACCAACGCCGCCGAGTCCAGGGGCCTTTGTCGCTCGGTTGGCTTTTACGACCATCGCCATCGCGTTCCAGCGAACGAAACTTTTGATCCGCCGCTCAATTTCTCGGTTGCCCGGATAGGGAGGCGTTTCCTCTTTGGAGATTGTGTTGATATAGGCCGTGTTGGATTTGGCGGGAAGATCAACGCCTTCCATTCGGGCCTTGGATTCAAGAACCGACAACAAAAACTTCGCCCGGTCTTTACCTTTGCTCGACAAAATGTACTCGAGCGAATCCAGCCATTCTCGAGTTTCGGTAGGATCGGCGTCTGCTGTGTTGCGATAGGAGTCTCCGGAGTCATTGATCGAGTTAGCGTTCGACTTGATTACATCCGACATAAATTTGTCCTTTAGGTTATCAAATTCTGCCTTCGTGGCGGCAGTTCGTTGGTGTTCGGGCGGCAACCGATTGTCCATGAATGACACGGTTATGACCGTCATTCCGTTGGCTCAGTTGGCTCAGTTCACTCAGTTGACCTCAGTTGGCTCAGTTCACTCAGTTGGCGCGAAAACGCGAGTCCGGTCGAATTATGCAGAGCGTAAATTTGCTCCAACCCGGAACAGCGACTTCCAATTGCCAAAGACTCGTGGCTTAAAATCTAATCCAGAAACGTCGTTTGCGAGATCAAATGGTCCCAATTCTGACTAGTTTTTCTGGCAGCAGGTTTTAGCTTTGAAAGATTTACTTCCAAGAATTACTTCGGCCAAGCATGCGAGACGATTGTATTTCGAACTCGGTGTTGCTCTAAGCCGCCTAATTCTCGTAAAAGGAACCAATAAAGTAAAGAAGTCAGCTCGATATTGCTGGCTAATTCTGTCTTTGCAACCACTGCGAGCCTCCAGTGGTGCGATGAGCCGCGTAGCGTGTTTTCTTGACCGACTTATTTGCCTTCGTTTGACATTGGTCCCGCTCAGTTCAGACGCTGTTCGAACTGGATCGGTCGGTTTCCGCCCCAAAAGTTCACTCGATGCGGTCGGAGAAAGAATCGAATTGCTGCTAATTTAGGTCAATGCGAGCGACAGACGGCAATGCATAGCGGGCTCAGGCGAGTGAACCAAAGCCCGAATCAATTCGCAAGCAATGAATTCGCAAACGAGGCTACCTGCCGAACCATGATTTTTTGGAAAAGTTTTTCAATGATGACTGTTCGTCTTTATCAATTTGGAAAACTTTATCTAATCGCATTAACGAGAATACTTCGCCGACGTTTTCACTGATGTCGCACAGTCGTAACTTGGCATCAAGGCTGTTGCACTTTTTGTTGAACTCGACCAACTTTCCGATCATTGCCGAAGACATAAAACCTACATTCTGAAAATTCAGCACGATGCGTTTTGATTCGGTCTCGTGAAGCAGTTCGTTTAGTTCTTGGCCGAGTGCGGTGATCCGACGCTCGTCAATGATACGAACGTCTTGTAGGTAAATTATAAGAATACCGGCTTCGATTCGGGTATCGATTGTGGACACGGCAAATACCTGAAATGGGTTGATGATTAACGATTCAGATTGTGACACAACGATTGCCGCGTGGCAAACGAAAAAGCGGTGTGTTTGAATGAATGTTTTACTCTTCGAATGGCTAACCGGCGGTGGATTGTTCCACGACGGACTCTCCCCTGAATCCGCCAAGGAAATGCTGGCGATGGGCAGGGCGATGGTTTCAGCGGTTGCGGAAGATTTGGCTAGATTCGCCGACGTGGACTTGATTTGGGATGAACGCTTGGGACAACCCGCATTTGGAACGTCTCAAGTTCCTAA
>CAZROJ010000024.1:20845-32083 GCA_964601665.1 uncultured Pirellulaceae bacterium
GTTCCTAACCAGCCGGTTCCTGATCCGCCGCTAACCGAGGCTCGTGGGCAAATTCGCTTCCACTCGGTTTCCAGCTGCAACACGGTTGAACGTGGGCTCGCCGACTTGGCTCAAACAGCGGACCTAATTTTGCTGATCGCTCCCGAATCGCAGGGGTGCCTCGAGAAGCTATTGGTCAGGATGGATAGTTGGCGATCAAAGCTTATTTCGCCAACGCTGGAATTCGTTTCGTTGACGGCCAACAAGAACCGCCTTGCCCAAAATCTGGCGGCAGATGGATTCGATTATTTACCCAATGGGCTTTCGCTTGGCTCATTCGTAAAAGAAAAAGCGCCCGAGGGTCTCGAATCCTTTCCTATTGTTGTCAAGCCAGTTGATGGCGCGGGCAGCGAAGGCGTGTCGCTGGTCCGAAGCCGCGAACAATTGGATAGCTTGATCGAGAGTTTGGCTGGCGGCAAAAATTTGCACGAGTTTCGGGTCGAGCAATTCGTCAAAGGGACCGCTGTCAGCGTTTCGGTCATTGCAGCTCCCGAGAGCAATTTATCGATAACGTTGGCAGGTAACCTACCGGCTGAACCGGATCGATCGGCGGCAAAAAGTTCAAGCTTGATTCTAAAGCCGCTGCGTCAGCGGTTTGACTGTCAACCTTTTGGAAACTACTTGGGCTCGGTCGACGATTTGGAACCGATTCAAATTCGTCGAGCCCAAAACTTGATCGGCCGGTTGTTGCCGTTTCTTCCAAACACCGCGGGATATTTTGGAGTCGATATTGTGCTTGGCGAAGAGGGGCCACATTGGGACGCTGTCATTGAGGTCAATCCGCGGCTAACGATGTCTTATTTGGAATTGCGAAAAATTTATTCCGGCAATTTAGCGTTTGAAATGGTTCATCGAGCTAACATTCGTTTGCCGGACTGACGCGGGCGGCCACGGAAAATTAAATTTGATTTCGTAGGCAGACTCGGCGTCGCGGTTGCCGTGTCTCTGTCGGTTTGTCGCGGTTTGTGGCGTTCAGCCAGTTTGCAAAAAATGCCCAGCTGTAACACAATTCGATTTCGTTAAAACTTTTCGATCTGGAGAACAATCCATATGGGTCTTCCCAAAAACGTACTTGGCACAGAATTAGAAATTTGCTGTTCGTCCCCAATGACCGGTTTCTACCGTGATGGATATTGCCGCACGGGCATGGAGGATGTTGGTTTGCACTTGGTCTGCGCGATCATGACGGATAGCTTCCTTGAATTCAGCAAGTCCGTGGGGAACGATTTGTCGACACCGATCGCGGGATACGATTTTCCGGGTTTGGAAGCCGGCGACCAATGGTGCCTTTGCGTCAAGAGATGGCAAGAAGCATTCAAGGCCGGTTGTGCGCCGCAGGTCAAGCTTCGCGCAACGCATATCTCGGCGATTGAATTCGCGTCGATTGAAGACTTGAAGGCCCACGGAATCGACGTGACGGATTGAAGGTTGATCCGGGAAAATCGGGGCCTTTAACATTCGGGCGATAGCTTGGCCGACGATTCCTGTTTTATTCCACTCCGGCAAGCTCGCATAAGTTGGCGTCTTGGACGGCTTGGGGGCAGCTCCAAACCAAAAAGAACATCGCTTCGCGGCACCAGCGACCAACCGGATGATCGGCCATGAAGCCAGCGCCCTTCGCCGCAACCATGGCTGCTTGTGTCGCTCGCAAAACCAGGCTGTTGGCATCGGTTCGAAGCTGTTCGTTGCTACAGGTCGGATCTCCAGAGGCAGCTTGCAGCAACGAATCCACTGCGGTTGCGTGGCTGGACAAGAGCGAGTCCGCGCTGGCTTGCAGGTCCGGTCGACTTTTGGATTCGGTGGCAATGAAATTAATCGCCGCCGCGGTCAGCCCTAACGCGAGAGCTGACGATTGGAAACTGCCGGTCGAAGGGCCCGAAGACAAGGAAGCCAATGCATTTTCGTGCGGGCCGACGACCAAGGATTCTTCGGTGACCAAGACATCGTTCAAGTTCACTTTTCCCGTGTGCGTTTCCGTTAAAGCGATGAGCTCAAATCCCGGATCGACGACGACATTTTTATCCTCGGTCGGCACGAGCCCGAGTACTTGTTTCCCGGCATCGTCGCCGTTAACGACAATGCCGCCCACCAACAGGTGTGTTGCCGCGTTAGCGCCGGTCACCCAAGGACAGAGCCCGTTGAGTCGATAGCCGTCGTTGTTTTGATGAGCGGTCAGGACGGGGCGTTGCAGGTGCAGGCGACTGGTGGTCAAGTGCGAGATTCCAACGGTGGCAGTCGTTTCGCCCGAAAGAAGACGCGGCAAATGCGCCTGAACGAGGCTTTGATTGGGCGAGGCCGCGATTCGTTTTAAAGCGGCGATGCGCTGGGTCAAAACGAAGGTGCTGGACAAACAGGCCTGGCTAAGTTTTAAGTAGGCTCGACTAATGTCAAGATTGCTCCAGCCGAAGCCGCCGCTTTCAATCGGCACGAACCATCGGTAGACGCCAGCCGTTTTCATCCGGTCGAGTTGCTTGGCGGGCCATGCGTTGCCGCTTTTTGAGCGGTCCTTTGATAAGTTCTGGCAAAGGTCTTCAAAGGCCGTTGAGTCAACGTGTTCAATCATCGTTTGATTCGATTCGTTCAAGGGCAACGTTCATCGAAGGCATCGATCATCGCAAGCAACGCCGAATGATCTCGATCGGGTGCAGGGCTTTGCGACCGGTGCCATCGAAAATCTGATGCCGGCAACTGGTGCCTGGTGCGGCGATCAGGCTGGATTCATTTTCTTTGCGTAGCGTCGGGAACAGCACCAGTTCGCCGATTTGCATCGAAAGTTCGTAGTGTTCGGACTCGTAACCAAACGAACCTGCCATCCCACAGCAGCCCGAAGGAATGACGCGAACGCGATTGCCGGGTACGGTTTGCAGCATTTGAATCGTTGGTTTAAGCGACGCCAAAGCTTTTTGGTGGCAGTGTCCGTGCAAGCGAATGATCTGTGATTGGGCGGAGTTAGAGGCTGCGGTGAATTGATCTTTTTGGATCAAACCCGCTTCAACTTGTTGCTGGAAGAACTCGTCAATCATCAAAACGTTTTTGGCCAGTCCCTTCGCTCGGTCACGAAACTGCGGCCGCACCAGCACGGGATATTCGTCGCGAAAACTAAGGATGGCCGACGGTTCGATACCAATCAGTGGTTTTTCGTCGCTAACTAGGCCGCTCAGTTTTTCCACATTGGTTTCGGCGAACCGACGAGCCATTCGCAGCAAGCCCTTGGACATCGCCGCTCGGCCGCTTTCGGCGTGGTTGGGAATCTCGACCGCCCAGCCAAGCTGTTCAAGTGTTTCGACGGCGGCGATGCCAACGGCCACGTCGTTGAAGTTCGTGAATTCATCGCAGAACAAATAGACGCTTCCTCGCGAGCCCGCGTTTGCGTGAAGGCGATGTTTTCGATGCCAGTTCCTGAGGGTCGTCTTCGCCAGTTTGGGCAGGGGGCGTTCGGTGGCGAAACCGAGAAAACGTTTGATCAGGTTACCCGTTACCGAGTTGCCCACCAACGCGTTGTAGAGCCACGGCAGTTTGGCGGCGAGTTTCATCTGTTGGGCAAAACCCGCGATTCGTTTGGATCGAGTTGAGACGCCGTGGATGTCTTGGTAGGCCTGCAGGAATTCAGCTTTCATTTTTCCCACGTCCACATTCGACGGGCACTCGCTTTTGCAGCCCTTGCACGACAGGCAAAGGTCCATCACGTCTTTGAGCTGTTGGTTGTCCAGCGGGTTTTTGGCGTCCGCGTTGTCGGTCAAAACATGACGCAACATGTTCGCGCGTCCTCGAGTCGAATCGGCCTCGTCCTTGGTCGCCATGTAACTGGGGCACATCGTGCCGCCGGTCAATTCGGTTTTTCGGCAGTCGCCCGAACCACTGCACAGTTCGGCCGCTCGCTGCAGGCCTTGCTCTTGCGAAAAATCGAAGACCGTTTCGACGTCGGCCAGCGGTTGATCCGGCCAGTGACGCAGGCCGGTGTTCATCGGTGGCGTATCGACGATTTTATTCGGGTTGAAAATTCCTTGGGGGTCCCAAATACTTTTGATCTGTTTGATCAGTCGGTAGTTCTCCTCGCCGATCATCTGCGGCAAAAACTCGCCTCGCAATCGCCCGTCACCATGTTCGCCGCTGAGCGATCCGCGGAATTTTTTAACCAGCGAAGCGATGCGGCTGGCCACCTGGCGAAATTGCCGATTGCCTTGGGTCGTCTTTAGATTGATCACCGGTCGCAAGTGAATTTCCCCAGATCCCGCGTGGGCGTAATGCACGCATTCAAACCCAAATTCGGTTTTCAAAATTTCGTTGAATTCTCGGATAAAATCGGGCAGGTCGGGGACGGCAACGGCCGTGTCTTCGATCACCGCCACCGGTTTGGTGTCGCCTGGGATATTCGCCACGATGCCCAGTCCTGCTTTTCGCAGCTTCCAAACTTTTTTCGTATCTTCGCCAAATAGCAGCGGGAATGAATTGCCCAAATTTTGAGACTTCAGTTCGGATTCCAGTTTTGCTGCTTTGGCAAGCACTTGGTCTTCTGTGTCGCCGCGAAGTTCCGTGATTAAAACGGCCGCCGGTTCGCCTTCGATGAAGCTGGCGTTGGATCGCTGTTCGCGGTTTCGCATCGCGCCTTCGATGATCAAACGGTCGATTAATTCCACCGCGTAGGGCTGGTGTTTGACGGCAGTTAGAGTCGCCTTCAACGCGTCATTAATCGAATCGAAATGGGCACATTGCAAACCTGCGACTGGCGGCGGTAGTGGGACGCAGTTGAGTTTAATTTCGGTGGTGAAAAAAAGCGTGCCTTCGGAGCCGGCCAAAAGTTTGCAAAAGTCAAACGGCTGAACGCTGCCGGAATTCAACGGCTCCGAATCGATTAGCAGGTCGACGGCATAGCCCGTGTTTCGACGATCGATTTCAGGTTTTGGGAATTCGTCGCGAATCCGTTGTTGCGTTTCCGGCGGAGTGAGCAGTTCGATGACTTGGTTGTAGATTTTTGCTTCCAGCGAATCGGGTGCGGCTGCGATTTTTGTTTGGATCTGATCGATTGAAATCGGAGCGAAAACGGCCTTGGACCCGTCGCTTAACAAACCCGAAATCGAAAGGGTGTGATCGCGGGTGCTGCCGTAAACGATACTGTTGGAGCCACAGCTGTTGTTGCCCAGCATCCCGCCAACCATCGCTCGATTGGCGGTTGAAGTTTCGGGGCCGAACAGCAGGCCATGTGAACGCAGGGCTTGGTTGAGTTCGTCGCGAATCACGCCGGGTTGGACTCGGACCCATTGTTCTTCCGAATTGATTTCCAGGATTTTTGTCCAGTGTCGCGAGACATCCACCACGATGCCGCTGCCAACGACTTGTCCGGCCAGCGAGGTCCCGGCGGTTCGTGGGATTAGGCCAACTTGGTGCTGGTTGGCAAAGTCGATTAGCAGTCGCAGGTCTTCTTCGTTTTTTGGAAACGCGACCGCTAATGGCATTTCTTGATAGGCGGATGCGTCGGTGGCGTACAGGGTGCGGTTGAGCGAATCCCAGTGCAGGTCGCCGCGCATTTTTTTGGCCAGCAAAGCGAGGTCGACGAGGGTGTCTGGGGTGTTCAAGGGCTTGGACTGCATGCCTTCATTATAGTTTACAGCTGAAACGCCAGCGATGCGTCGTCGCGGTTTTCCCTGTTGTGATTTTCCCTGTTGCGATTTTCAACTGGCCCGAGCTTCGGCGAACGTTTTGGGAAAACGGCGTCCGAGTTGACATGAGCCGAGCCTATTTGCCCATCAGAAAGCCGCCGATAAATCCAACCAAAATCCCGATCGCGAGGCAGATCACGGCGGTGACCAGCAGTGCCGGCAGTGAAAACAAAATCGGATCCTTCAAACGTTTGGCCGACTTGTACTGTTCGACCATCGACTTGGATGTCTCGGGCGGTACCGGTTTGTAACTATCTGACAATGCTCCCGAACCGGTCGTCAGTTGCCCGCGCAGACTGGCCTGGGACGCGTCGGTCAACTCGTTCATCGCCATTTCGGTGACTTCGTCGTTGGGGTCGGTATCCTGAGCGTCAGGGGAATCCAACGGCACCGAAGCCCAGCGCGGTTTTTCGCCGAAGTCATCGTGCAGCAGCGGGCTGTCGTCTTCGGCCCAAGGGGCCAGACGTTCGGCAACTTCCTGCGGCGAACGAATTCGTTCCCGCGGATCTTTTTCCATCATGTCGCCGATCAGGTCAACGAAATCGTCGCTCACTTCCTCGTTGAATCGCCTCGGGTGCCAAGGAGTTTCTTCCAAGTGCCGACGGGCTTTGCTTTTGGGCGTGCCGCCGGGAAAAGGGACTTTGCCCGTGACCGCGTAATAGAGCGTGCAGCCTAACGAATAAATATCGCAGACGCTGGTGATATTGTTGGGCGTGCGGATCTGTTCGGGCGAAAGGTAATCCGCGGTGCCCACGATTTTGCCGGCTCGGGGATCGGTGTTGTCGTTCAGGTAATAGGCCAAGCCGAGGTCCGAAAGTTTGGCGATGCCGTCGCTCGTGACCAAAATGTTTCCGGGCTTAATGTCGCGGTGAATCAAGCCGCGTTCATGAGCATGAGCCAGCCCTTCGGCCGATTGCTTGATAATGTTGGCCGCTTGTTGGACCGAAAGTTTTCCCTTAGTGCGAACCAAACGCCGCAGGT
This sequence comes from uncultured Pirellulaceae bacterium, assembly GCA_964601665.1. Classification (GTDB taxonomy): domain Bacteria; phylum Planctomycetota; class Planctomycetia; order Pirellulales; family Pirellulaceae; genus Mariniblastus. The sequence continues at coordinate 27,523 of CAZROJ010000024.1, forward strand.
CGGTTCCCGGAACGTATTCGACGACCAAATAGTGAACGTTCCCGTCTTCGCCCGCATCGAAGGCACGGACAAGATTTGGGTGGTCCAGCTTCGCTTGAGCGCGAATCTCGCGGCGAAAACTTTCGATTGCTTCGACGGTCGATTTATGCCGTGGTAGGACCTTGACTGCAGACTCACGGCCGAGCATTTCATGGACGGCTTTGAAGACTTGCCCCATACCACCTTGGCCAATCCAGCCCGTGATAATGTAGGGGCCGAGGTTAAGTTTCCAGCGGCCTGTCATCAGTTGGTCGGCTTGGTAGGTCGAAAGGATTTTCATCTCGACCAACTTGGTCGCCAAAGCCCGATCGCCGACCTCGGTTGCAATTCGAGGGTCACCGCCGCGCGAATTTACAATCAAATTGATAGCGTCCCGAATTTGATCTTCGGTTACCAATTTGCTTTTGAGGGCAGTCGTTTGGAAGTTATGTCTTGGGCTCATTTAAAAAGCGACGCAGCGTCGCGGACAAGTCAAAGCGTTACGGCGGAAGCAGCCATGTCATTATGACGTCTAGTTTTGGGTTCGCTATGTTTGGCTAACGAACGACGCTAGCTTTTTCAGCCCCGATGTTGGCCAATCAGGCGGAGGTGTCACCTGGAACGATTGTACGGTTTTCAAAGTGGGATGCAAAAAAGAAAGTTGAAAGCAGTGCAGAGCGATTCCCGTTGGCCAGCGACGTTGGCTGCCGTATTTTCGGTCACCCAAAATTGGAAAGCCCGCATGCTCAAGCTGGACGCGGATTTGATGCTTGCGTCCGGTTTTCAGGTCGACTTGGAGTGCTTGAACTGAATCGTTTTGGTCAACCGTTTGATACTCAAGCAAGGCTTGCTTTTCGCCTGACACTTTCGCTGCTGATTCGGGTACGACCTCCATGCGATGTCGCGACTCGTTTTTTACCAGTCGGTCGGAGAGCTGGCCGCGAGGCGGTTGGAGCCCAGCTGGAATCAAGGCGAGGTACCGCTTCGTCACGCTGCCGCGTCGCAGTTGATCCGATAGCCTGGAGGCAGCTTTGGAGGTTCGAGCCAAAACGATTACGCCGGACGTGTGAGAATCCAAGCGGCTGACGACGCCCACGTAAACGTTGCCAGGTTTGTTGTATTTTCGTTTCAGGTACTCGCCGGCCCAATTGTACAAACTGGCGTCGCCGGGCTGAGTTCCCATCGTCGGTAACAACGCCGGTTTATTGACAACCAACAAATGATTGTCTTCAAACAAAATGTCGACTCGGGCGTTGCCGCGAATGGTCATCGATGGTTATCTTGGTGAATTGAGTTGAGAGGGTATCGACAGCGACGGCCTGCCAAAAAATTCCCCGTGGCGGTCGACAACTTGGATTCAAAGAAACAACCAGAGCCATTTCCGATGACCGATAGTTTAAAACCTCATTTGATCCTTGCCAGCCAGTCTCCGCGCCGGCAACAATTGCTGCAGGAAAGTGGCTTTGAATTCACGGTCAAGGCGCCCAGCGACAAGGTGGAACGCGGTATTTGCAGCGCTTGTTCTCCGGAAGATACCGTGCTGGAAGGTGCGTTTTTGAAAGCCCGAGCGATTGCCAAGACGGAGCCCGCAGGCTTGATTTTGGCGGCGGATACCATCGCCGAATGCCGAGGCGAAATTCTGGGCAAGCCGGTCGATCGCGACCACGCCGAACAAATGTTGCGATTGATGAGCGGAAATGTGCATCGCGTTTTGACGGGTGTTTGTCTGTGGGAACGCCCTTCGGATCGCCGCCATTGTTTTCTGGAACAAACCGTTCTGCGAATGGACGAAATGACCGATCAGCAACTGGATGCCGTTTTGGATACCGACAATTGGGTCGGCAAAGCGGGTGGTTTTGGGTATCAAGACGGTCTCGACTGGCTGCATGTCGAAACGGGGTTGGAATCCAACGTGGTGGGATTGCCGGTCGAGCGATTGGAAGACTGGATTCAAAAGTTTTTGGCGGGGTAGAAGTTTCGGCCGAAAGTACGATCGCTTGGGGCTTTCGCCAGAGATTTTCGATCCGATGAACATGGAAGTCCGCAAATGTCTGTCGAAATTCCAAACGAAAAAATCGCAGCACTGACCGGTTCGGCGTCGGTTGTTTTCCGCGAAACGATTCAGTCGCTGTGGAGTGGTTACGGCCTGATCGCAAAGGTTGATTTGGTGGCAAGTTCGGGCGATTTGACACCCGCGGTCGTGAAGTATGTTTCGCCACCTGCGAATCAAGACCATAAATATGGCTGGCAGGGTAACGTTTCGCACCGACGAAAACTGTCTTCCTATCAAAACGAATTCTTGTGGTACCAAAACGTGGCGGCGGCCTGCGCCGCGGGCTGTCGCGTGCCCAAGCTAATCGCAGGGCAACAGGATTCTCCCAATTGGCTCTTTGTCCTGGAGGATCTCGACCATGCCGGGTTTCCGATTCGGCTGGGTTCGGTTTGCGACCGTGAGTTGGAATCGTGCCTGAGCTGGCTGGCTCACTTTCACGCCTCTTTTTTATACGACAGCGAAAATGACTCCGCGTTTTCAAAGGTTCCTGAAGCCCAACAGCTGTGGCCAACGGGCACGTACTGGCATCTGGAAACACGCCCGGACGAATTCGACGCGATGCCAGATGGGCCGTTAAAAAAGGCTGCCCATCGCATTGACCAAACGCTGCAGGGAGCTCGTTTTCGAACGCTTGTTCACGGCGATGCGAAGCTGGCTAATTTTTGTTTTTCGCAGGATGGGCAAGTGGCTGCTGTCGACTTTCAATACGTCGGTGGCGGTTGCGGCATGCAGGATCTGGCCTATTTCGTCAGTAGCTGTTTTGATGAAAACGAATGCGAGCGTCGTGAAGGAGAAATCTTGGAGCGATATTTTCAGCTGCTGAAACAGGCAGTCAAAACAAATGGCGGTTCGGTCGCATGGGAGGCATGGGACGCATTGGAGGCGGAGTGGCGAACGATGTACGTTTTTGCTTGGGCCGACTTCTATCGTTTTTTAACAGGTTGGTCGCCAGGGCATTGGAAGGTGCACGCGTACAGCCAGCGGATGGCAGCGCTGGCTTATGATCATCTGGAGGGTTAACGCTGGTTCATCTTGGCGGCGGTTCAGTGAGGTGAACCGGGCCGATTGCTGTGTTATTGTTTCGCTTCCTTTTCCAGTTGCTCGAGAAATTTGGTGAGTTCTGGTTTGAGTTTGTCCGAGCTTTTTTCGACGGCTTGTTGTTGGGTTTTGATCGCTTTTGCCAGCTTGCCTTCCAAGTGGTAAAGGTGAGCGAGCGTGTCCAAGGCGGCGGCTGATTCGGAAGTTTTGACACTGCGTAGCATCGACTTGCGAGCCGCACCGACCAGGCTGGCCGGGACCAAGTCGTCTTTTTGCTTGGCTTCAACGACCGACCACGCAACGGTGTTGAGCAACTCCGGATCGTCTTTGAATTCGCGAGCCAATTTTTTGAATTGTTTTTCTGAATTGGCCATCTGGCCCTTTAACATCAATTCAAACTGCTGCACCTTTTTTTGATTTCGTTGCACGCCCGAGTAATGTTTCAAAGTCGAACCGATGTACTCGGCGGCTTCGGCGTACTTTTCGTCTTTCAGGAACTTTGCCAAGTTGCTTTTTTCGGTTTTCAGACGCAGTTTGGTTTCAAAAGATTTTTTAAACGTCGCCCGATCCCACTTGTCAGCGGCCACTTGCGCCAGCGGCTTTTCCATCGAAAAGGGACTGCCAATCCACTCGATACGTCCCGTTCGGCCAACAATAAACGCGGTTGGAATTCCGGTTTGCTTGGCGGCATAAAAATAGTCGCGAGTTACCGATTTGTCGGGGTCAGCGGTCAGGCAATATTTTTTGGTGACGTCGCGAAATGTTTTTTCGGAATCGCCGGGGACTTTTTTGTCCAGAAACTTTTCAACCGTTTCCGTGTCCTCGCGGGTCACGCTGATAATTTGTACGTCTTGCGATGCGTACTTTTCTTGGACCTCAGCGATGTGGGGAATTGCTTTGCGGCACGGCGGGCACCAAGTCGCCCAGAATTCGATGACGTAGATCTTGCCCGGGCGCAACCGAGATACCTCGTCAAAATCGCCGGTGGAGAACCAGTGTTCAATTTCGATATGAGGAGCCTTCGAGCCGATCGTCAGCTTGGGTTTGTCGTCGGCCTGTGCGGTGCCGACCAATAGGCTGACTAAGACGATGGCAGGCAATGCAACAAATGAAAAACGAAACGAAGGCATGGTGAAGTCGGGGGTTAGGAAAATTGTGATCGATGCTTGGTCCAAGGTGATCGACTGTTGAAATGTCAGCGAGTGTCATTTGACCGCTGCCGGGTTCAGGGTTGTTCTCGACAGTTGGCAAAAGCCTTTCGCCTGAAGCCAAAATAATTTGGTGTTTCGGCCACCAAAATCTGCTCCAGAGTATAGCTTAGCTTTAGCCGGGATGCTCGATCGGATAACAGCCCCCTTGGCGGAAAAAAATTGGGCACGTCGGTGGCGTTAAACCGAAGGCGTTGAAACGGTCAACCAAGACTGGCGTGAGCGGTTGGGCACAATTCCTAAT
>CAZROJ010000025.1:0-5884 GCA_964601665.1 uncultured Pirellulaceae bacterium
TTCAACGGCAGTGTCACGCTTGATGTTGAAAGTTCCTTCACTGCTGATTTGGGGGCACATTTCACGTTTGAAGGTGGCAATGCGAATGACCAATCCGCAGGAACTGCTCACAACGGAACCCTGAATGGAAACGCCACAATTGTCACGGACCCCGAACGCGGTGAAGTGCTAAGTCTCGACGGCGATGGCGACTACGTCCAAATTACCGGGCTGATTGACGAACCGAACAACGTGACGCTTTCGGCTTGGATCAACGCCACCGGCGTCGATACTTCAGGAGCTGTCGCGATTTCCGTGGGGCAGTACCCGGCCCTTTATCTCACTCCCGAAGGTTACCTGCGACTTGACACGGAATCGGGCGGAATGACCAACGATCTGGTTTCAAGCGAATCGCTGCTTGGAACCGGATGGCGACACATTGCCGCGACAATCAATGCAGACGATTTGACGGTGACGATCTTCGTCGATGGAGAAGTCGTTGGAACGAGCACCATGGTGGGCCCGATTGAATACGACAACTCCCCCGACACATACATTGGCCGTGACGGTGCCGGTGGCGGCGACTATGATTTCACCGGCTTGATTGACGAAGCTCGGGTTTACGGTCGAGCACTATCGGTTGACGAAATTCGGATACTTGCAACCGATCAGGAATCGGCGAGTGCAAGTGTCAACATCACGGTTGATGCGGTGAACGACGCTCCAGTTGTCAGCTCATCGGGCAGTACGTTTACGCTTAACTCGATCACGGAAGACCAAACCAGCAACGGCGGCCAGACCGTTGCCAGTATCATTGCGTCGGGCGGTGCTGATCGCATCACAGACGTTGATAGCGGTGCGGTTGAGGGAATCGCGATCCACGGCGCGTCTTCCACTATCGGAACCTGGCAGTATTCGCTTAACAGCGGCACCAGTTGGACCGATGTCGGATCGGTGTCAACATTTTCCGCTCTGCTCTTACGCGATACGGATATGCTGCGTTTTGTTCCTGACGGCAGCAACGGCGACACGGAAGCCATTAACTTCGTCGCTTGGGATCAAACCAACGGAAGTGCTGGTGACAAAACCAGCGTCAGTGGAGGTGGAGGCACCAGCGCCTTTAGTACCGGTTCTAATGTCGCTACCATCGATGTTACCGAACTGAACGATGATCCTACCAACGCTGGCAGTTTGCCGAGTGACATTTCCGTTACAGAGGACGTCCTGACCAATGTCGACCTTTCAGCCGTGGACTTTAGCGACGTCGACGCAGGAAGCAGCGACCTGACGGTCACGCTTTCGACTTCGACCGGCGGTGATCTGACCCTCGCTGCCGACGGCAACCTGACGTTTGGAGGCACTGCGACCGCTCGTACGATCACGGGGACCTTGGCCGATCTGAATGCTTACTTCGACAATACAAGCAACATTCAATACCAGCACGCAGTCGCCAACACCAACGGGGATAACGCTGATACGATCACGGTTGTCATCAACGACAACGGCAACACCGGGTCCGGCGGCGGCACCGATCAAACGCTCGGCGTTGTCAACGTAGATATCACGGCGGTCAATGATGAAGAAGTCTTGGCGACCAACGACACCCTGGGTGTCGCCGAAGGTTCAACGGGCAACGTCATCGCCACAGCAGATTTGCACGCCACTGATATCGACAACACCGACTCTGAACTGGTCTACATTGTTGACGCCATCACGTCCAACGGCACGTTGCGTTTGAGCGGATCGGCATTGGGGATTAATGAAACCTTCACCCAAGCGGACATCGACGCGGGCAACCTCACCTACGATCACGACGGTTCGCAAACCGCCAGCGATTTTTTCGACTTCACCGTTGACGATGGAGCCGGCACAACCACTTCGGCCACGTTCAACTTCACCGTCGCCAACGTCAACGATGCCCCAGTCAATACCGTTCCGGGCGTTCAAAACGTTGACGAGGATACTTCCATCGCCATCACTGGTATCAGTGTTGCGGATAGCGATGATAACCTTTCGACGGTTCAACTTTCGGTTGCTAACGGAACCCTGAACGTGACGCTTTCCGGGGCGGCAACGATTTCTGCTGGAGCCAACGACTCCAATGATGTGACACTCTCGGGTTCACTGGCGGACATCAACGCGACGTTGGCCAGTGTTTCATACCAAGGTAATTTGAACTTCAATGGCACCGACACGTTGACGGTTCTATCAACCGACACTGATTCGGCGACGGATTCTGACACGGTTACGATCAATGTGGGTGCAGTGAATGACGATCCGATCAACGCGGGCAGTTTGCCCAGCGACGTCACGGTCACCGAAGACGTTTCCTCCAGCGTCGATCTTTCTGCGATCGACTTGAGCGACGTGGACGCCGCGGGCAGCGATTTGACGGTGACGCTGACCACGTCGACCGGCGGGAATCTTTCAGCTGCCGCGGGAGCCGGGATCACGATTGGTGGATCGAGCACCGCGTTGACGCTGACCGGTTCGCAAGCGGACTTGAATGCGTATCTGAACACAGCCAGCAACGTGACTTACTTGCACGCCACCGCGAACCTGAACGGCAACGATGCCGACACGATCAACGTTGTCGTCAATGACTTGGGCAACACGGGCACCGGCGGCGGAACCGATCAGAACTTTGGCACGGTGAACGTTGACATTACCGCAGTCAACGATGAAGAAGTGTTAGCGACCAATGCGGGTGCAACCGTTGCCGAAGGTTCCACAGCGACGGTCATCACCACGGCCATGCTGCATACAACGGACGTGGACAACACCGACGCGGAATTGGTCTACACCGTCAACACGGCGACTGCCAACGGCACCTTGCGGTTGAGCGGAACAGCGCTCGGCGTCAACGGCACGTTCACTCAAGCCGACATCGACAACAATCTTGTGACTTACGATCACAGCGGTTCGCAAACGTCCAGCGATTCATTTGACTTCACCGTTGATGATGGAGCGGGAACCACCACATCAGCCACGTTCAACTTCACAGTCACCAACGTCAACGACGCTCCGGTCAACACGGTGCCGGGGGCTCAACCGGTTGACGAAGATACTTCGGTTGCGATTACCGGAATCAGTGTTGCGGATAGCGATGACAATCTTTCGACGGTTCAACTTTCGGTTGCTAACGGAACCCTGAACGTGACGCTTTCCGGGGCGGCAACGATTTCTGCTGGAGCCAACGACTCCAATGATGTGACACTCTCGGGTTCACTGGCGGACATCAACGCGACGTTGGCCAGTGTTTCATACCAAGGTAATTTGAACTTCAATGGCACCGACACGTTGACGGTTCTATCAACCGACACTGATTCGGCGACGGATTCTGACACGGTTACGATCAATGTGGGTGCAGTGAATGACGATCCCACCAACGTGGGTAGCTTGCCCAGCGATGTGACGGTCACCGAAGACATTTCCAGCAACGTCAATCTGTCGGCGATTGATCTTTCGGACGTCGACGCTGCGGGCAGTGACTTGACCGTCACGCTGACGACATCGACCGGAGGCAACCTTTCGGCAGTCGCCGGCACCGGCATCACGATCGGCGGAACGAGCACCGCGCTGACGTTGACCGGTTCGCAAGCGGACTTGAATGCCTATCTGAACACGGCCAGCAACGTGACCTACTTGCACGGTACGGCAAACACGTTTGGCAACGATGCTGACACCATCAACGTGGTCGTCAACGATAACGGCAATACGGGCTCCGGCGGCGGCACGGACCAAGACCTTGGCACGGTGAACGTTGACATCACAGCGGTCAACGACGAGCAAACGATCGACACCAACAATACGTTGACTGTCGCCGAAGGCTCCGTCAATAATCTGCTCAGCACCGCACAGTTGCGAACCACCGACGTCGACAACACAAGCGACCAGCTTGTCTACACGCTGACCGGAAACGTCGCCAACGGACAATTACTACTCGACGGTGTTCTGCTGGGCGTCAACGACACGTTTACCCAAGAAGACGTCGATTTGGGCCGTGTCCGTTACGACCACGACGGCAGCCAAACCGCGTCGGATTCGTTCACGTTCAGTGTCGATGATGGAGCGGGAACTGCCGATGCGGCCACCTTCGATATTGCGATCACGAACGTCAATGACGCGCCCGTCGTTGCCGATTTGGAAATCGCCCCGATCAACTACACCGAAAATGCTGGGCAAGTCTCCGTAACCGACACAGTGACATTGGCCGACGCTGATGACACTGATTTAACGCACGCCGCTGTGAAATTCACTGCCGGTTACGTTCAGGGCGAAGACATCTTTCACTTCACCGACCAAAACGGAATCGTCGGAACGTTCGACGCGGTGACCGGCAAACTGTCGCTCGACGGGATCGCCACGGTTGCCCAATACGAAACGGCTTTACGCAGCGTGACGTACAGCAACATTAGCGACAACCCGGATACGACAACACGAACGATCGCGGTGTTGGCCGAAGACGCGACGCTGGCTAGCAACGAACAAGCACGCGACATCGTCATCACCGCAACCAACGACGATCCGACCAACGCGGGTACTTTGCCCAGTGATGTCACCGTGACTGAAGACGTGTTGTCCAACGTCGATCTGTCGGCGATCGATTTCGCCGATGTCGATGCCAACGCTTCGGACTTGACAGTCACCTTGACCACATCCACCGGCGGCGAATTGACTCTGGCGGCCGACGGAAGCCTGACTTTTGGTGGAACAGCGTCGGCACGCACCATCACCGGCTCGATCGCTGATTTGAATCAGTACTTTGATAATGCGTCCAGCGTTCAATACCTTCATTCGACGACCAATCTGAACGGCAATGATGCCGATACGATCAACGTGGTCGTCAATGATCTTGGCAACACCGGCACCGGCGGCGGAACCGATCAAGATTTTGGCACGGTCAACGTCGACATCACAGCGGTCAACGATGAAGAAGTGCTCGCGACCAATGCGGGAACGACGGTCGCCGAAGGTTCCACGGCGACGACCATCACCACAGCGATGCTGCATACGACGGACGTGGACAACACGGATGCTCAGTTGGTCTACACCGTCAACAGCGCGACTGCCAATGGCACGTTGCGGTTGAGCGGAACAGCACTGGACGTCAACGGCACGTTTACGCAAGCCGACATCGACGCGGGTAACGTCACGTACGATCACGATGGTTCGCAAACCTCCAGCGACACCTTTGACTTCACGGTCGACGATGGAGCGGGAAGCACCACCTCGGCCACGTTCAGCTTAACCGTGACCAACGTGAATGATGCTCCGGTCAACACGGTTCCGGGTGCTCAAGCAGTCAACGAAGACAGTTCGATCTCGATCACCGGAATCAGTGTTGCGGATAGCGATGATAATCTTTCGACGGTTCAACTTTCGGTTGCCAACGGAACGCTGAACGTGACGCTTTCGGGTGCGGCAACGATTTCTGCTGGAGCCAACGGTTCCAATGATGTGACGCTTTCAGGCTCACTGGCGGACATCAACGCGACGCTGGCGAGTCTTTCGTACCAAGGCGATTTGAACTTCAACGGCACCGATACGCTCACGGTGCTGTCGACCGACACCGATTCGGCGACGGATTCGGACACGATCACGATCAATGTCAACGCGATCAACGATGATCCGACCAATGCTGGAACTTTGCCGAGTGATATCGCGGTGACTGAAGACGTTTCCAGCAACGTCGATCTGTCGGCGATTGATTTGAGCGACGTGGACGCTGCGGGCAGTGACTTGACCGTCACGCTGACGACTTCGACCGGCGGGAATCTTTCAGCTGCTGCGGGAGCAGGCATCACGATCGGCGGATCCAGCACCGCGTTGACGCTGACCGGTTCGCAAGCGGACTTGAACACCTATTTGAACACGGCCAGCAACGTCACCTACTTGCACGCCA
>CAZROJ010000025.1:5984-18373 GCA_964601665.1 uncultured Pirellulaceae bacterium
GCGGACTTGAACACCTATTTGAACACGGCCAGCAACGTCACCTACTTGCACGCCACCGCGAACCTTAACGGTAATGATGCCGACACGATCAACGTGATCGTCAATGACCTTGGCAACACGGGCACCGGCGGCGGAACCGATCAAAACTTTGGCACGGTGAACGTTGACATTACCGCAGTCAACGACGAACAAGTGCTCGCGACCAACGCGGGTGCAACCGTTGCCGAAGGTTCTACGAACAATACGATTTCAAACTCGCTACTGAACACGACCGACGTGGACAACACAAATGCTCAATTGGTATACACCGTGAACGCTGCTCCCGGCAACGGCACGTTGAGATTGAATGGAACGGCATTGTTTGTAAATGATACGTTCACTCAGGCCGACATCGACAACAACTTCGTCACTTACGATCACGACGGCTCGCAGACGTCCAGCGACACATTTGACTTTACCGTCGATGATGGAGCGGGAAACACCACCTCGGCCACGTTCAACTTCACCGTCGCCAACGTCAACGCTGCACCGGTTAACACCGTTCCGGGTGCTCAACCGGCCAATGAAGACACGTCAATCGCCATCACCGGCATCAGTGTTGCCGATGCGGATGATAATCTTTCGACGGTTCAACTTTCGGTTGCCAACGGAACGCTGAACGTGACGCTTTCGGGTGCGGCAACGATTTCTGCTGGAGCCAACGGTTCCAATGATGTGACGCTTTCAGGCTCACTGGCGGACATCAACGCGACGCTGGCGAGTCTTTCGTACCAAGGCGATTTGAACTTCAACGGCACCGATACGCTCACGGTGCTGTCGACCGACACCGATTCGGCGACGGATTCGGACACGATCACGATCAATGTCAACGCGATCAACGATGATCCGACCAATGCTGGAACTTTGCCGAGTGATATCGCGGTGACTGAAGACGTTTCCAGCAACGTCGATCTATCGGCGATTGACTTGAGCGACGTGGACGCTGCGAACAGCGATTTGACGGTGACGTTGACGACTTCGACGGGCGGGAATCTTTCAGCTGCTGCGGGAGCCGGGATCACGACTGGCGGAACGAGCACCGTGTTGACGTTGACCGGTTCGCAGGCGGACTTGAACACGTACCTGAACGTCGCCAGTAATGTGACTTACGTGCACGGCACCGCGAACTTAAATGGCAACGACACCGACACGATCAACGTGATCGTCAATGATCTTGGCAACATCGGCTCCGGCGGCGGAACCGATCAAGACCTCGGCACCGTCAACATCGACATCGCGGCTGTCAATGATGAAGAGGTTCTGGCGACTAATACGGGTGACGCTGTTGCTGAAGGCTCGACTGGCAATGTCATCACCAACGCGATGTTGCAAACCACCGACGTCGATAACACGAACGCTCAATTGACTTACACCGTCAATACAGCACCCGTCAACGGAACATTGTTCAACAACGGCGCTGCACTTTCGGCCAGTGACACGTTCACGCAAGCTGACATCGATACGGGAGTGATTACCTACGATCACGACGGATCGCAAACTTCCGCTGATTCGTTTGACTTCACCGTTGACGATGGAGCAGGGACAAGCACGTCGGCGACGTTCAACTTCACCGTCACCAACGTCAACGACGCCCCCAACAACTCGGTTCCCGGCCCGCAGACCGTCAGCGAAGACTCGCCGCTTTTGATCAGCGGAATCAGCGTGGCAGATGAGGATGATAATCTTTCAACCGTTCAGCTATCCGTCGCTAACGGCACGTTGAATGTGATTCTGAGTGGCGCGACGATCAGCGCGGGATCCAACGGTTCAAACACGCTCACTTTGTCGGGTTCGATCGCGGACATCAACACAACGCTGGCCAGCTTAAGCTACCAAGGAAACGCCAACTTCAACGGCAGCGATATGTTGACCGTGCTGTCGACTGATAGCGATTCAGCCACTGACAGCGACACCGTCGACATCACAGTTGAAGCGGTCAACGATGCTCCAATCATTTCTGGGGGCCCAGCGAGTGCAAATCTAACTGAAACGGATTCTGGTCTGGCCACGAGCCAAATTTTGACCGTCACCGATAGCGACATCGCTGACACGGTGATTGCATCCGTGGACTCGGTTAGCGTGGCAGGCACAGGAGCCGGTAAAGTTCCAGCGTCACTGGACAACGCGACATTGCAAAGCTTCCTGAGCGTTGCCCCGGTTACCGTTTTGGATAGCTCGGAGATCACGGACACATTGACTTGGACTTTCGACAGCAATTCGACATCGTTTGATTTCCTCGCAACCGGGGAGACGCTTGAGCTGACCTATACGATCAGCGTCACCGATGATGCTGCGTCATCGCTGACCGATACTGAAACGGTGACGGTAACCATCACAGGCACCAATGACAGCCCGCAAGGATCAAACCTGTCGGCGGCTCAGACGTACACCGAGGACCAGCCTCTAGCACTGACGGCAATCTCCGTCAGCGACGCGGATCACGACAACTCGACCGTCACGTTAACTTTATCCGATCCTGCAGCCGGTTCATTGAACACTGGAAATTCGGGCGCGGTTACGTCTAGCTTTGTGGCGGGAACTTGGACGGCAAGTGGTTCGATTGCGGACTTGAATTTGCTTCTGGCCGACGTGACTTTTACGCCATCGGCGAACTACAACTTAGATTTCAGTATTGCAGTCAGCGTGGATGATGGCGAATCGACCCCGGTTAGGGGCACGAAAAACTTCACTGCCATCGAAGTCAACGACGCACCGACGGGCATCTCGCCTGACGCCTTTGCCATCGACGAAAACACGGATACCACAACCCCTGTCATGGTTGCGACATTGGCGACTGCTGACGTCGATACTGGCGATATATTTAGCTACACCGTTCAACCAGGTGGCGACGCAGCTGCGTTTTCGATTGGTGGAGCAAACAACGATCAGTTATTCATTAGCGACGGATTACTAAACTTTGACAACCAAGCGACTTACACAGCAACGATCCGTTCGACGGATAGCGGAGGGTTGACGGTGGATCAAGTCGTCACACTTTCTGTCAACAACTTGAATATCGCTCCGACGGTTGCGTTGGCCAACACCGTCTTCAACATCACTGAAAACGCCGACACCACGGTCTCAGTCAAAATTGCTGACATTGTTGTCACCGACGATTTGGACGGCACCAATAACCTTTCACTGGCGGGCGCGGATGCGGGCGTGTTTGAAATTATCGGCACGGAGCTTTTCTTGCGGGCCGGTATAACGATCGATTTTGAATCGCAGACAAGCTACAACGTTTCGGTGCTTGTCGATGACGCATCGATTGGGTCGACATTCGAAGACAACGCCAGCTTGACGCTGAACGTCAACGACCTTGATGACACGGCCCCAGTGATCCAACCAGGCCAAGTATTTAACATCCCTGAAAACAGCCCACTGGGAAGCTTCCTCGGAACGCTGGTTGCTACCGACGTGGACACGACCACTCCGTTGACGGGCTGGACATTGATTTCTGGCAACACCGACGGCAGCTTTGAACTGGCCAACGCTAACGGACAAATCGTGGTTGCCAATGCCGAGAGCGTAAACCATGAAAGCATTTCGACTTATACGTTGACCGTTACTGTTTCCGATGGAACTCAGACGTCTGCGGCTGAAACGGTCACCATCAATGTTTTGGATGTCAACGATCGCCCAATCGCGGTTGGCGAACAGTTTGTCACTGAACAGTTGCAAGGGATTCTTGTTTCTGCGCCGGGACTGTTGGTCAATGACTTTGATGAAGACGGCGATTCGTTGTCGGCGGTTCTTGTTTCGGGACCGTCACATGGTTCGCTGACCTTGAACCCGGATGGATCATTCAATTACTTTCCAAACGAGAACTTCTTCGGAACCGACTCGTTCACTTACCAAACCGACGATGGTTCGGCGGAAAGTAATTTTGCGACAGTCCAAATTGTTGTCACTCCACTGGCACCCTCAGGTGGCGACACGACCGCGCCCGTGACGCCAACGCCGACACCAACCCAACCTGCAAACCCAGACACCGCCGCTCCAGAACCGACAGAAGCCACTCCCGTCCCGGCAGTGGCTCCGGTAATCGCTGGTCCGCCGAAGTCTGGCACGAATACTCCGACGACTGACAGCCAATCGGCTGATTCGATTGCGAGTGAACCTACGGCGGCCGAATCACGATCTTTACTCGGCCAAATTTTTGACACCGAGGCCGATTCAAATGCACGAAACCGGAACCGATTGGGCTTTGCAAACGTGGGCAGCCCCCGCGAGATTCAACAAGTTTCGGCGGTGTCCTTTTGGAGTCGCCACGCGTTGCCTGAAACGATACTGCCGCTGATGCAATTTTCTGGCAACGACTCGGCTGAGCCCACAACGCCGGACTCGGTTCAGGAGTTTTTGGTCGGAACGACCGCGATTACTTCGACCACTTTGTCGGTCGGCTATGTCATTTGGCTGCTTCGCGGTGGCTCGTTGGTGGCAAGCTTGATGTCGACCCTACCGGCATGGTCAGAGTTTGACCCCTTGGCCGTTTTGGAAGAAGTCAATCTGGACGAGGACACCGAGAGCTTGCTTGACATCGCCACTGGCGACAGTAACCCGCAAGATTAGCACAATCCAAATAATTGGTAGAACGGTTGCAGGTTGACGACAACCGTGATGCGGAGCCACTAAATTGCACCGCTGGTTCGTCTTGGCTTGCTTTCGCCTTGCCTCGACCTAGCTTTTTGGACCAGAGGTATATTCCCCATTAAACGCGCTGATGCGTTTAAAAAATCAACTCGCTGGCTCCCAAGCAGCTCCATTTTTCCGTCAATTGTCATGCTCAATCGATTCCTTAACCCTGTCGCGCGAGTCGCTTTCGGATTGGTAAGTTTGAGCGTTAGTATCATTTTCCTAACGACATCGTTCGGATTATTCCCTGACAACCGACCTGAAATGATACGTAGTCGCCAAGCCCTTTGCGAATCCATCGCGGTCAGTTTCTCTTCGATGGCAAATCGAATTGACGAATCGGCCATGAAGAATTACTTTTCCAAAGTTGCCAAACGACACCCCGAAATTAAAACGATTGGCCTGCGAGGATCCAACGGCGACAACATTTTTGGAATCGGCAACCACTTCGAAACGTGGAGTCTTGCGGAAACTGAACAGGCCAACGACCGCGCCATGTTCGTTCCAATTTTCGACGGCAATCGCCAAGAATGGGGACGCATCGAAATTCAATTCGGCAGCCTAGGCTTAGACGGCTGGAGCGGTTTTATTCGCCGTCCCGAAAATGCACTCGCCATGATTTTTGGCGTGGTTGGTTTTGTCGCATTCTATCTATATCTACGTTTTGTTTTGAAACAATTGAATCCTTCACGAGTCGTGCCGCGGCGGGTGCGTGATGCACTAGACTCGCTGGCGGAGGGTTTGGTCGTCATGGATTCGAAAGAAAGAATCGTGCTTGCCAACAAAGCTTTTCAGAAATCAACTGGGTTCGACCTCGAATCATTGCTTGGCAAACAGGTCAATACACTTCCGTTTGCTGCCGCCAATACCAATTCGGAAACGCCTTGGCAAACTGCACTTGAAAATGGCGATTCCGTTCGCGGCAAACTCATGCGCGGCGGCACTGATTCCGCGCAGTCCACCTACTTAGTCAGTTGCGCGCCGATCCTTGATGACGAAGGCAAAAATCGCGGAGCGATCGCCAGCTTCGAAGATGTAACTCAGCTGGAGCGCAAAACTGTCGAACTGGAACAAATGTTCCACGAACTGGACGCTTCAACACGAGAGATCAAACGCCAAAATCGCGAGCTAGAGTTTCTTGCGACGCGTGATCCATTGACGGGCTGCATGAACCGTCGATCATTTTTCAAAATATTCGACCAACAGTTTGCGGCCTGCCAATCTTCCAACACGCCGCTTTCGGCCTTCATGGTCGACATCGATCACTTTAAATCGATCAACGACAATCATGGCCATGCCGTCGGTGACCAAGTTTTGAAACTGGTTGCGGAAACGCTCGAAAAAAGCACTCGTCGCGACGATATCGTTTGCCGATACGGCGGCGAAGAGTTTTCGGTACTACTACCCAATACGAACATCGATTCGGCTGCCGTGGTCGCAGAGAACCTGCGTCAAGAATTAGAAGCACTCGTCCCGGCCGACATCAAAGTCACCGCCAGCTTGGGACTTTCCTCGTTGGCAGACAATGCTTCCAGCCCACAAGACTTATTAGAGTATGCCGACCAGTGCCTATACGTCGCAAAACGAAATGGACGCAACCAAGTCGTTCGATGGGACAAAGTTGACCCTGAAGAACTCACTCCCTCGGCCGTTACCAACGAGCAACCCGACGACGAAGAACTTGAAAGTCAAATTCCGTTCCGAGCGGTCACTGCGTTGATTTCTGCACTCGCCTTTCGCGACCAAGAAACTGCCAACCATGGCCGCCGAGTTGCCGATTTGTGCGTCGCCGTTGGCGAAGGCTTACTTTCGATGAAAGAATGCTACACGCTCGAAATCGCCGGTTTACTCCACGACATTGGAAAAATTGGCGTCCCCGATTCGATCCTTCTAAAACCAGAAGAATTTACCGAAGACGAATGGAAGATCATGCGTCACCACGAACGATGTGGCGTCGACTTGATCAAAACAACTTTCTGCAGCGACTCGTTGAACGAAATCATTGCCAACTGCCGGGTAACTCATATCGAAAGAACCGAGTCCAGCCGCACGGTTTCGATCGGTGCTCGAATCCTCAACATCGTCGATGCCTACGATTCGATGACGACCGAAAAATCATACCGTCCGGCGCTTTCGACCGAAGAAGCATTTTCAGAGCTTCGACGTTGTGCCGGCCAACAATTTGATCCGCAGTTAGTCGAGCGAGTCATTCAAATTTTGAAGGTGCGAGGCACCGAGTTTACCTCAAGCCGCCAAGAGGTTTCGAAATCTGCCGCTCTCAACATTGGCCTGCAACTTGAGCGTCTGGCCGAAGCGGTGGACGATCGAGACCAAGCCAGCATTGGTTCAATTGCGTCGCGTCTTGGTCAAACCGCGACCAAACATGGAGCCCATGCGATCGCTGTTAAAGCCAGAGAAATAGCGATCGAACTGGACGACGAGTGCGAACTGTACGACCTGATCCGGTGCGCCAACGAGCTAATGACGTTGTGCCGTTCTTCTCAAAGAACGCTGGTCAATCTCTAGTACAGACGTTCGCCTGACCGCTCGGAAATCGCCGAGACTGCAAAATCCGCACAACTATCAAAGTCCACCGAAGATCGGTACTTACTCGCTTTACAAAGGATGGTATGCGATCCGCGACTTAATAAAAAGCTACGGTTTGCTGCCAATTAAACACCACAGACACAATTAAAGTGCCATGAGAATTGCATCCAAAAACCTATTCGTCGTCGCCGCATTTTTGCTGCCTGCGATCTGTAGTGCCCAAACCAACTCGATCAAGGGCTTCACCGAGCCCTATCGTTCGATCGAGATTGCCGCGCCTGAAATGGGAACGCTTTCGCAAGTATCCGTTGCCGAAGGCGATCACATCCTAGCGGGCACGATCGTTGCCAACTTGAACGAGGAAGTTTTAACGGCCTCGCTTGCAATGGCCCAAGAAAGCAGTCGAGCTCAAGGGAAACTGAATTCTGCCAAAGCCGAACTCGCCCTGCAAACGGAAAAGCTCGACAAACTTGCGGGCCTATTGGAACGCCGTCACGCGAGCCAAACGGAGGTTGACCGAGCCCGTGCCCAGCTGGAAGTTGCTCAAGCAAAAGTTGAAACGGCACAGGACGATCTGCGAATCCGAACCTTTGAAGTAAAAAAGATTCAGGCCCAACTGGAACAACGTCGCCTACGTTCACCGATCGACGGCATCGTGACACAAGTCTTTAAAGAGCAAGGAGAATTCGTTTCTGCCAACGATCCAACTGTCGTCACCGTGGTTCAGTTGAACCCACTGCTGGCCGTTTTCTCTGTTCCGCAGGACCAAGTCAATTCGATCCAAGCTGGACAGACGGCTCAAATTCAAATCGATGGCGTTTCTGAAACGATCAGTTGCTTGGTTGAATTTGTTTCGCCAACGGCAGACGCACAGAGCGGAACGAGTCGAGTAAAAGTTCGCATCCCCAATGCGACTCTGGAACTAGCCAGTGGTCGAGCATGTTTTCTCTTAGCCGAGGGCGCCGACAACTCGCAGCTAACCCATTCGAAGTCAAACGGTGACTCCGGTAGCATTTTCCGTCAAACCAGCAGCAGTCGTTAGTCCGTCCCCAGCGGCAACGCAGACAACCCCAAAAACTACCATGGACGCGGTTAACAATACTCCCCACTCGACAACCACTAACGGTTCCGTTCGTTCGATTCCCGACCTCGTTTTGTCGCCGACCATCACTTCGGCTGACCTAAAATCGATCGCCGGCGAATTAGTCGAGCACTGGAACTCCGTCGTTGCGTTCGAGCTTAGCCAAGCCACGGCGAGCTCACAGCTTGATTTCAAAATCTTGGCGACACGGTACGAGCCAACACCGACAAACCTACAACAGTGGGCCACTCGCGTCGCACTTAAAAGCCTCATGACGGGCGCGGCGATTGTTGATTCAACACCCGATAAGAATGCCGGCTTGCTGCATATGATTTCAACGCCCGGCGACTCGGGCAATGCTTTCGTTTGCTTATTTATCAACGGCAGCGAAGACTTCTCGGCCGAACTTTCGACACTACAAAGTGTTTTCAGGTCAACAACAAGTAATTCAAATTCAGACGGTCAAAACAGTCCAAATGCCATTTGCGAATCCTCTACTGGAGCGATTGAAATTGCAGAAGACGTCGCTGCGATTCAGTCATTAAGCGGCGGCATCGGTGCGGCCAAAACACTCAAGGCCTCATGCCAAAAAATGGCCAACACGCTGGCCAAACATTTGCTTCGCTTGGTCGAGACACCGTCATCACCGGCAACCGTGTTCGTAGCCACGCTCGATCGTGCGGGCAAACCTGACCTCGTCGCCGCCTCGGATTCGGACAGCATTTCACCCACCATCACCGAACCCATCGAAGCAGCGATGGCCGAATGTCTGAGTCGTCGCTGTGCCACACACTGGCCGCCGATCGACGACCAACGCCACGCCTTGCTCTGCCACCAGCGATTGGCCACCGAATTAGAAACCGCCAACGTCGCCTCATTTATTTTGTCCGACACGAAAGGCGAGAACCAAGCGGTATTGCTCGTCACTTCCGACGCCGCACCGGGCACTCGTTGCCATCGTTTTCTAGACGCCTGCACCGAACCCTTCGGAGCCACATTGTCGCTGGTTCGACGAGCCGAACAGAATCGACTCCAACGCTGGATCAGTTCCATCGGCGACGCGTTTGCAAAAAAGCGTACACGGTCGATTGCAAAATGCTTAGCAGCCGTCTTTTTGGTGGGCTTGATTCCCTTGCCCTACCAAATTTGGACCGACTGTGAAGTCCAACCGACGTCAAAACAATTCGTCTGTGCCCCGTTCGATACAAAAATCAAAGAATGCTTTGTCGAACCCGGCGATTTCCTAGAAGCCGGCCAACCTGTCGCTCAACTTGATAATAGCGAGATCCAACTTGAATTGGCTGAAGTGACCGCCGAGTACCACCGAGTCTTAAAGAAGCGCGACGGCTTTGTCGCCTCGCACGATTCAGGCGAAGCCGGTTTAGCTCATCACGAAACGGAAATGCTGCGCGCCAAAAACGACCTGCTAAAACATCGCGCCGACAACCTTGAACTCAAAAGCCCCATCACTGGCGTTGTGATCGCCGGCGACCTGAAGGACTCGATCGGCATGCCGGTGCAACAGGGACAATCGTTGTTCGAGATCGCACCGTTGACGGCTTTTACGATCGACGTTTTCATCCCCCAGTCAGACATTCGCTACGCTAAAACAGGGATGCCCGTTCGCGTGAGCCTGGACGCGTTCCCCTTCGAATCATGGGATGGCGTGATCAAACGAGTCCATCCGGCGTCGGAAATTCACGGCCAGAATAATGTTTTCGTCGCCACCGTCGAAATCGAAGACGGCGTTGAACAACTACGGCCTGGCATGGAAGGTTCAGCGACGATCAGTTCCGTTTGGCGTCCCATTTGGTGGAACCTGCTTCACAAGCCTGCCGCAAAATGCCTGAGGTACGCAGGATGGTAGGCAAATACGATCGGCTGACGAACGAACTGCAACGTACGTGCGTCAAGTTAAACGACGAATTGATTTTCTCGCCACAAAAGTACGGCGCTGAAGATTATTTCCATATCGAGATCCCGTCGGCTTCGAAATTTTACCGAATCGGATACAGCGAATACGTTTTCGTTTCGCTGTTGGACGGCCAAACTAACCTGGCCGCCGCCTTGGCAATCACATCGCAAACGCTCGGCCCGACCGCACTTAACGAAGACCAAGCCAAACAGATTATTCATTGGTTGCTAGAAAACGGCATGGCGAACCTTGCCGGTGCCGAAGTTGCCGTGGACCCGGAAGAACTGGCCCAACAAAAAGTAGCATGGCATCAAAAGTTAAATCCGTTTTGGATGAAGCTTCCGCTGGGCAACCCCAACGATCACCTTGACCAATTATTGACCTACTGCAAATGGATGCTGCATCCTTGGTTCGTCGTCGTTAGCGTCCTGTTCATCATCGCCGGCATGACAACCGCCTGGCATTCATGGGATGAATTTTCGGCATCCTTTGACGTGACGGAGCAAAACAATTGGCTGTGGATGCTGGCCGGTTGGGTCGTCTTAAAAATCATCCACGAGGCCGCTCACGGCGTCACCTGTCGGCACTTCAACGGCCAAGTAAAAGAGACGGGTATTATCTTCATCCTGCTGGCCCCGATGGCCTACGTGGACGTGACGTCATCGTGGCGATTTCAATCGCGTTGGCATCGCATTGGAGTGGCCTGTGCTGGAATGTACGTTGAATTGATCATTGCCGCAGCTTGCGTTTTTGCTTGGTCATGGACTTCATCCGAAGTCATTCGCATGCACCTGTTCAACCTCTTTTTCATGGCCAGCGTTTCGACGATTCTGTTCAACGCCAATCCACTGATGCGATTTGATGGCTACTTTGTCCTCTCGGATCTGCTGAAAATTCCCAACCTGTACACCAACGGCACCAAGGCATTCCAAAACCAGATGCAGTGGTTGTTTTATGGCCAACGCGATAACTCGCAATGTCATGAGATCGAAAACAATCGTTCAGTAGTCACGACTTACGGCTGGCTGGCGGCAATCTGGAAAGTGCTCATTTGCGTCGGCCTCTCGATCACTGCCTCGGTCATGTTTGGCGGGTTCGGAATTTTGCTGGCCATGTTTGGTGTCGTCAGTTGGTTTGGCAAACCGGTATGGGGCATTGCCAAAAACTTGCTCCAGCGTCGCAACAGCCGGCCGCACACCGTTGTCCGAGCCGCCACGGTCGCGACCGCCATCGCGACGATTGGCTTGATGTCTTGGTTTTACATTCCCAACCCCTTTTCCAATCGAGCGCCTTGCGTCGTTGCATTCGAAGACGCATCCGAAATCCGCTCGGAGACCGCTGGTTTTATTTCAGAGGTTTTCATCGACGACGGCGACGAAGTTAGCGAGGGAACGGTGCTGATCCAACTGAGCAATCGCGAACTGGAAACTCAAGTCCGCGAGCTCGAAGCCAAACTGAAAAAAGAAGAAACGGCCGAACGAATCGCCATGGACAAACGAGAGCCTGCCGAGGCGCAGGTCGCCGCAAAAAATCAAATCGCGATCCTCGAAAAATTGGCCGAACGGAAATCCGATCTTGCGGCCTTGACCGTTCGGGCTCCGGTTACCGGACGCGTCGTGGCCAGGAACTTACGGCAGATGCCGGGGCAGTTCGTCGAACCTGGAGACCTGCTGATGACCATTGGCGGTGATTCGCAAAAGGAAATCCAAGTCTCCGTCGCGGCGGAGGATGTTGATTCGACCGATGCACTGTTGGGCAGAAAAATCTCCGTTGAAATTGGATCCTGCCGATCGGTAGCGGCCACAATCAAACGCGTGACGCCGCGAGCTTCCTCGCGCGTTTCTCACCAAAGTTTAATCGCTCCCAACGGCGGACCCATTCCCGTCAAAGGCAACACCGAAACCAACGCCAACGATGAAACGCCCTATGAATTTTGCGAGGCCCGCTTTCACGTCGTGGCTGAACTTTCCGACGAAACGGCGGCTCAGTTTTTTGCAGGCGAAAACGGGTACGCCAAGCTCGATTCGAACTCGGAGACTCTGGGCAAGTACTTCGTCAACTCATTGAACCGCTGGGTTCGAGATCAACTGGCCATGGTTGCCCCTTGATCACCGCCAAATTCGCTTTGGCGATTCTGCTGGAACATCAACTCCAAGAAGTTCTGCCCTTTTT
>CAZROJ010000025.1:18473-31773 GCA_964601665.1 uncultured Pirellulaceae bacterium
TGGGAATTTACTTGGGAATCGGAGTATCGGTGTCACGTCAACAACGTCTCGCACGACCTTGCCACCCGCCTATTCTGGTCAGCGCGGAGATCAGCAAATCATCAAAATCCAGTAATCTTCACTGGCGATTTTCTCTGTGCGTCGCGACAATGCCTGAATGAAGGACCAGACTCCGGCATGAAAAGTGGGAGTCTCTGTCAATTTTAAAACGATTACTCAATGTGCCACCGCCGTAATTGTATCGACACGGCATTTTTGCACGGCCGATGAATCACAGTTACTCTGAATCGATTCGGCATCGCCAGACAAAGAAAGAACCAACCCGAGATTTCTGCTATGACCGAGAATCCCAGTAATTCCTCAAGCTCGCCAACAAACGATTTACTGGGCGAACGAGAACTCCTTAACGCAGCGCTAAATCTGGCCAAAGTTGGACTCTGGGAATTTGATATCGCCACGAAGAATCTACTTTGGTCAGAAGATGTCTATCAGATTCACGAAGTCGAATCCGGAACACCGGTCACCGTGGAAGAGGCCATCAAATTCTACAAGGCCGAACACCGCGTACGGATCGATGAGGCAGTCAAGGTTGCGATGACCGATGGCAAGCCTTGGGATCTCGAGTGCGTTCTGGTCACTGCCAAGGGCCGAGAGATCTGGGTCAGGGCCGTCGGTGAAGTTGTCTTTGAACACGACTCTCCCATCAAAATCCGCGGGCTTTTTCAGGACATCGACCAGCGAAAACGTCAACAACTGGCTTTGGCCGAACAGGAATTTCGCTTTCGCAGCATGCTTGACCACACATTCAATTTTACCGGCCTTCTATCGCCAGAGGGAACGATGATTGAAGCGAACAAATCCTTGTTGGAATTCGGAGGTTTCACGCTGGAACAAGCGAAAGGAAAAAACTTCGCGGACGCTCCTTGGTGGTCGACCAGCGAAAAAATTAATCAACAAGTGCGCGACGCCATCAATCAAGCAAGCAACGGAGAATTCGTTCGCTATGACGTGGAGGTCACGGGAATTCGTGAAAATATGCACATCGACTTTTCCATCAGTCCTGTTCAGGACGAAAATGGCGAAGTCAAGTTTCTTGTCCCCGATGCTCGCGATATCACTGATCGCCTGGAAACCGAGCGGCGTCTGAAAGACAGTCTGGATCAGTACCGGCGGTTCGTCAGCTTTGCGCCTGCTGCAGTTGCGATGTTTGACAATGACATGAAGTACATTGCGGCATCGAGCAAATGGATCGAGGACTACAATATCACGGACCCCGACCTGATTGGTAAAAGCCACTACGAAATTTTCCCTGAGATCCTAGACATCCCCGAGTGGCTTGACGATCATCGAAGAGTACTCGCGGGCGAAGAGCATCAATCTGAGAAGGACCGATTTGTTAGGCACGACGGAACAGTACAGTGGCTGAAGTACACCCTGCTGCCTTGGTATGAGAAGCCGGGTAAAATTGGCGGCCTTACGATGTACACGGCAGACATTACGAACGAAGTTGAGTATCAGACAAAACTATCTGCATTGAATGAAACTCTCGAACGACAAGTCGAGGCCCGAACCCAGGAACTGGTCCGGCTGAATAAGGACATGGAGCAATTTGTCTATATTGCCTCCCACGACCTTCAAGAACCGTTAAGGGCTATCGCGAATTACGCAGGCCTGATTGACACAAACGAAGTTTCTGAACGAGGCCAACATGCTGTTGAAAGAATCAAACAGTCAGCCGCCCGGATGTCTTCCTTGGTCCGAGGTCTGCTGGATTATTCCCTGGTCGGGAAATCACCCAAACACGAAACTGTCGATCTCAACGCGGTGATTGATGAAATCAAGGAAGATTTTCACCAAACCATTCAGGAAAAAGAGGCAAAGGTCGACGCCGATCAACTTCCTCACTACTTCGCAGCAAAATCGGATCTCCGGCAGCTATTCGAAAATCTAATTGGAAACGGGTTGAAATATCATGCAAAAGGCTCGCCGCCCGAGATCCGGATCGCCTGTGTCGAACACCCAGACCGTTGGGTTTTCTCGGTTTCTGACAACGGGATTGGCATTAAGAAGGAGTATCGGAACAAGGTGTTCAAAATCTTTTCACGATTGCACACCCAGGATGAATACCCCGGAACCGGGATCGGACTGTCGATGTGCAAAAAAATCGTTGCTGGCTATGGAGGAAAGATTTGGCTAGAATCTGCGACGCCCGCTGGCACAATTTTCCACGTCTCCTTGCCGAAAATCCTAAATGAAGCTTCAATCGAAACTTAATAAAATTTTGCTAATTGATGATAGCTCGGACGACAACTATTTTCACCAACTTGTACTTGAGGAAATGGAAATCACTGAGCAAATTGATGTCTTACAGGATGGCGAACAAGCGATTGAGTATTTCAAGGGCAAGTGCCAATCGAATTCGACAAATGACGGTCGGTGCCCAGACCTGATCTTCTTGGACATCAACATGCCCAAGATGAACGGCTGGGACTTTTTGGAACAATACAAAAATCTCCCCAGTCACCTACAGGGCGGAACCGTGATCGTCATGCTCTCCACGTCGGCGAACCCGGAAGATCAGCGCAAAGCAATGGAATTTCTCTGTGTCAAGAAATATGTCAAAAAGCCAATCACGGAGGAATTGGTCGAGACAATTCTACGAGAATTATTCCCTGACAGGATTATTCAGGAATAAGCTTTGGAGCCTGCCGCGAGACTTCCAAAGATCGCCCAGCTAATCGTGTTTGGCTATTCCGGGTAACCAAATCTTTCTAAAATCGGCTCAAAGCGTTCGTTCAGGATCTCGATCGTGTAAGGCTGAAGCTTTTGTCGAAAATCGCCCGGCGTGATTCGCCGTTTGTGCTTCATCGCCTCGCCGCTTGTTTTAAACTCATTGCGGTACCGCCAAGCAAGCCTGGCCGTCACCAACTCGGGACAAGCAATTCCGCATGCCTTTACCGCGCGATAACACCACCGTGGAAACTTGGTCACCATCTGTTCGTACTTGAGAACCGTATCGTATTTTGGGTCAAACTCGTAATCAATCAGCGGTTCGTATTTTTCCTCGACCGGCCATTGCGACTGTTCGCTCTGCGAAATAACGTACTCGTCGACGGACATCTTCTGAATCTCGCGACGCCGCTGTTCCAGTCATCGGGAGGATCGTGATTCTCAGAAAGCAACACAGCGCGTTGGCGTTTTGCCAAATGCTGAAAAAACTTGAACAAGAACATCGTTCCGCTTTTGTGCAGCGAATGGACATCGACGACCCGACAAATTGACCCTTTGAGTGCGAACAACGATTCATTCTCCAAAAAACATCTCGCCACCTTCAAAGGAAGCCTACCGTTTGATCAGACTAATTTAGCCTTTCAATTTTGCAACGGCGACGGCCAACTGGTCCTTCATTTCTTGGTTTTTAAATTCGCCCGCATCGACATCGAAGTTGTCAGAAAACGATGGCACGGACATCTGGGCTCGCACATCACCGGCAAAATGCGGCGCCGAACCGACCGCCGCCTCAAGCACATTTTTCGCTCCACCGGGCCCAAGCGAAGTCGCCAAGACAACCATCGGTTTGTTTTGAAATACTTTTTGGTCGATTCGAGAGCACCAATCGAACAGGTTTTTATAGGCCGCCGTGTAAGAACCGTTGTGCTCGGCAAATGAAATAATCAACGCATCGCTTTCGCCAATTTTTGCGAAAAACTTTTGAGCCAGTTCCGGCGATCCAAGTTCTTTTTCGCGGTCGACCCCGAATAGCGGAAGTTCGAAATCATTTAGATCCAAAACTTCAACCTCGGCTCCATCCACCAACCCCGCAGCGCAGGTCGCCAACGCTTTGTTGATTGATTGTTTACTGTTACTGGCGCCAAAAGCGACAATTTTCATAAGACGAAACCTCAGCAAAAATTTGAATTCTTGAAACTACTAATTGCTTATCCCAAAACTCAAAATGCCCGCGGCAAGCACCGTCGGTTCACTCGTTGTGGGATAAGCTCTAAATTTCGATGCGAACGGATACGTTTCAAAAAACCCAACGCCCGACATCCATCGAGATCACGAACACCATCAGGCACAGAACGAACGCGAGTCCGCCGTAGGTCAGAATCAATTGCACCCGTTCATTGACCGGGCGTCTAAAGATTCCTTCGTAAGCCAAAAACATCATGTGCCCGCCATCCAAAACCGGAATCGGTAGGAAGTTGACAATCGCCAAGTTCGCACTCAAGAATGTCAAAAACAACAACAGCCGTGACGTACTGGCCGCAGCCTCGGAGGTTGCCACCACGGCGATCGTGCCCGGACCGCCGAGATTCGTTGGCGAAATTTTCCCCTGCACCAAGGTCTTCAGCGTTTTGCCCACTCGAGTCAAATCGGTGACGACTTGAAGGCCACCGTTGGACATCGCGTCGCCCCAAGTCGGCGACTGATAGTGTCGTTCGTACGATTCGAGCTGGAACCCGCGTCGGGGCTGGAAAAACTTTTCCGAGTTGACGATCGCCATCACCAGCTCTTCCGGCTTACCGTCTCGCTGAACCGTCAGCTTGATTTTGCTACCCGTTTTGAACCCTTGCAAAAGATCATAGACCTCCGCCCAAGATGCTTCGTCGTCAACGAACTCCACAACGGGATCTTTTTTGAGCGATGAATAATTTTCCTGCGATTTTTGCTCGTCGTCCAACAAGTATTCGATAGAAACAAGTTCGTCGCCTACTTTCACACCAGCTTGGCCTGCCGGTGAATCGGCATCCACGACATCGACCGCTAGCGAAACACCTAACGCCAAACCCAACGCGTCGATGGCAATCGGTTTATTTGGGCCGGAATAAGAAAGCAGTTTGGGAATCTCCGGCTTGATCGAAACATCAATTTCTTGGCCGTCGCGTTTGATCTGCAGCGTTGCCGTTTTTTCGTCCTTGGCCAGCGCGATCATTCGGTTGTCCAACGTCAACATGTCGCCGCGCGGTTGGCCATCGATCGAAATAATTTCATCGCCGATCTGCAGACCCGCTTTTGTCGCTGGCGAATTATTCTTCAGCGTCGTAATCGGCCCCCAAGCGGTTCCGAAGCCCACGACCTTTTGCGGATACACATCGATCTTGGTGGTGAAAGTTTCCGTTTTTTCGTTTTTGCCCGAACCCGACTTTCGTTCGACCAAAAATTCGACCGGTTGATCGGCAAAACGGAACAGTGCTCCGCGCAGGTCAATTTCGGTTTCGACTGGCGTTCCATTTACCGCCACGATTCGGTCCTTGGGTTTCAGCGGCGGATCAGCGGCATCAGCCGGTGCGTTCTTGACCGTGCCGGTCGCACCCACGACGGTCGACAACGCAGGATTGACGCCGATGCGGGCCAATTCCTCGTTGCCACGCATGAACCCTTTTTCAGGCGTGATATCGATCGAAACTTCTTCTTGGGAATTGGCAGGAAGAAGTTTCATCGGGATCGACGAATCGTCCGTATTCAGAATCACGGACTCCGCGAAATGAATGTACGTAAAGTAGCCTTCTACTTTCTTGTCGTGGATTTGCGTGATCTCCGCGCCGGCCAAATCGTGCTTCCATGCCGGCCCGCCACCGACGACCGACCCCATCACCGCCGGCTGGTAATCAACACCAGAACGAAAAGCGATCGCGGCAAACAGCACGGCAAAAATCAAATTAAACACCACGCCGGCGCTGATAATCAGCATCCGCTGGACCACCGATTTTGCAAGATAGCTGCGCGGATCGAGTTTCGACTGATCGACCATCCCGGAAGCCAAAATCGCGGATTCGGCCGATTCGCCGTCGGCCATTGATTCTTTGATTTGTTCTTCAATGTTGCCGGGGTTGTCGTCTTGGCCCAGCATTTTGACGTAGCCGCCCAGCGGAATGGCTCCGATACCGTATTCGGTTTCGCCCCATTGGAACGAAATCAGTTTGGCGGGAATGATCGTTTGCCCGAACAGCCGAATCGGCACATCAAAGCCGACATAGAATTTCTCGCACTTAACGCCGCAGGCCTTGGCCAGCAAAAAGTGTCCGAGCTCGTGAACGAAAATAACCGCACCCAGCCCAAACACGACTTTAATAATGGCGAGATAATTTCCGGGATCGGACCACCAATTGGCCGCGATAAGTAAAGTTAAGCAGTGATCCACCTAGAAATCTCCTGCCTTGCCCAGCGGTCGGATTCCAAAATACCGTCCATGTCGGGGAAAGGGTCAAAATAATGTTTGTCTAGGATCTCGCGACAGGCTTCGGCGATGTCGGTAAATCCAATTTGGTTGTTTAAAAAAGCGTCAACGGCAGCTTCGTTGGCTGCGTTCAGTACGGTACCCGATGTGCCGCCCATTTTGATCACTTCGAAACCCAAATCGATCGCGGGGAAACGCGTTGAATCGGGCGGGAAGAAGGACAGCTCCCACGGATGGGTCAAATCCAATCGCGGACAGGGGCCGTCGACCCGGTCAGGATACGAAAAAGCGTACTGGATAGGCAACATCATGTCCGGCGGGCTCAACTGGGCAATCGAGGAACCGTCGACATATTCTACAATCGAATGCACAATTGATTGAGGGTGAATGACCACGTCCAGCTGTTTTGCGGTCAAATTAAATAGCCATTTCGCTTCGATTAGCTCCAGGGCTTTGTTCATCATGGTGGCGGAATCGATCGTGATTTTCCGGCCCATCTCCCATGTCGGGTGAGACAAGGCCTGTTCCACCGAGACCTTTTGCATCGCCTGGGCGGTGAATTCGCGAAACGGCCCACCGCTGGCCGTCAAAATCACTCGCCCAACTTCCTCCGCCCGGCCGCTCCGCATCGCTTGAAAAATCGCACTGTGCTCGCTATCGACCGGCAGAATCTCGGCTCCCGAATCTGCGGCAGCCTGAGTGATCAAATGCCCGGCAACCACCAACGACTCTTTATTAGCCAACGCGATTCGCTTGCCCGCTCGCACCGCCGCAAACGTGCTGGGCAGTCCCGCGATTCCGACGATCGCCGCCAAAACCGTGTCAACTTGCGGCAAACCGGCAATCGTGGCCAAATGCTGTTCGCCGATCAGAAACTCCATGCCTTCGATTTTTGGCAACTGCCCGCCGTCATCGATGAATCGCTCCACCGCCGCTTCATCGGTTGCGACTACAAAACTGGGGCGGTGCTGGTTCGCTTGTTCGACCAACTTGGCAATATTTTGGTGGCCAGAAATCGCGACTAGCTTCAAGCCCTCAATCGCCTCCACGACAGCCAACGCACTTTGGCCGACGCTGCCTGTGGAACCGAGCACCGCAATGTTGTTTGAAGAATTCATCTTGGCGGTGGGTATGAGCGAAAGAATGGCGTTGGATTTCGGCCACGCATGTTGCTTTTTCGCAACACGCACGACCCTCTAATCCACGCAGTCTAAAATTGCTTGCCATCGGATGATACCGCCAAATTGGCACTTCGCGTTTTTAACTTCAACCGCGATGGTAAAAATTGGCCCGAAGAACGATCGCCGCACTTCTTGTTTTGGGGCTTTGCTGGTTTTTGCATCGCCCTTTGCTTCACCCCGTGCTTCGCGCTGTAACTGGGGCTCTGTTGGGGCCCGACAAAACGACCGCCAAAACAATTCGCCGCCCATAGTGTGACTCTCGCCACGTTTCCGACAAACTTTTTGCTAAAAAAGCCGCACAATCCGGCTCATACGCAAATCGGGCGTTCTCCTAGCCGGATTGTTAATAGCGAGATACGATGGTTTGGCCGAGTGCTTTGCGACTTCAACAGCGATGGAACATCGAGCGTTTGAGCGTTCACGCTCTTGTTCAGCCCTTTGAGCAGTCAAATGGGCAGCCGATCACTTTTGATAACTTTTCGCCAAGCCGCTGGGCTGGTTCGAAACAAAACTGCCAGCAACCAATCTTTGGAACACCTTTTGCATACTGTCGTCCCGTCAGGCTCAAACGGTTGAGCCGTTGACTCGCGGCGGTCGCTGCGGAAATCTAAGAATACCCAACCAAGCTAATTATGTCTGATCAAAACAACCGTAATTCTGACCAAGATCAATCCCAACGCAATCGCTCTTCGGCTTGGTTTGTTTTGCTGGTTCTTATCGTCCTGGTGTTGTGCATTTTTGTTGTGATGCAGCAGTCGTCCAATAAGACTGAAATCAGCTACCAAAACCTCGCCAAAATTCTGGCCGTTAACGAATTCGATCCGGAGACGCGAGACCTTGTCGGCGATCCCGAACAAGCAATCGTCAGCATTCCCAAGGCAGGAAAAGAAAACACCTGGATCGATTTCACCCAGCCAACCGATCTGGTGATCGACGATCGCGTGATCACGGGCAAAATCCTCAAACGAACTCGCAAGCCAGGCGACCCTAAAGACGCCGCCTTCGAAACGACGAAGTTCAGCTGCTCAATTAGCAGCAAAGACGGAGCGAACTCCCGGCTAGAAGCGATGCTGGAAAGCTCGCACGTCAAATACAAATATGCCGATGGCCCCAGCTGGATGGCTGCCTATGGGCTTTACCTTTTGCCTTTGATTTTTTTGCTGGTCTTTTTCTTCATCATGATGCGTCGGCTCGGCGGAGCCGGCGGGCCGATGCAATTTGGCCGCAGCCGTGGTCGCCTGATGGCCGACGATGATCTGGGCGTGATGTTCAGTGACGTGGCCGGCATCGATGAAGCGGTCGACGAAGTCAAAGAAGTCGTCGACTTTTTGCAGCACCCCGAAAAATACCAAAAACTGGGCGGCAAGATTCCTCGCGGCGTTCTGCTAGTCGGACCTCCGGGAACCGGTAAAACGTTGCTGGCCAAAGCGATTGCAGGCGAAGCCGGCGTGCCGTTTTACAGCCTCTCCGGCAGTGACTTTGTCGAAATGTTCGTGGGCGTTGGAGCGGCTCGAGTCCGCGACATGTTCCAACAGGCTCAAGCCAAAGCGCCTTGCATTATTTTCATCGACGAACTGGACGCGCTAGGAAAGAGCCGTAGCGGTAACGCCGTTGGAGGTCACGACGAACGCGAACAAACGCTGAACGCGTTGCTGGTCGAAATGGACGGCTTTGCCTCCAACAGCGGCGTGATTGTGATGGCGGCAACCAACCGTCCCGAAACGCTGGACCAAGCCTTGATGCGGCCGGGCCGTTTTGACCGGCATGTTTTGGTGGACCGTCCCGACGTCATGGGCCGCGAAGCGATTCTGAAGGTTCACGTGAAAACCGTCAAACTGGACGCCGACGTGGACCTCAAGCAAGTCGCTGCGATCAGCCCGGGTTTTGGTGGAGCGGAATTGGCGAACTTGGTCAACGAAGCGGCACTGCTGGCCGCTCGCGGCGACGACGCGACCGTCCAGATGAAGCACTTTAACGAGGGCGTTGAACGCGTCACCGCTGGGCTGGAAAAAAAACAGCGAGTGATGAACGAAGACGAAAAACAACGCGTCGCCTATCACGAAGCTGGCCATGCCTTGATCGCTTACAGCCTGCCCAACACCGATCCGGTTCACAAAGTTTCGATCATCCCGCGCGGCCTTGCGGCGTTGGGCTACACGATGCAGCGTCCGACCGACGATCGCTTTTTGATGACCAAGTCGGAACTACAAAGCCGCTTGCAGGTTTTGCTTGGCGGCACGATTGCCGAAGAGCTTATCTACAACGACATTTCAACCGGAGCCTCCAACGACCTAGAACGCGTGACCGATATCGCTCGATCGATGGTGATGCAGTACGGGATGAGTTCACTCGGCCGGATCAATTTCAAAAACGAACGTGGCAGTGCTTTCTTGGCCGGTGCCGGTGCCGCTCACGCCGGTCAGCAGTACAGCGAAAAAACGGCCGAAGCGATCGACGCGGAAGTCAAAAAGATCGTCGACGCAGAAGTCGAAGCCGTCCGCAAAACGCTCTCCGAACGCATGCAAGCCTTGGTGGCACTGACCGAACGGTTGATCGAAATCGAGTCGATTGACGCCGACGAGCTTAAACGCATCATTGACGAAAAACTCCCGGGGCCTCGCATCGTCCCCGGCACCGACACCCAATCACACAACTCACCCGAGCCGCAGGAAGTCAGCGAGAGCAACGCGGCCCAAGACGGCCAGGATGCGGGTTAGGCTAATTTTCACCAAGAGTCGTAGAGAGACGGCGATCCACAGCGACCGAGGGTCGCTCTCCGATTCCAATGAAACCGTTCAAATGAAACGATTGAAATAAATCGATTCGACTATTGTTGTGGGTAAAAGTCATCGAATTAGTTTTGAGTGTCGGATAACACCGCGTACCGAGAGTCGCTTAGTTTCACACCCAAGAATTTATTGTTGGGCGATAGCCGTACTCGTTCAATCTGTGCGGGCAATTCGACGCTCCACACCGCCTTCTTTCCTTTGATCGACAGCTTGGTAAGTGTTGCGCCCACCCCTGCAGACTTTGCTAAATAAATGTGTTGCCCATCATCTGGAAGCGCCGCTTGAAAACTCACCTTGGGCGAACTTTTTTCTACTGCAATCCGACGCAGCCATTTTTTCTTCGCCCCGAACCAACAAATCTTCCCGGCAATATCGCTGGGATCATTGAAATTAAATTTGCGAAAAGCAGCATCGCCGGACGCGTTAAAGGCACAGAATGCATTTATTTCACCCGACCGAATATCGCGAGCTGTCGCTGTTGATTTTGGCTGGCCGTAATTCCAGCTTCCAATTTGCCGAGCGGAAACCCAATAGATGGTTTTGTTTTTAGAGTTCAAGAAAAGGCTATCATATCGAAGAAGAAACGCGGCTTTACCAATCTGACCCACAGTCACTGGCTCAAGAGCTGGCAATTCAAAGATCGCACAGGACTCATCAAATGGCTGCCCACCTTTGCGGCTATTTTTTCCGGCCATCCCCATCGCGAAGCCTTCCGCGAGTCCTTTCGCAAAAGCTTTGTCCGCACTTGAAGCATCGCCCAACTTAACTTGTGGGTCAAAACGAACCGCAACGGTATTGCCAAAACGTGAAGCAACCACCGCTTCGGGAACTGCATCTTCTGGGACACTCAGCTTCATGGGTTTCCCGATAGAGCCTGTTTCCTTTGCAAACTTTTGAACGAAGGCACCTTCGTCTTCTCTTATAAATACAAACGTTGAGCCATCCGCAGACACACCACGGTAGGCTAGAACTGGCGACAACGGTTTTGCAAACCGATGAACTTTCCTTAGCGATCGATCATTCTCGGAAACAAAAACGTTCGATTGCGTAAGCGCAACGATCTCGCCTAAATCATTGACGGCAAATGTTGTGTCGTTTTGCTTCGGCTGCTCAAAACCGAAACCGGGTGACCATGTTGCGGTATCCCAACGGCCCAGGCCTCCCGAAACCACACCGAACAAGAATTTCCCTTCGGCTGATGCAATCAAGTGGTCAACAGAATCGGTACACATGACCAGTTTGTCTACTTGCCCATTGGCCAAGCCTCGGCAAATATGGCTTCCGGCTCGAAAAACTGGCCTACCTTCCAACGTGGTCGCCACAGCACGAGAAACACACTTCCAACGAGACAGCTCTTTGAAATCGTCAATATCAAATTCCACGACGACATCGTCGGCTGGGCTGAGCAAGCTGCGTCCAAGATTTCGCAAAAAGTTTTTGTCAGCAGCAGGTGTTTTTTTTGAAACCAAATCGCAGACTGCAAATATCTTGTCAGGTGTCTGCGTCACCGAAGATATCTTCAAACTGTCGAGGTTGCAGACCTGAACCTCTTCGCCGCTGGAATTCAGCTTCAGCAAAGCCTTTTCGCTCTGGAGAATGATGTCACCGCTTCGGGTAGTCATCATTTTCTCCACCCATGGCGTCTGGACACTTTCACGAATCAATCGCGATTCTTTTCCTTTGACGGAAAAAGACTTCAGCGACTTTGTCATTTCGTCAAACACAAAGACCTGCTCTCCTGTCGGATCAAAAACAATCTTCGCTGACGGTTTGCTAAATCTTTCAATCACGTCCGACGGCGGCAATTTTATCTTGCGGACGATTGTGGCCGGATTTTCGGTTTGCCGAATTTCTACTTTTCTTCCGACCGCGACTGCAAACAAGTCTCTACCCAAAGACAAGGCAGCATCGTTGACGCCGTCAACGTCGGCATCCTCTAAATTAACCATTGATACCGGTTCGCCCGTCTTCAGGTCAAAAACAGTGATCTGCCCGGATGAACAACACGTAAAGACATGTTGATCCGTAGCAAACATTGGCTCGACCGAAACCCCAACGGCCCGAAACTTTCGCTGACCATAGATCTTGACCTGCGGTTCGTCAGCCCGTGCGACTAGCATCGGCGAGAGCAAACATGCTCCCAATATCGCACAGACGAATAGACTTCGAATGGGTGGCATTGGTCAACTTCCTACAAATGAGAACGGCTTGAAAGAACAATTTGGAATGGGAGAGTTGGGCGTCCAAAAAGGAAAGTTCACTCCTCTAGTTTTGCAGTCGTTTGCCCAAATAAACTTTAGACGTCCAATGATATCAGCTTCGTTTTCATGTTGCGAGCGATACCAAACACGATGTTGCGCCGCACTAAATGGCTGACTGACCAGCAATTCTGGCATGGGCCGATTTTTTGATCCCGATTATAATTTGAGCGATTCACTCCGTTCCATGCTCAGATTTTCGAGGTCGCAAGGATGCCACAGCCTATCAATTTAGATCAAATCATTGCCCTGCACGCCGAAACCGTCGCTCGCTGGCACAACGATCCGATCGACAATCCCTACGAAGGATTGCTCGCCACCGTTTGCACTCAGCATAGCTTCAACTTCCAGCTCTGGCACGAAGAAGACATCGCGCGCAGCCCAGACGTCAGCGATGCCGAAATCGCTCGCGTGAAGCGTTCGATCGACGGCTTCAACCAAAACCGCAACGACTGGATCGAAAAAGTCGACGATCAAATTATTCAAGTGGTTTCCGAACACGGCACCGCAGCCGCCGACGATGCGCCGCTGAACACCGAAACTCCTGGCAGCGCGATCGATCGGCTGTCGATCATGTCGCTGCGAATTTATCATCTGGAAGAACAGCTGCAGCGAGACGACGTTAGCCAAGAACATTTCGATTCGGTGAACCACAAAATCGCCGTTTGCCGCTTGCAGCTGCATGATTTGGCTAAGTCGTGCAGCGAATTGCTGACCGATATTTTTGCCGGTCGAAAACGGCACCGGACGTACCGTCAATTCAAAATGTACAACGACCCAACGCTCAACCCGTATTTGTACCAAGGCAAAAAAGCGACTGCTAAAGCGAGCTAGTGCTTTGTCACACCTTAATGTTCGGGTTGTCAACTTGCGGAAACTGTGGCGATCCAG
>CAZROJ010000026.1:0-17240 GCA_964601665.1 uncultured Pirellulaceae bacterium
AAGGTGCTGGCACGAAGAACCACACGGAATTGAGATTTGCAGCACTAGCCGCGGGCATTTTTTTAGTTTTGGGATAAGCACTTAATCAACGGACGTTCGTTGAAAAACAAACGGAGTTCGGCGAGCCAAAGTTGGCTGTAGGTTTTTGTCTGTCGAATGCGGTCAAAGTTCAGGCTTTCGAATAGCGGCTTCTATTACGTCTTCTTCAACAAAGATCGGCACCGGCGGGTCAGCGGTTACGGCCATGGCGATCGCGTCCGAAGGCCGAGCGTCAATGTGAAGCGTGTCGTCGCCCTGTTGAATCTGAAGTTGAGCGAAGTAGGTTGCTTCGCTCAGGTCGTGGATCAGCACTTTAACAAGCTCGCCGCCGAGGGCTTCGATGACGCCGGCCATCAAGTCGTGCGTCAGCGGGCGAGGACGCGGTATTTTTTTGACTCGCCTGTCGATGCTGGTCGCTTCAAAGATACCAATTAAGATTGGGAATTGACGCTCGCCATCGACCTCCTTCAAAAACACTACCTGATTGTCGTTGATTTCGCTGATGATGATTTTTGAAAGCCGTACTTCAACTGGCATTGGAAGTTCCTTGTGTTGCATTGCCGATCAACCGAACGCCAAGTTGAATCGGTCATTGATTTAAGGCGAAAGCCAGCCGAGGGGTTTCACCAAGTCTGTAGCGGGTTGTCTTTATTTTACTTGATTGAACCAGCCAAAGTTCGCGTCGCGTCGACTGCGGAGTTTTCCGGGCAAACGCTCCAGCGAATCGTCTGACGGATTGTAGTCTACGAAGACAGCCCCCAACAAACGCCCGTCGTGTTTCAGCCCCAGTTTTTCGCGCATCTGTGCAGTGCGAAACTGACCGCCGCTGGACCAATAGGTCCCCAAATCACTGGCGGTCAAAACCAAAATCAGATTTTGAACGTAAGCGGCGGTCGCTGCCAGGTGTTCTTCGTCGACTTGAGCTTGTTTGTCGGGTAACGGGTGGCTTACACCGGATGTGGAAAATTGCGGCAACCAACTGATCAAGACCAGGCAGCCGCAGCCGTTGAGCATGGCCGGGAGTTTGTTGGTCGGTTTGACGTCGTCGAACCAATCAAAAAAACGTTCCGCAATCTCTCGGCACTTGTTGGCACTCAAAAAATCCACTCGCCAAGGTTCCGCCAAACCATCGATCGCTCGGTCGTAATGAAACGGGGCCCAGCCAGCCGCTTCGATCGCTGCAAAAACTTGAGCGTCTTTTTCGGCGCTGCTTTCAGGGGCTGCAGCAGTCTGCCGATCGGCATCGCCGAGCACTTTGAAAGTCTGGCGTTTCATCATAATTTCCGAAACGATTTTTGCGGTTTCGGTGGGGCAATTTTTTGACATCTTAAAGACGTTTGTTGGGGCAATGACATAGGGTGACGAAGCCAAATTGTGTTGGGTCGGCTGGCCGATAGTTTAGCGATTTCGGTCAGTAAAACAGCTGGGCAGTCGTCCGTTGGACAGGCGAATTGCGGCGAGTAAGCCAACCGTTGCAGGCAAAATCGAGCCCGCTGCTGGGCCGGGTAGGTTACGCGAAAAGCCGATGGTGAGTAGACTTTGTTTTTCAAATTATGACCTTTGAAGGACCAAAAATGTATCCACGTTTTACCTATTCTTTGGCAAAAGCGACTCTTGCGGCAACCGTGCTGTTTGTCGCCTTGGCCAATTTTACTTTGGCTCAGTCGCCCGATGAAATCGTGTCGGTCGAAGGCATCACGGAATATCGTTTGCCCAACGGCGTCAAAGTGCTGTTGTTCCCCGACGATTCAAAACCGCAGTTTACGATGAACATGACCGTCATGGTCGGTTCGCGGCACGAAGGTTACGGAGAATCCGGCATGGCTCACCTGCTGGAACACATGTTGTTTCGCGGCACCGATCGCCACCAAGACATCCCAAAATTACTTAAAGAACGTGGCGTGCTGAACATGAACGGCACCACTTCTTTAGACCGCACAAACTATTTTGAAACCCTGCCGGCGACCGGCGACAATCTCGAGTTTGCGATTGGTATGGAAGCGGATCGTTTGGTCAATAGCTGGATCAAGCAAGAGCATTTGACCAAAGAAATGACGATCGTTCGCAGTGAATTCGAACGAGGCGAAAACAATCCCGTCGCGATCATGTTTCAGCGAATCACCGACGCGGCTTTCCAGTGGCATAACTATGGAAAGTCGACGATTGGTAACCAGTCGGACATCATGCGCGTGCCCGCCAAAAACTTGCGCGTTTTTTATCAAAAGTATTACCAGCCGGACAACGTAACGGTCGTGATCGCGGGAAAATTTGATCAGGCCGAGGCCTTGGATTTAATCGTCAAGCACTTTGGTGCGATTCCCAAACCCAAACGAAAGCTGCCGCAGACTTACACCGAAGAACCGCCTCAGGACGGCGAACGAATTGTGGTGCTGCGGCGATCGGGCGATGTCCAGTATGTCGGTGCCGGGTATCACATTCCTTCGGCGTCGAGCGTCGAGTACGCTCCGCTGCAGGTGTTGGCTTCGATTTTGGGAAACCAGCCAGAAGGACCGCTGTACAAAAATTTAGTCAAGACCAAAGTCGCGTCTTCGGCGGCGGCATTTGCTCGAGTCGGACACGATCCCGGTTTGATGATGGCGTTGGCTCAGGTTCCGGCGGACAAGGATCTGGACACCGCAAAGGAAAAATTACTGGATGAAATCGAAAACCTAAACGAAGACAAAATTGCCGAAGCCGATGTGAAACGAGCCATTCGAAAGCTGCTCAAGCGCCGCGAAGCGCAATTTGCCAACAGCGAAAGTTTCGCAACAGCGCTCAGTGAATGGGAATCTTATGGCGATTGGCGGTTGTACTTCTTGCATCGCGACCGATTGGAAAAAGTTTCCGTTGCCGATGTGATGAGTGTCGCCAAAAAGTACTTAGTGCGAAGCAACCGGACGGTAGGATTGTTCTACCCAACCGAAGCACCCGTGCGAGCGGCGATTGACGGGCAAAATATGGTGGCCGGAATGGTCGACGGTTACCAAGGCCGCGCTAAAATTTCTGAAGGTGAGGCCTTCGATCCGACGCCGGAAAATATTCAGGCCCGGACAAAAACGGGTACGCTGGATTCTGGCATTAAGTACGCGCTGCTGCCGAAGGAAACCCGAGGCGATCGTGTTATTGCGACGATTTCGCTGGGCTACGGAGATGAAAATTCACTCAAGGGCATGAACGCGGCCGCGGATATGTTGCCGTCATTGATGTCGCGAGGTACCAAGCAGTTAAGTTACCAAGCGTATCGTGACCGTCTGGATGAATTGAAAGCAACGGTCAGTTTCGGCGGTTCGCTTGGCCGGCTGAGCGTTAATATTCGAGCCAAGCGAGAGAGTTTGGTGGAGGTTTTGGATGTCGTCAAACAAGCCTTACGAGAGCCTTTGCTGGAGGAAATTGAATTCAATGTCCTAAAGTTAGAGACGCTAACCAGTCTTGAAACGGGGCTGTCGGATCCGCAGCGACTTGCGATTACTCAAATGCAACGCAGCATTTCGCCTTACGAAAAAGGCGATGTTCGTTACGTCCCGACCGTTGAAGAAGGGATTGAGCGAATTCACTCGTTGAGCGTTGCCGATGTTCGGAAACTGCACCAAGAATTTATCGGCGGGCAAAACGGTGAAGTGGCGGTGGTCGGTGATTTTGATGCGGCGACGGTGCTGCCCAAGTTGAATGAGATGTTCGCTGGTTGGAATTCGGATCAACCTTTTGCTCGGATCCAAAGACAGCCCAACCCGGGCGTTAAGTCCGAACGCATTACGATCAACACGCCGGACAAAAAGAATGCGGTTTATGTTGCCGCTCGCAGTTGCGAGATTGGTGATGAGCATCCCGACTATGAAGCGATGTTGATCGGCGATTACATCATGGGCGGCGGACCGCTGTCGTCGCGAATTGCTGACCGCGTGCGGAAAAAGGACGGTTTGTCTTACACGGCGGTGACTCAGTTTGCCGGCAGCAGCGAAGACGATCGCGGGACGTTTTTTGTGTTCTGTATTTCCAAACCAACCAATACGGAGAAGGTCGTCAGTACGGTCGCCGAAGAGGTCGACTTGATGCGGTCCAAGGGTGTGATGCCGGAGGAACTTGCCAAGGCAAAGGAGAGCTACCTGCAAAATCGCCAAGGTGGACGGGCTCAAGAAGGACGCATTGCCAGCGATTTGATATCCAATCTTCGCAACGGTCGCACGATGGAGTTCCAGCAAGTCAGCGATGAAAAGATCGCCAGCTTGACTAAAGAACAAGTCGATGCCGCGCTGCGACGAGTCATGGATCCCGAAAAGATGGTCATCGTGACCGCCGGTGACTTCAGTAGCGATAGCGATGGCGACAAAGCTGGCGAAACCGATAAGGCTGGCAAGTAGCTTACGGGAAACCGAGGTGATGCGAGCTGGTTGAGGTCGCTATAAACCACAAGCGTGGACGCTAGGAAACTGGCGGCCACGCTTTTTTTATGTTGAAAAGCTTCTTAGAATCCGCAGGCTGCAAATTTCAGCTTTGACAATACGCTTGGTCAAAAAGTACATTGATCGTTAAACTGTTAAGTCGAGGTGGCGGAAACTGCCAGCGCACAACAATCAAAATTAGGGCTTGTCCCACAACGCTCGAGCCGAGGGCGCTAGCCGCGGCATTCTGAGTTTTGAGATAAGCATTTCGTCTTTCAACTGAATCTAAAGATAAAAAATTATGAATTCTGCTCAACTAAAATTCTTTGTCGGCGCTGGCTTGCTGGCCGCGTTGACATTCGTGGGCTGTGCCACGCCAGAGTCTTCGATGGTTAGTCTGGATCCGAACGCGACTCAAGTCGAAGGCGATACCCCCAACGACATGACGTTTAAGTTAACCGAAAAAGATCACCCCGGCTTGCTCGATCCGTCCAAGGCAAAATTCACAGCTCCTGACGTTTTTAAGGCCAAGTTTAAAACCACCAAAGGCGACTTCATTGTCGAGGTGAATCGCGATTGGGCGCCCAACGGTGCGGATCGTTTTTACAGCATGGTCAAGATTGGCTATTTCAAGAACACAGGGATCTTTCGCGCGATCGAAGGGTTTATGTTTCAGTTTGGTGTCCATGGCGTGCCCGAGGTGGCCGGTAAATGGACCAAAGCCAATATCAAAGATGACCCCAAGGGTAAGTCCAACATTCCTGGAACGTTGTCTTTTGCTCAGACTGGCCAGCCGAACAGTCGCTCGAGCCAAATGTTTGTGAACTTGGGCAATAACACGTTCCTTGACAATCCGCGCCGGGGCAGCCCCTTTGTTCCGTTTGGC
Source organism: uncultured Pirellulaceae bacterium (assembly GCA_964601665.1). GTDB lineage: Bacteria > Planctomycetota > Planctomycetia > Pirellulales > Pirellulaceae > Mariniblastus. Next base: position 5,305 of record CAZROJ010000026.1, read on the forward strand.
CGAATCGTTGAGGGCATGAACGTGGCGGGCAAGATCAATACTTCGTATGGCGAAAACAGCCCAGAGGTTCAAGGCAAGTTTACAAACGAGGGCAATGCCTTCATTCAGAAGAAGTACCCTGCCCTGGACTACATCCTGAGCGTTAGCTTGGTCGACGACAAAGAAAAAGAAGCCGCTGAAAAAGCGACCGAAGGTGGCAACGCAGAAATGTCGACTGGCGGCGACAAAGGCAGCGGTAGCAAAGGTAGCGGCGACAAAGGTAGCGCGAGCCAAGGTAGCGGAACCAAGTAGAATTTAAGACGAATCGGCGGCTGGATTTCTACCGTGGGTGTTTCAGGATTCGTGGTCACGTCCACTTCCTGAGACCCAGGTTGAAACAATTCGCTAGTCGACCATCGAACCCGGATCGCCCGAGGGCAGTTGCTGGTCGTGCGGGTTGTAGTCGTCAATGTTGGAGATGTCCAAGTCTTCGGTGAAACCTTGGTTGGGGACGATCATAATTTCGCTGTACAAATTTTCTTGTTGAGCGACCACGTTGTGGTGGCGTGTTAACTCAAGGACGGCTAAAAACACTCCAATCATCGCCGACTTGTGCATTCCCGGTTCAAACAGCTCGTTAAAGGACACGCTTTTCTGGCGAAGAATCCGAGCGTGAATTCGCTGCATGTAAACGTGGATTGGCGTTTCGTCATATTTGATTTTTTCTTGTGCAATCGGGCGATTGTCACGCAGCAGACGGCCAAAGGCACTCACCAAATCCCATAGCTCGACCTCGTGAATTGGTTGGTCCGCCATGTCGACTCTTGTCTTGGGCGCGTCGTTGGCCATTCGGGCGTATCGGTTTTGCCATGCCGTGGCGTGGTCCTGCAGCAGCAAGCTGGCATCTTTGAATCGTTTGTACGCCAGCAGTCGAACGACCAATCCTTCTCGCGGATCCGAGTAAGTTAACTCTTCGACACTTTCGTGCTCGTTCCTCGGTAACACCGCGCGCGTTTTCAGTTCCACTAAAATGCTGGCGACCTCTAAAAAGTCTCCCACCGCATCGATCGAAATTTCTTTCAGTACGTCCAAGTATTCAAGGTACTCGTTAGTAATCGAAGCCAAAGCGACATTGGAGATTTCAACCTCGTGCCGACGAACCAAAAACAACAGTAGGTCAACGGGGCCGCGAAAGTAGTCAGTTGTGATGCTAAAGTTCATCGCGGAATGGAGAGCGAGGTAAGGTGATGTGGTTGGCCGGCCAAAAGGTCAAACAAAAGTCATTATCAGATTCGCGTTGATGTCGAGGTTTTCGTTTTAGGCGGTGTCGTTTTATCGCGAATTCTAGCCATTGTAAAAATAGCAAAATGCCTGTTTTTTGACGGTCCATTGCTAGGCATGCTGGCGAATCACAATCGAATCCCAATGAATCCCAATAAAACGCGTTTTTTTCCGAGATCTAACCAAGCTTTCACGTCGGCTCGACGGTTATAATTTCGAGCTGCGAATTTTAACGGTAGAGGATTATGCCTTCGAACCCCGAATCACAATTCGAACCCAACGACCCCAAGCCGGTTGTGCAACCGATTCATCGTCGGGTTTTGGGAGGAAGGGTCGTCGACCCGGTCGCCGGAGAAGCCGCAACGGTTGCTTCGTCAAATCACGAGCAAGTTCGAATCACATCTTTGAGACCGCCGTCGGTCGTCACTCCGGAACGCCCAACGGACGCTCGGGTGAGTGATCCGCGGCGAAACCGAGGCTACACGGAAGGCCTGTTCGGTGGTTATTTCTTTTTGGCAACGATGATCCTGTCGGTTGCTGTCGCCTGGTACATTGGACCGCGACTGGTCGAAGAATATTACTACGCCGCAGCCATCGGAAAGGCTCGTGGCGAATATGAAAACGCGGTGGATCAGCTTGAAAATGCGCCTTTGACGGACGTCTCGTTGGCGTACCAAATGGTCGCTCAGCGAATTCGGCCCAGCGTTGTCAGTGTCAAGGCTTACAAAACCAAAGATGTTGGGTTTGGGTCGGGCGTCGTCCTTTCGTCCGACGGCTACATCATGACAAATGCTCACGTGGTCAAAGACTCGAATGACTTCGAAATCGAATTGTTCGACCGACGTAGGTTCAGTGCCAAGGTGATCGGAGTGGACGCGGAAAGCGATTTGGCCGTTTTAAAAATTGAAGCCAATAACTTGCTCACCGCGACCTGGGGAGACAGTGAAGCAATCGAGGTCGGGTCCATTGTATGGGCGATCGGCAGCCCTTACGAATTTACGCAGACGGTGACCTCGGGGATCCTGAGCGGAAAAAACCGACGAGGTGATCTTCACCATCGCAAGCAGAGCCTGTTGCAGACCGATGCGGCGGTGAACCCGGGCAACAGCGGCGGCCCGTTAGTGGACATTCAAGGTCGAGTGATCGGAATCAATACTTCGATCTACGGCAAAACGTTTCAAGGCATTAGCTTCGCGGTGCCTAGTTCGACGGCCAAATTTGTTTTCGAGCAGATGGTTGCCAAACGGACCGTCGTACGCGGTTATCTCGGCGTTTATCCGCGAGGAATCGATTCGAATATGGCAAGTCGAATGAATTTGCCGGACCTAGAAGGAGCCGCCGTTGTTCAGGTCCAACCGGGCTCGCCAGCCGATAAAGCGGGTTTGCAACCGGGCGACGTGTTGAGGCGTTGGAATGGGGTGCCGATTCGTGAGTACCGTCAAGTTTTTCATTATGCGGAAGCATCGCCAGTCGGGGCGATTGCTAAAATTGACTTTTGGCGGGTCAATCGCGACGGGGTTTTGATCGAAGATTCAGCCGAAGTTGTGATTGGCCAGTTGCAGCCAAGAGCCAATTCAATACCGAGCGAGTTTTTCCGCGAACGGTAGCCGATCGTGCCGCCATCCCACGTTCGTAGCACAGGTTGGCAGTCCGTACCATCGATCACAGCGACGCGGCTCGGGCTTTGTTTCGGATTGCGGCGTCTGCGGTTCGGCAGGCCTTGCGGAACTTTAATCTCAGTTGTCGCCATCGCTGATAAATCGCATCGGAAGGCTTTTCGGGCGACCAATCGCGCCACGCCGTTCGCTGCAGAGTCGCATAGAAATCTTTGCGATACGGATGGTCGCAAACGTAGTGCCAAGGTTTTGTCGGCGAACAAAAGTGGACGATCCAAGGTTCGTTTCGCACCTGTTCAAACGCCACTGCATCAAGCGGGCTTGCACACCAACTGGGGTACTCAAACGCTCCGGCAGTTTGATTCCAGCGGACATCCAGCGGCCGCCATTTTCCGGCCAGTTCCACGTTCAACGCGTATTGGTCCCACCACAGCACATGTTTAGAATTTGTTTCCAGGCATTCGAAAACTGAATCAAAATAAATCAGCTTCCCGACGTCCTCGGGCAAAAGGCTCGGCAGCAACAATCTCAAGTAACATGAAATGCTAACGTGGTGGCTCACCGGCAGGTGTTTGACTGCGTTGATGTCAGGTCGAATCCACTCAATCCTAACTCGCCGGTCCGCCCATGAACTCATTAACGCCGCGCGGCTGGAATCGCTGACGCCGCCGTCAAGAATGAACAGACGCAGATGTTGATTCGGGCCAAGGCAGTCGATGGCCGAGCGCACCGTGGCGACAAGGGGGACGACATAGTTTTCGTCCGCCGCCGTTGCTGCGACGATTTCCGGTGGCGTGTTTGTATTCATCGGTGGCCTTTCGCTCTAAGCCGCCCGCATGAAAAACTCAGCGTCCTCGCAATAGCGACAATCGGTGTTCCAATTTCCGACATCGCCGATGACACTGCGTCTGACAACCGTGGCTGAAGGAGTTACAAAGCTGCGGCCAAACAGAGACATTGGAAAATCGGTGATCTCCCCGTGCGTCGGTCCCCAAGCACTCAGCACGTGATCGGTGCCGTCTTCGCACATGATCGCAGCCGAATAAGCAATATCGCTGCCGTTTTCGTTAAGCTCGCCAATGCACGATTCCAAATGGTCGGCCAGCCAGCGATCGTCGCAGTCAAGGAAAGCAACCCACTGGCCGGAAGCTTGGGTGAAGGCAAGATTTCGCGTGAACGCAGCACCGTTGGATTTGGCGTTGCGTTGATAGTAAACGTAATTATCGGGGTGACGGCTGGCGAACTGGCGGACGATCGATTCGGTTTCACCCTGCGAACCGTCCTCGATAACAATCACTTCCCAGTTCCGGTATGACTGCCGCCCGATTGACTCCAAAGCGGCACCAATAAATCGCTCGCCGTTTCGCGTCGGGATAATCACTGACACCAATCCGCTCGATTCTGGATTGTGAAATTTGAGGGTTTGCATCGTAAGTCCTGTTCTTTGTTTCAACGTGAGCGGTTGGTTGATTTGATAGCCAGATGGTTTAGATCGTCCAAACGGTTCCGCCCAATCGCCGGGGGCCGCCATTTTCGTTGACGATCTGCATCACACCGGGCCAAAGTTCGCAATAGTCGTGACCAGAAATGATTTTCGCTCCAACGCTCTTGGCCCACTCGATATCTTTTTTGGTCTCTTCGTAGTCGTGCATTGCGTCCAGGAAGACCATCGAAGGCGGTGGTCCGTCGTAGGTTGCAAAGAATTCGTTTTTACACATGCGAATCAATTCGACGTCGCCAGTTTCTGTTAAATAGTGCAGCACCTGTTTAGCCAGAGCGTGGTGCACGTCGGGCGTGAGGCCCCATGGGTTCCAGCAAAAATTATCGACCGCGATGATCTGTTGGCCGTTCTTTTTTGAAAGAGCCATGTGAGTCGTCGTGATGCCCAGCAGCGAGCCGCGAATGAAAGTGCGCTTTCGCGGTGAGTGATGAAGACGATGATGCGATCGTCGCCGTAGTCCTGCAGTGCTTCGTGAATCAGTCGCTCGCTTTCGACATCGACTTGGCTGGTCGCTTCATCAAGGATCAGCACGTCGGCGTTGCGAAGAAACGCTCGGGCCAGGGCAATTCGCTGTCGCTGCCCTCCGCTCAGGCGATGCCCGTTGCTGCCAACGATCGTGTCGTAACCGTCCGGAGTGGCCATGACAAATTCGTGAGCACGTGCCAGTTTCGCAGCCTGGAAAACCTCTTCGTCGCTGTCGTCCCAACGGCCGTAGCGAATGTTGTGCATCACCGATTCATTGAACAGTTCTGATATTCGGCAACGGCCGTTTCAAGGTAGTTGGGGCTGGTATCGGTCGTCCGCGTCCAGAAAGAAAACCAGTTCGGTGTTGACTTCGCGGATGCCGCGGTTGAAGCACGACAGTTGCCCGCCGTGTTCTTTTTCGATGATCGCAACTCGCCGATCGCTGCCGAATGTTCTGCGTAAATAGCGGATCGAATCGTCATCCGAACCGTCATCAACGACCACAACTTTCTCAACCGGAAGCGTTTGGCAAAGCGCACTTTCAACCGCCTCGCCAACATAGCGTTGGTAGTTGTAGTTGTTAATAAGGCAGGTTGTTTTCAATTCCGATCGTCCACTGAATTGCAAGAATCTGATAATTTGCTGCAAATCCTTCGGTCTTTGCTCGTGAAGCGGACGATAGACCGATCCAAAAAATGGCTCAAGCCCATTTAGTGGCGGTTGAATCTTGCGATTTGGCCGAACGGTCGCAAAGCGGTTTCGCGTGACGCAAGGCGGGGTTGAAGCGATTTGTGCGGCAGTATTCGGCGCAGAAAGCGTGGTTTGCTTGGTCGGCAGCGGATCGTGCCCGCAAGCCATGTCAAAAGCTTCGGTTGGCCTCGTAGAGCAGGCTGTCAAGGATGAGCAGGAACGCTTGTCAAGCGGATTTGTGCCGCCAAATACTTGTCTTTTGCCAAAAGTGCTCGGCAAAACGGGGGACGCGATTGCAGGAATCGCTGGAAGCGTGGCGGTTGGTTCAGCCGGGCGGGCTGCTGGAGATCATGGGCGGCTGGTTGGTGCGACGATTAGAAATTTGCGGTATGCCATAGTTTTTTTTCGGGACAATATCCTTGGGACTGATTCGTATGCGAATTTTAGGGGGCAAGCTGGCGTGACGGGGGATTTGGTGGATCGGGGTTTTAGCAAGTCTACGCATCTGAGTCTGCGCGCATGAGTTGGCGCGGCTGAGTTGGCGCGGCTGAGTTGGCGTGGTTGAGTTGGCGCACGAAAAAAGGACAACCGAGGTTGTCCTTTTGACCCGCTTTGCAGCAAGTTTTTTTTGTGAAGCAAAGGTATTTTGCTTGTTGTCCTTGTTCGCGATTAACGCTTGGAGAACTGAGTACCACGACGGGCACCGTGCAAACCTGGCTTCTTACGTTCTTTCATGCGTGAGTCACGCGTCAAGAACCCGCCATCCCGAAGTGATTCGAAATGTTCTTCGTTGTAGTTGACCAAGGCTCGAGCGATGCCCATCTTGCAGGCTCCGGACTGGCCGGTTGTGCCACCACCCGAAACGGTGATTCGCAAATCAACGCTGTCACCAACTCCGGCTACCTTAAGCGTATCCAAGATCGCTCGCTGATCTTGCTTGACTTGAAAGTAAGCATTCAGCGGTTTGCCGTTCACGACGACGTTGCCCGATCCAGCTTTGATGCGAACACGTGCGACAGAAGACTTACGGCGACCTGTGCCGAGAGCTTCACCAGTTTTTTGGTCAGTTTTGGCCATTGAAATTAAAAAATCGGTTGATGGAAGATGTGTATTCGAATGTTTAGATATTTAACGTTACCCGATCGCGATTACTTCAGCGTGCGACCGCCAGACAACGGTTGAGGGTTTTGAGCCGAGTGTGGATGCTCGGCACCCGCGTAGATTTTGAGCTTGGACAGCATGTGCCGGCCAATTTTGTTTTTGGGCAGCATGCGGCGAACGGCGTCACGCATGATTTGTTCGGGTTTGCGGTTCAAGCGATTTTGAGCCGTTTCCTTGCGGAGCCCGGTGTAGCCGGTGTACCAAGTGTACATTTTTTGGTCCAGCTTGTTCCCCGAGAACTTAACCTTGTCGCAGTTGACCACAACCACGAAATCGCCGGTGTCGACGTTCGGAGTGTAAGTCGGGCGATGCTTGCCCATCAGGACCATGGCGATATCCGAAGCAATCCGGCCGACGATTTGATCTTCGCCGTCCACGATAAACCAAGATTTGGTCAAAGTGTCGTCGTTTTGTGCGTTGTAGGTCTTTGTGCCAGCCACCGTTAAGTTCTCCACTGAAACGCGTCGCGAATCAGATTTCTTGTCAGATAAAGGTTGGGGCTCGTTCGGAGCCGAATTTGCGTCAATTTTTGAATCTCGGAGTTTATCGGTAGCCGCGGGATGTCACAAGAGTCAATTTGTGGTTTGGGCCTTGAAAAACCGTTTGCGACGGCATATTTCGTTTCAAGCGGGCATCAATTTTCGGGTGCGCGTTGGTCGAGCCGCATCGTGCCGCGTTTTTTGGCTCAAAACGGCCCAAATTTTCAATTGATCGGCGGCCGTTGAGCGTCCAAGCCAAGCGCCTTTGAGCCTTTGATTAACGACTCGGAAGGATTCTGGGGTGGCCATCGCGCTGACAAAATAGTCTGCGGAACCTCCCAAAACGCCCGTTCGTAGGGTAACGGCCTGGAAGATAACCGGCTGGGCAGTTTTGGCTGGGCAATTTTCCTAGTCTGCAGATCAGGCATAACCCACAAATTTTACTCAGCAAACACATTTTTACATTCTTCGTCGGTTGGAAATTGAGGCATTTTCTTAGCGGTCGGATAAGTTTTCGCAGCCAAAATCATCCGTTGAATTCTTTCGCTGCAAAACTCGTTGAGGTTTTGCTGCATTTGAGAGCGGCCAGCGTACCCGCTACCGGAGCGTGAAACCTCGCCGCGGTCATTACCGATTGATTGGCAAAATCATTGTGTCCGAAAGTATTCAAGCAACTGTCTTATTAGCCTCGTCCTAGCATGTTTCGAATTCCTCAGCCCAATAACTCAGCCGGCGAAACGACCCCGGCGATCGTGTCATTTTCACCAATTCAAAGGTCGGAATCAGACGCAAACGCGCTCAACGGTGCGAGCAAGCAGTCGCCCTGTGAGTTGACCGCCGCGTTCATGAGACAGTTCGAAAAAATCTCAGGGTGGGAAATTCAGTTTTCACGATGCTCAGCCAATTCAAAAAACCACACTGACGCAGGTCAGCCGAATCTCACCGACGGTAACTTGGTCGAAGGCAATTTCGAAATCATCGACATGTCCTCCACTTGGCCGGCTCGCAAGCCAACTTTGCATCGCGGCGATTGTGATCAGCTGGTGGCGATATTCGGCGAGCTATTTGCAAAACAACAATCGACAGATAAAGAATTACGCGAGGCTCGGGCGACTTTGGCTTCGTTGACCAACCCTAGCGACGACGAAGAAGAGCTGGTTGATTCGTTTTTACCGCTGGGCCCGTTAAAGAATCCAACACTCGGATCGGCAGATGAAGATTGGGTGCTAAGCGAAGATGATGGCGAAACCGATTCGAGTTTTGTGGTCCAACAAGCCGTCGATTCGGACTGGCTGACGGAGGACGGAACTTGGGAAGATTGGTCGGTTGCGGGCGCTACGGGAATCGCCGGCGATCGGTATCTCGACTGGTCTCAGACCGCTGAGAAGATCACCGTGTTTGTTGGTCGGCTGGAGTCGAGTTTTGGTTCGGGGGACGCGGAGTCGCGTTTAGAAATTTGTCCGGGCAGCCAACAGTTCCGGGTGACCGACGTTTCTGGTTTTTCTTCTTTTTTTGCTTGGGACCGCCGGGGAAGTCAACTGGAAAAAGTTAAGCCTGGCACGTGGCAGCGATTGCCGCCTGGCGGCGCGGTGGTGGTTTCAACCACGCCCAGCGTGCAGTTGCCAGAGAAGGTCAGCGGCGTTGATTGCTCGGAAGTTTCCGCCGAACAACTCGCAGTGGCGATCGAAAACCAAATGGATGAACAAGAACGCTTGCTGGTCATTAAGTACCAATAGCCCATGTCACGACCAGCATGCGAGTGACGGAGTGCCCATCGCCACACCGTGCGACATGTAAACGAGCGTCGCTGGTAGCGGTTGTGGGAAAAGTGCTTAATCTTCGCGGCGAAAACAAACCACACAGGCGTCGTCGATGGCGGGTGTGTTGCCCGAATGGTGGGACACAATTTTTACGATTTGTTCGCAAATGGTTTGCGGTGTCTTGCACTGGCTGAGCGAAACTTCATCGATCAAGCGTTGGGTTGTCAGCTGTTCGCCTTCGTTATTCATTGCTTCGTTGACTCCGTCGGTGTACATCGTTACCACGTCGCCCGGTTGCAGTTTTACTTGCACTGATTCGTAGTCAAAGTCGTCCATGATTCCCAGTGGAATTCCGGCCTCGTGAACGCATACCTGTTTGAATTCTCCCGCTGCGTTGCGAATGATCGGCGGCATGTGCCCCGCGTTGACCAACGACATTTCGTTCTTTTCAAAGTCGACCAAGGCCAAGACCAGCGTGACAAACCGGTCGATGTTCAAGTCGGATAAACTGGCATTCATTTTGTGAATCGCTTCGACGGCCGTTTGTGAGCGAGCCAGTGCAAATCGAGATTCCGCCGAGACCTTTGCCATCAATAACGCAGCGGCGATTCCGTGTCCGACGACGTCAGCGACGATGATGCCGGCGCGGTTTTCATCCAATTGGACGTAGTCAAAATAGTCGCCGCCGACCTGTTCCATCGGGCGATAATACGAGAAAAAGTCGTATCGCTCTCGCTTGATGGCACGTTGCGGCAGAAACTTTTGCTGGATCTCGTTGGCCACCTGTAAATCGACTTTCAGGTGATCGGCGCGTTTGGCCGCTTCAAACATGTCGCTTTTTTGAACCGCCAAACTTGCTTGCAGGGCGACCGTCACAAGCGTTTCCAGGTCTTTTTCGTTGAAGGCAATTGCTTGCTTGACCGTGTCCAACTGAATGACACCAATGACTTCTTCTTTGCTGTTGATCAAAGGGGCGCACATGATCGAGCGAATGCGAAAATCAACAATGCTCTGCGACATATCAAATCGATCGTCCGACGCAGCGTCGCTGCTGAGCACCGGTCGTTTGGTTTCGATGACTTGGTCGACGATCGTTCGGCTCACTCGGATTTGTTCATCGTCGGCTGCATGTCGAGTTTTCAATCCGACGGGCTCGAGGTCGCCGTTTTCATTTTTAAGGATGATAAAGCCACGGTCTGCCTCGATATATAAATCTAGCAGGAAATCCAAAATCTTGACCAGCACTTCGTCGCGCGATAGCGATTCGCTCAACGCATGAGCAATTTTTGTGATCGCGATTAGCTTTTGTTCGGCGGAAGCATGCTGGTGTGTTTTCAAATGGTGCGATGGCACGTCCAACATGACGCTCGGATTCTTCGGAGAGAAGTCGTCCATGAAAATTGAGCTGTTGTCGTTGGTCGTTGGTATGCCAGGGTAGGACGATTTTTGGGGGCGGCGGAGCGTGTCGCTTGACCCACTTCGCGTGCTTAAGGCAAAAGTAAGCGTCGTGTCGCAAATCTTGATTTTTGCGTTGTCAAAAATTCGAGTCGGCTTGGCGATCGGCGAGCCATTGAGCAGCGTGCCGTTGCGGCTGTTGAGATCTTGCAAGTAAAAATGGCCGCCGTCGAGCGTGATACGGGCGTGATGCCGGCTGACGGATGCATCGTCGATTTGGATATCGCATTCCGGGTGGCGACCGATAATGACAGGCGTGTTTTTGAGCGTATGAAGTTGCTCAACCTGAGCGGCGTTGTAAAAACTGATGGTGGCCATGGTCGTAAAAATTTCCAGATTGAAACGGTTGCTGTTTCCAACAAACGGTTGCTGTTTCCAACAAACGGTTGCTGTTTCCAACAAACGGTTGCTGTTTCCAACAAACGGCGGTGGTTGCCGACGGAGGTGGTTTCCGTGAATCGTCGACTCCGCCATTGTACTTTTCATTTTCTGCCCGAGTCAACTTGATCGAGATGGAACAATTGCGATCACGATAGAAAATAGGATTCGGTTTAAACCCTGTTGGATTCAACCAAACGTTCAGTGGTTCGCGTTTTTGTAACCACGTTCGGGGTACGAGCAGCCGGTCAATTAGCCTGAATTGGCTGGCTGCGGTGCGAACGAGGACGAATCGGGTACGTGACGCGAATATCGAGCGAAGTTACAATCGCGGCTAAAAATAATTTTGAAAGGACAAGCCATGCCGACGCCGCCGTTCAATTTGATGAAATGGATCGAGGACCACCAAGACGAATTTAAGGTCCCGGTTATGAACCGGCAGTTTTACAAAGAGGCCGACGACGTGATCGTTTTTGTGTCGATGGGCCCGAACACTCGTAATGACTACCATGTCAACGAGACCGAGGAGTTATTTTATCAGCTCAAGGGCGATATCGCCGTTCGAATTCGACCACTCGACGGTTCCAAACCGCACGACGTGATCATTCGCGAAGGTGAAATGTGGCTGCTACCGCGCCATGTCCCTCATCGACCTCAGCGGCCTGCGGACACGATCGGTTTAATCGTTGAATTTCCAAGGCCCGCAGGGGCTGTGGATAAGCTCCGCTGGTACTGCAATCGTGACCAACATTTAGTGCATGAAGCGGAGTTTCGGCTGAAGCACATTGACGAGGATTTGCATCAAGTGATGGACGGTTTCTGGAACGGTCCGGAAGAAGGCCGCACGTGTTCGGTTTGCAAAACCGTGGTCGAGCGTGCGGGCGAATTCGCGATTGAGGCGGCGGAGTAGTGTTTGGCCAAAGTTTGAATTTAGACCGCGGAATTCAAACCATTTTGGCGATCGCCCCGTTCACTCGGGCCAAGAGTTGTAGCGGGAACGAGTTCGATTGTCTGAATCGAGATTCCAAGTTCGCGATTCCAAGATTTGAGGCTGCAATGAAGTCCAGATTTAAAATTTCAAAATCCAAATTTGAGATTTGAGACTTGAGATTCTAATTCCGAGATGCCTGATTCAGCGTTCAAGATTCAGCGTTCAAGATTTGAGATTTGA
>CAZROJ010000026.1:17340-31458 GCA_964601665.1 uncultured Pirellulaceae bacterium
AATTCTCATCGCGCGACAAAACGATCACCGTTTAGGCGAATTGGTCCAGCATTTGTCCGACGGCGGCGTCGATTTTTTCTGCGGTGTCGTAGTTGCCGCTGGCAATCTGAGTGCGAATTTCGGCGACGCGGTCCATGCGAACCTCTCCGCCAGACGCAGCAGCACTCATCATCTGAGCCTGAGGCGAAATGTCCAATTGATCGACCGGCAACGCAGTGGAAGAAGAGTTGACTGAAGCGGTCGATGCAGTTTTGGGCTGCAAGTTGATGGCTTGAGTTCGCTGAGCGTTTGAAGTGGGTCGGATTTGCATCGAAGTCTCCCTGCTAGGGTTGGTTTGAAGTATTGACTGTTGCCGAACTAACCGGCGTACCGTCTCGATTCAAACACGGGTTATGGTTTTGCACATTCTAAAATTTCCAACCAAGGCATTGCTTCGGTCGAAAATCTTCCAAGGGCTGCATCCTTGTCGAAACGTGCCATCCATAACAGGATCAGACATCGCAAGCACTGAAAGGTGATTCAGTTATCGACTCGGTTGGATTCGCCTTTGAAAAAAAAGTGTTCGGTTGGTGTCGTGTCGTTGGCGTCATACCAACGGCTTATTTTGTTTTTGTCGTTTAGTGAATCATTGGTTTTAGGTAGACGCGTTAAAAACCAAATCATTACGTCAATTTTTTAAACCAGCGTTTGCGTGTCTCTGTCGTTTGAGGTGCTCGGCTGTTGGAAACAACTGTTTTGTTTTACCGATCCGCAGTACCGCCAGGCGACGCTTCCAAATTAGAATTAATTTCGAAGTGTTTGATTGACTGTGCAGTTTTACGTGCTCTACAAACAATGGTTCAAAAATTGATGCCAGAGGTTCGGAAATAAACGGATTATACTTTCGTTCCAACCCGCTTGTGCAAGTATAGAGAAGTTTGCTGGTTGTCCACAATACGAGTCTAAACCTAGCAAAACACCGCGAATAACGTATTTTTCGGTAGGGCGGCGGCGTCAAGAATTGCCTGCTAGCGGTTTTGCTGTCGCGGTTTGCCAGGACCCGCGAAATTTTAAATCGGCGACATGTCAGCATCCTATTTCTGTATCGCTGAAGAACCGTAGGGCTCTCAGATTTATCGAATCAGCCCAATCATCCAGCTGATCGTTCGCTTGTCGTCCCCGGCTGCTTCGTCGGTTGGAAATGCGAAATCAACCGCCAACGGAGCACTCATACCGGCGAAGGGAACATTGATGCGAAGACCGACGCCGGGTGCCACGCGGAAGTTTCCTGAATTGATTTCAACGCTTTCTTCGATCGTTCCAAAATCCAAAAACGCGACGCCCATTACCATGTCGTCGTAGGTCATCGGGAATTGATATTCGAGCGAGTTTAACCATTGGAATTCGCCGCCGACGCGGACGCCGTTTTCAACCGGACCGACGCCGCGAAAGTCAAAACCACGCATCGATGAAAATCCGCCGCCCAAAAAGTTTTCGAAAACCGGCGTCGACGATCCGCTAAAACCCAACTTCGTTCGGTAGCTCAATGTGTGATGTCCCGTGGTCGGCGTTCGTTTATAAATCAAACGCTGAACTCGATAATCAATTTCGCCTCGAGCAAAACTGTAATCGCCGAAAGCCTGTTTGTAGGTCAGTGCCAAGTACGAGCCCGAATCCAACAGGTAGGGCGATTGCCGCGTGTCGTAGACCAAACCAACATCGAACATAAATAGGTTGCTATTGCCGAGGTTGGCATTTAGCTGCGGCGATGTCAGCAATCGCGGATTGTCGATTTCGACGTTTTCGAGCGTTAGGCCGCCGGAAACGGAAAGGTAGTTGGTCAAGTTTTGACCCAGCCGAACTTTCATGCCGGCGCGTTGTTCGTCCCAGTCGAAAAACTGACGATCAAAATAGTAACCGCTCACGTTCAAGCTGGTGTTGGTGTTTAAAAAATAGGGATCGCCAAAGCTGACCAAATACCTTTCCAAATCGGTCCCCGGCACGATTTCGACTCGCAGCGATTGACCAAGCCCGCGGAAGACGCGCGGGTTTCGTAAATCGGCGAGGCTGCGTGGGAACGCGAATAAATTAAAATCGCGTTCATCGATAATCACCTGTCCAACAAAACCGTTGTCCGACCCGTAGGTTCCGCCGGCCATCAGCCGTCCCGTTTCACCTTTTTGAAGGTAAATGTCAAGGTCGGCTGGGATGGCACCCGAGGGAATTCCGTTTTGTTGTGCAAAGCCAATGGGGGGTTGGGTCTGCAATCCATTTTGTGGAAAAAGTTCGTTTGTGATTGGCGGCGGTTGGAAAGAACCAACGTTGGGCAGTTGAAGTTGACCACCATTAGGTAGTTGCAGTGGTCCGCCGTTGTAAACCGGTGGCAGGCCATTTTGAGCGGGCGCGGTCGTTGGCAATTGCGGCCGAAAAAGTGGCTCAGACGAAAACGATTGAACGCCACTGCCGTATTGTGGCGGCTGGCTGGCTGGATAGGGGTAGACGTTTTGCTGTGCCAACGCCGGTGCGGCGAAGCAGAGCATGCTCCAACAAATGCCCAACAGGTAAACCTGAGGTAGAAGCCTTTGAATGGGTTGGGGGATTGGGCGGAGCATGTTTTGGGGGCAAAAAAAGGACAACTACCGAGCCAATCCAAGGTAGAAGCTAAACACTTGTTCTTCGTCTCCTTCGGCCGTGGCCACTGGAAAGGCAAAGTCAAACGCCAATGGTGCTCCGATGCCGGCTCCAGGCATGGCGACTCGTAAGCCAAAGCCTGGGGCCGCCCGAAAGTTTTCGCTTTGAATCTCAATGCTTTCCTCGACCGTACCAAAGTCACAGAAAAGTACGCCTTTGATCGAATCGTCGGCGGTGATCGGGAACTGGTATTCGACCGTGTTGAGCCATTGGAATTCGCCGCCAACGCGAATGCCGTTCTCAGACGGACCCACGCCGCGGAAATCAAAGCCTCGCATTGTCGCGAAACCGCCCGCGATATAGTTTTCAAACACAGGCGTATCCGAGCCACTGAAGCCCAGCTTGGTACCGAAGCTCAACGTGTGCCGGCCCGAACCATCGGCTCGTTCGTAGAGTAATTTGTAGGTTCTAAAATCAAGGTCGCCGCGAGTGAAAGTGTAATCGCCAAAGGCTTGCGAAAGCGTTGTCGAAAAGAATGTTCCTTCGGTGGCAGCAAATTGTGAGTCTCGTGTGTCGCGAATCAAACCCACATTGCCAATGAACAGATTGCTCTTGCCCAAGTCAGCGTTCAGCGTTGGCGAGGCATCGCTGCGCGGGTTCTCCAAAGTTACTCGTTCGCCGCGGAGTCCAAAGCTGATCGACAGGTCGGGAGTCAAGCGGCGACCGATCGCGACTCGGCCGCCCAGCCGTTGTTCGTCCCAGTCAAAGTAGCGACGGTCAAACAAATATCCGCTTACGCTCAAACTGTAATCCGTTCCCAGCAAATAGGGTTCGGTCAAGCTGACCGAGTACCTTTGGACGACTTGGCCCGGTGCTAGGTCCAAGCGGAAATGCTGGCCGCCGCCACGAAACGCGGTGCCATTGACCAGGTCGCGAAGGCTGGTGGGAAGTCGAGTGATATCGAAGTTTCTTTCGTCGATCGAAAACTGGCCAACGATTCCGTTGTCCGAGTTGTAGGCACCACCAAAGTTGATTCGTCCGGTCTCTGTTTCCGTTACGTAGACGTCAAGGTCGGCGTAGTTGGCCGGAAACGGAATCGGAGCGTTGCCGCCGCGTTCAAAAGGCTGAATCAGCGAATTCAATTCGTTGGGGCCGCCGATGTTGGGTGACGCCAAACCGTTGCCTGGAATGGTTAAGCGATCGGGCGTTGCGAGTTCTGGGTATTGGTAAGCGACGCCTTTAACTTGGCCGTTCTGCGTTTTGTCTTGTTCGTAACCTGCGTTGGTCGCTGAGCCAGCTGGAGCCTGTCTGGGTTCGGCTGATTGGGAACTGGCCTTGGATTGGAAACGTTGGGCCACGCGACCGGCGGAACTACTGCTTTTGATAGGACGAGACGAGCTGCCCGAGGTGCTAGGTTGTTGGCGTGTGCCGTCTTGGCCGCCCAACATCGAACTGCTGCCCTGAGGGAATCCAAAACCGTTAAACGAATTGTCGTCGGTTTGAGGCGATTGAGCCAGAACGGTGACGTTTTCCAGCGACGAGTCGTTCGGGTTGGTTGGCATTTTTTCACCGGTCAAATCAGCCAGTCGTTGGTCGGGGGTTTTGCCCGAGTCAAGTTTGGATTGGGGCGGATTGTAGGCGGCGAATTCAATAGAGCTGTGATCGTAGAGCCCCAACGATTTGGCTCGGTCCAATCCATTTTGAATACAACCTCCCAAGCCCAACGCGATTGCCAACGCGGCCACGGACAACCATCGCTGGGTGTTGAGTTGGGTTCGAATTTTATTTTCGATCGTCATGGCGGCATTTATTAGGAGATGGGTCGAATCTTCGGCTGGTCGTTGGTCCATTAGTGTCGAGAACCTCCGCCGGTCCCGGCTGAATAGCCAGCTCGAGAAGCCATCCTTTCGAGCTCTTTGGTTTCCGCCGGCGATAGCACAATTCGCGGCGATGCACCGCCTTGCTGGCCGTTGGCAAAAATGTTGGCCGCTCCCAATCGCCGTTCGCTATTTCGGATTTCGCGGACGTTAATTAGATCGCCGGTGCGAACGGACAAGCGGTTTAATGGAACTTCGCGGCGAGTGATACCGCCGCCACCGCCGACGTAGTGAATCCGGATTTCACCCGCGTAGTATTGTTTGCCTTCTTCGATCTTGTAAACGATGTCCAGCAAGCCGGGTTCTTCCAAGAATCGCGGTTCGGCGACAATGTTGGCGAAAATAAACCCTTCGCTGCCGTAAAGATCTCGTAGCGAAACGACGTCCGCGTTCATTTTGGCGACGTTGAATTCCGGCGAATCATTTTCGTTCGGCTTCAGTTCAACCATCGAAGCAAGTTGCTCGGGCGAATAGGCCGCGTTGCCCATAAACGCGACTCGGCGGACGCGATAGCGAGGGCCTTCGTTAATGATAAAACGCAAGTTCAGCCAGCGACCGTCGTTGCTCTCGCTGATCTCGCGACCCACGCGAGCGTTGAAAAATCCAAGGCTACGGTAGTAGCTGGTCAGACGAGTAATATCTTGTTCGATTTCGTCGCGTTTTACCAAGCCGCCGATGACCTTCATGATTCCAGGTTTGGATTTGATAAAGCTACGCAAGCGACCGTCCGTCGCGATTGTGTTGCCTTCAAAATCGACTTTCCAGATGCGTTGTTTTTCATCTTCGTGAATAAGGAAAACGACACGGTTGTCGCTGCCATCGCTGCCTTCGAGAATTTCAACTTGAGTTCGAGGGTAGCCTTTGCCGTGGTAGAGTTCTTCGATTTTGGTTTTGGCCGAGCGGATTTCGTGGACGTCCAGCGGTTCGCCGTCTTGCAAGCCCGTCTCGCGTTCAAGCTTCGCATCCGAGATGCCTCGGTTGCCGATAAATTTAATTTCGCTGATCGAAGACGTTTCTACGATCTCGACGGTGATGATGACGCCGTTGGGCGTTTTTTCCAGAAAAGGCCCTTTGATTCGACTGATTGCTGGCATTCGCCAAAGTTCGTTGACGTCTTGTTGGAGTTTGTCAGGGTCAAAAAATCGCCCCGGCCGTGTGCGCATTTTGCGTTGCAATTCGTAGGTGTTGAGAAGTT
This sequence comes from uncultured Pirellulaceae bacterium, assembly GCA_964601665.1. Classification (GTDB taxonomy): domain Bacteria; phylum Planctomycetota; class Planctomycetia; order Pirellulales; family Pirellulaceae; genus Mariniblastus. Next base: position 23,023 of record CAZROJ010000026.1, read on the forward strand.
GGTTTCCCTTGATAATGACTTCGGCAACTCGATCGGACTTGGGCGGTTGCTGCGATTCCAATTGTTGACTGCTGGACTTTGCCAAAGCGTCGTACGAAAAATCATTCAGGCTTCGCACGCGATCGTCATCGGGGCTTTGGTAGCGAACGGAGCTGGATCGTTCTTGATTCGGAGATTGGCCACTGTCGCGGTAGGCTTCGGCCAAGCTCGCCGCCGGGGCGGCGGATTCCAATTGGCCCAAATCGATCGCTGCCGGTGGAACGGGTAGCTCGGATTGCGACCAAGGGCTGGATTGGCAGCCCGAGAAGAGGCCTAGCGTTACCGCTGTGATCGCACACACGCCCGCGAATGCTCTCGTTTGCTTGGCGAAAAAATGGCTCAGCCCGACCGCGATACGAGAACGCGATGCCACGTTGGAAGCAGTCACTTGGGTGCGATTGAATTTATGCTTGGACAATGTTCGGTCCATCCTTTGATCTCGAACTTGAGAGATTTCTGCCCCGTAAGTACAAAAAGCTGGAAAAGCCAGCAAGACCGTTTTTGTTAACTTGTCGTTACGAAGTTTGGGCGTTCGTCAATCGTTGGAGGCGATACGCGGCTGGCGAAGATCGGTTCGCGGCCAAATAGTTAAAATTCTGTTTTTGGCGGGAATGCCGCACGCCGGCTAATAACTAAATTAAAAAAAGTCGTCACCGTATTGTGCCAGCACGTTGAACGCGATCAAGTTTCTAAATCAATTCCGCTTCAATCAATGGCAGTGTTTGCGTATCGTTGACGGTCATGGCCAAGCCGACCAAAAATTCTGAACTGAAGAACTTGCACCGCGACCGAGCGGACCTGCTCGCGGATGCTGATCGTCGCGAAAGATCAAGCTCGTGTCGCGTCGCCCGAGAATGGTCGGGGCGTAAAACTGGCAAGCGTATCACCGAAAGTATTTTAGGGGGGGCGAGGCTGATCGTCCTTTCGCTGTTGCTGGTCCAGTGCGGCTGTTTGAACGCTCAAAAACATGCATTGCTTCGCGCGACCACGATCGCCAGCTTGGGCGGTACGAAAAATTTGGTCGAGGTCGAACGGGTTGCTCCGACGAATCAATCGGGAGCATGGGGCAAATGGTGGCGCAGTGTCGAACCGCCCAGTCAGCGTACGGCGTTGTTGCTTCGCCGTTACGATTTAGAGGCCAGTTATGCGAGTTCGCCGGACAAGGTGATTCGCTGGCTGCACCAATTGACGCTCGACCGACCATCGTTGGAAGAGGTTCACGCTCTCGCCGAACTGGCTGAAAAGCAGGCGAGGTGGTCGCAAAGCACGGGCGATTCTGATCGCGCCACTCGATTGTTTGCGACGTCGATCATTCACGCTTACCAATTCTTGTTCGACAGCGATCTGAATATTGTAAGAAACGCCTACGATCCTCAGTTTCGCAGTATCTGTGACATTTACAATCGATCGTTGGAGGGATTGTTGGGGACGATTTTGTCGGATCAAAAGTTTGGCCACAATTACCAAGTCGTCATCGGCGGCGAGCCTCATGGAATACAAATGAAAGTCGAAATTGAAGGGCGTTGGCGAAACCAAGCCTTCCAAAGATTCGAACTGGTCAGCGACTACGAGATCAAGGGTTTTGAAAGTGAGCACCGGACGTACGGGCTGGGAGCCCCGTTGATCGCGGTGCGGCAAAATGCAGAAGACGATGTCCGCGATCAAGCAAATAGGCGTTTTCAAGAATATTATCCTCCAGAGCTCACCATCCCGATGACGGCGTTTCTTCACTTGCACGAAGAAGACAAGCACGAAGCTCCGGGCGGCCGTGTCAGCCAAACCGATCATCCAGATCGCAAAGGCGTTCGAACGGCCGTGTTGTCTTTGTATGACCCGCTGGAAAAAACTTATGCCAAAACCGATGGCAAGACGGTACCGCTGGAGAGCGATATTACAACACCGTTGGCTTATGGCTTGAAGGATCCGCTGGTCAACAAAGGCCTGCTGGCCACGGCGTCGTTGTTGAATGCTGAGTTTGCTCCTGAGGCGTACGGCATGTTCATGATCGAGCCGTACGACCCGACGAAGATTCCGGTCGTGATGGTTCACGGTTTTTGGGATGGGCCGAGCACTTGGGCGCACATGATTAATGATTTGCGAGCCAATCGCGAACTGCACGACAATTATCAGTTTTGGTTTTATAGTTACCCGACCGCTCAGCCGTTTTGGGTTTCTGCGCAGCGATTTCGCAAAGACTTGCAAGCGATTCGCGACGAGGTCGATGCGTTGCACGAAAATCCAGCCATGGATCAGATGGTTTTGGTTGGGCATAGCATGGGCGGTCTCGTTTCGCTGTTGCAAACGGTGGATAGCAAAGATCGTTTCTGGCGAGTGGTCAGTGATCGTTCCGTCGATTCGCTCAAAGGCTCCGAGCAAGTGGTGAAAACGGTTCGCGATACTTTTTACTTCCGGCCAAACGATAGCGTAAAAAAGGTAATCGCGATTGCGACGCCGTTTCAGGGGAGTGACTTCGCCAATTCCGCGACGCGGTGGCTGAGCAAGCGGTTGATTACATTGCCATCGATCGTGACCAACGACTACGAAAAATTAGCTCGTGAAAACAAAGAGTCATTAAAGAACCCTGCGTTCTTGACTCAGATGACCAGCATCGATTCGCTCGCGCCGTCGAATCCAATCTTTCAAGCCATCGCCAATTCTGATCCGCAGGACGGCGTCCAGTTGCACACGGTTGTTGGTCGTTTGGGAAAGCGAGGCGTATTTGGTGAACCGTCGGAGACATCGGCGGCCGACGGGGACGGCGTTGTGGCGGTGGCCAGCGCGTCGCGGTCGGACGCGGCATCGCAGGTGTTCGTTGCTGCGGAGCATTCGAAGCTGCACCAGCATCCGGGGTGTATTTTGGAGGTTCGCCGAGTGTTGCTGAAGCAATTGGCAGAAATCAACCGCGTCCGCGCCCGACCGATCCCACCGCGTATCCGATCGGCAGCTTTGGCCGATGAGGCCCAAGGGCCGTAGCGACCTCCAGCTTCATTCGCATTTAACGACATCAGCGATATGCTCGAGAACGCGGTGGTGAATCGAGTGAATGATCGAATCGGTCCACAGTTTCCAATAAAGCTGGGGGTACATGTCAACGGAATAAACCGTGTGGCCAGCCAGCCGAGTTTTTCCATTGGGAAGTTCGGTCAAGCGGAATTCGCCGCGATGGCTTCGCATAAAACCGTCCAAATGAGGCGGGTGAATGTCTTCCCAAGGAGAAAGTTCGGTCAGTGGGCAGGGTTGGTCTTCAACGTCAAAGGCCAAGCGATTGGGCGGATCCCAAACGGTAATCGGTTCGACAAAATCACCCGTCGAAAATTCACAGTACCGCACTGCCCCGACGCCTCGGCCTTCAATTCTCGCTCGCACCGGGTAAGCGACTCCTAATCGTGAAAGCAAATCGGGCTGGGCGGTTATTTCGGGAAACGCGATGACCCGCTCCCAAACTTCATCCGGAGACGCATCGACTTGGACCACGGAAACGACTTCGTATTGGACGGGTTGGGTCAAATAAAATTCAACGACGGCAGCGCTGGGCAAAATCAAAGCGATCGTCATCCAAGGTGGACCTGTCAGCGTTGATTTGGCGATGATGAATCCAAAAATGCCACCGATTGCCGCCGCCGGAAGCATGATCGGCATCGCCATTAAAATGCAAATGGTCCCCTCAAATCCGATTGCAACGAGAGCCGCCATCCCGATCGCCAACGCGGCCATGGCAACCAGCATCGCTTTGCCGATTTGGCTGCCACCGCGATACTTCGTTTGAGAGTAGCCACAGATCGCGCCCAAAAGAATTGGCGATGTGAAAAAAATTGTCGCCCCGTAATCCGCAAACACAAAAATGCTCAACACGATCAAACTGGCCGTCATTAACAACCCCAGCAGAATCGTGGTGATCCACATGGTGGTGTCCGTTTGGCCCGTCGTATCGGGCCCCTTGGAAGCTGGCTGCCGTCGTTGGCGATCGGGCGTCCGATGCGGAAGGAAGCACATCAAAATCATGAACAGGAAATTCAAATAGGGCGCGAGAATCCAAAGGCTCGTCCAAGGCGATAAGCCAGCGTCGATCGCCCGCCCCATCGAAAACCAAATCGCGACGAAAACAAACGGCAGGGACCAAATTAAAATGAACCACACCACCCAAGGCGCGGCCGACGCAATGGCTTGGTCTCGGCCGCCGTACAGGGGCATTAAAAACTGCAACAGGTTGTATTCCGCACCGCCGTTGATCGTCACCACCAAGTACTCGACAAAGTATTTGACTAACATCAAGCCAACGCCCCAAAGCGCGTACTGCCAGCCAGACATTGCGGGAGGAGTTAAACGGTTCATGTGAGTGTTGGCCGGAAAAATAAATTTCGGTTAGATTCAAGGGCGTTCAAAAATGAGCACCAGCGTTGCGGCGGTACGCCAAGTTTAACGCGTTACGGTGTCCGGCGTGCCAATTGAGTTGAAGTTTTACCGAGCATCAAAACCATGAGATTTAACCTGCGCAGGATGCTGATTTTGACCGCACTGATCGCCGGTTGTTTTGCGGCGGAACCGACGATTGGCGTCGGGACTGGGGTGGCGTTGAGTTTGATGTGTTTCGCGATGTTCTTTCGGTTGGGTTTGCTGGCGATTTTTTTCTGGTACCTCGGATTCCTGATGCTGGCAGACGGCAATCAAACCGGAGCTTGGGCTTGGTTCGGGCTGTCCAGTTTGATCGCAATTTGGCCGTGGCTCGAACGACTGGCGGTCTGGGATGGAAGACGCTTGGTCGAGCACGACCGGGGTGTCAACCGAAATGACTTTTAGGTTTTTTGCCACGTCGCAGCGAAACAAAAACGTGACGGCAAAGCAACCGAAGATTTAGAGCTTCTCCCTCAATCAGTCAGCCGACGGCGATCGCTGCGGGCATTCATTTTAAGTTTTAAGATGACCACTTAATCCGGTTGGTCCAGGTTGCCGGATTTTCGAATCGCCCATGCCAATCGTAGGCCAAGCATGATGCTGACGATGAAGCCGGTCAAGCCGAGCATCGACAGGTCGTAGATGCCGTGCCATGGAATCGATCGAATCAACTGCCCGGCTTGGTTGTAGCTTTCCGATGGGAACAGCAGCGGCGGCACTTTGTAGCTGAGCATCAAACTGGACCCCAAGAAGACGGCGCTGGTCATCAGTCCGACAACCAGACGGTTGGCGGTCGGGCCCAGGCGGCGGTGGTCCAGGTGAACGTCAAAGCGGCCAGTTTGAATTTGTTCCAAGATGTTGGTCAGTCGAGTCGGCAGCGCGTCGACCAGTTGTTCGACCTCCAAATAAAATCGACGCATTTTGCGAACATGGCGAGCCGGCGAAAGGCGTTTCAGCAAAAGCATTCGCTGAAATGGTTTCATGATTTCCATCAAGCTAAAGTTGGGCGAGAGCATCCGGCCGGTGCCCTCCAGCGTGACCAAAACCTTGATCAACATCGACGCTTCGCTGGGCAACGTGATTTTGTACTGTCGAACGACCGCGACAAAATCATTAAGCGCTCCGCTCATGTCAAAGTGCGAAACATTTTGGGTTGAATACTGTCCGACGAAATCCGCGACGTCGTTTGCAAGCGCCGTTTCGTCCAAATTCATCGGGCAGTTGCCAACGCGTTTGATTAACGCCGTCAACATCGAAACGTCTTGATTGACGATCGCCACCAACATCGATTCGATGTCTTCACGAAGTTGCTCGCTAATCCGGCCGACCATGCCGAAATCCAGCAGGCCAATTTTTCCTTCGTCGGTCAGCAAAATATTGCCCGGGTGCGGGTCGGCGTGGTAGAAGCCGTGATTGAATATCATCTGCAAATAGATGTTTGCGCCCGTTCGCGCGATCCAAGCCAGTTTTTCCGGGTTCGTGCCGGCGCGGCTGGCTTTGCGAAGATCCATTCCGTCGACGCGTTGCATGGTGATCATCCGCGAGGTGCACAAGTCCGGGTAGGGCTGAGGCAAAACGATGTCTTTGTTTTTTTTAAACAAAGCCGCGAACTGGACCAGGTTTCTTTGTTCACGATCAAAATCCAATTCGCGTTTCATCGATCGCGAGAGTTGACGAACCACCGCCACCGGTTGATAAGCTTTGAATTCCTCCAAACGTTCGGCCAGTTGGGCCAGCCCGTTGATGATGTCCAAATCGGTTTCGACGATTCGATCGATTCCTTGATGGCGGATTTTTACGACCACGTCCACCAATTCGCCTTCGGCCGTCGCCGCCGATTCGGCGTCGTGTGGTTCGGGTTGATACAGCGAAGCCGAAATTTTGGCTCGATGAACTTGGCCGATCGAAGCAGACGCCACGGGTGTTTTTTCGAAGTCCGTGAAGACTTCTTCCAGCGGCCTGCCCTGCTCTGCTTCGATGATTTGTTTGATCGTTTCAAAGTCATCTTGCGGAGCATCGGACTGCAGCATCGCCAATTCATCGGCCAGCGCCGGGCCGATCGCGTCCGACCGCGTGCTCAACAATTGCCCAAACTTAATAAACGTGGGGCCAAGTTCGGTTAACGCCAACCGAATACGCTGATGCTGGGTTAGGTTCGATTGAGATTCTTCGCCAGAGGCCCGCAGCAGGTTGGTCAAAAAATCGATATTGAATTGGCTCAGCCAGCCAGCCAAACCGTACTTTGAAAGCACGGAGACGATTTCCGTCCAGCGTCGCACGTTGCGATAGAGCTGCGGCACAGATGGAATGGTGCGTTTCATAAAGTATAAAAATACAGGGGGCGTTTAACGATTCGTCGGAAGAATTGCTCGGCGTGCAGTTTAATTAACGGGAAAGTCGTCGACAACGCGATCGCTTAATCTTAAACTCGTTTTTCACGTCGGACATTCAATCGATTCAATTGGTTTCGTAGGGGAAATTATGAAAGTGGTGCATGCACTGGTTGTCGATTTGGGTCGATCCACCGTGAACCAGACGTCTGTCGGAATTGTTTTACGATCGCAGCCCAGTGTGATGGTTGCCTCGATTTTCAAAGCCATTTGTTTGGCATTGTTGATGGCATTGTTGATGGCATCGATCGTGCCCGCGACCAGTGTCGCTCAGCCATGGCCGCAGTGGCGTGGGGCGAACTTCGACAGCGTTGCTGATGGCCAAGATTTACCGGTTGAATTCGGTTCGGATAAAAACCTGCGATGGAAGTTGAAGTTGCCCGGTGCTGCCGGAGCGAGCCCGGTGGTGGCGGGCGATCGTATTTTTTTAACCACGCAGGTCGGCGACGCGGGGCTGGCGTTGTTGTGCGTATCCACGTCGGGCAAGCAGCTTTGGCAGCATCAGTTCGATAGGCCCAATCAAAGCCGCCGGATGGATAACGCGAACGCGGCTTCTCCATCGCCGGTGACCGATGGCCAGCATGTTTGGGCGGTGATGGGGACGGGCGAGGTACGTTGTTTGACGGTCGAGGGCGAATTGGTTTGGAAGTTTGACCTGCAGGATGAACTGGGTAAATTCAAAATGCTGTTCGGCTATGCCACTTCACCGGTGATGGCCAACGGCAAGCTGTACGTGGTGGTTATCGACGGGAATATGCGTTCGCGAGATACGTCCGAAGGAAAGATTTTTTGCTTGGATGCGAAGACGGGAAATAAGGATTGGGTCCACGTCCGCCCGACCGATGGCTATGCGGAAAATTTACACGCGTATACGTCTCCGGTCGTTTGCAAAAGTGGTGACCGCGAAGTTTTATTGGTTCACGGTGCCGACTATCTGACGGCTCATGCTTTGGATGACGGCAAAGAAATCTGGCGATCGGGTGGCTTGAACCCGCAAGGCGAAAACTATCATCGGGCGTTGCGCTTTGTCGCTTCACCGGGAGTCGGTGCGGGCAAGGTAATCGTGCCATCGGCAAAAAACGGACCGATGGCTTGTATTGATTTGAAAGCGACGCATCAAGCGATGCCAGCGGGCAGCGTTGAAATGGATTGGCAGCAGCCCACGGGTACGCCGGATGTTTCGACGCCTTTGATCTACCGCGGCGTCGTTTATTTGGCCACGACCAAAGGACTGCTGGCGGCACACGATTTGAGCGACGGCAGCCAACTTTATCGCCAGCGACTGGTCGCCGACAAACATCGGTCAACGCCGGTCGCTTCGGACGGCAAAATTTATTTGGTGGGTCGAGACGGAACGGTGGCGGTGGTAAAAGCGGGAACGGAATTAGAAGTGCTGGCCAAAAATAAATTGCAAGAAGAGGCAACGGCGTCGCCGGCGATTGCCGAGGGTGTTATTTATATTCGAACGTGGAAGACGCTGTACGCCTTTGGCAAGCCAAAGAAATAATGCAAGCCAAAGAAATAATGCAAGCCAAAGAAATAATGCAAGCCAGAGAAATAATTAGTTGGACAGCGCCACTTTCCGCATTTCATTAGTAAAAACCTTGGTTTTCCG
>CAZROJ010000027.1:0-1340 GCA_964601665.1 uncultured Pirellulaceae bacterium
GGTTGCTTGGTAAAGGTGCTGGCACGAAGAACCACACGGAATTGAGATTCACAGCGCTAGACACCGGTGAAGCTTTAGCAACCGGGGAAGCGTTCAAAATACGTGAAGCGTTCGAAATACGTGAAGCTTTGGCAGCCCACGAATTTTAAGAAACTTGCAACGCTCTCCAGTTCGAGCCAAGCAGTTATTTTGCGAACAATAACAAACGTTCTAATCAGTTTTTAGAAACGCTGTCGTTGTTCCAGACTTGCCACCAAGGTTTCTTGGTCGTTTTAGGACGAACGGTGAATCCCCAAGGCTGGCCATTGGTCCCAATGGCTCCCTTCATATCCGTGTGCGAAAAAGTCGCTCGAGCGATCCTGGCGTCGGTCATGTTGGCGCGTTTCAGATCGGCTTTGGTAAAATCTGCTTGCGTCAGGTCCGTGCCGAAGAAATTAGTCTCGACTAACGTCGAGCCTGAAAAGTCACTTCGCATCTCCGCAAAGAAAAAATCGCTTTTGCTCAGATCCGAGCTCGAGAAGTCAACGTTGTTAAGTTTCGAATGGTGAAACTTGGAATTGATGGCTACGGCGTTGATAAATGTGGAACCGTCAAACGAACTATCGCAAAAGCTCGCCTCGGACATGATCGCACCCGTGAAGTTACAACGCTTCAGGCAGCATCCAGAAATTTCCGAACCCGTCAAATTCGCGCCACTGAAATCAGCTTCCGCGAGATTGCATCCGGTAAACTTGCATCCGGAAAGATCTTGGCCTGAAAAATCACCTCCGGCAAGATTGTGCCCAGAAAGCACACAGCCACGGATCGAATCGTTCGTCGCTTTCAAAAGCGACTTACCAGTGACGCGGTGAATTATTTTGACCATAACCGGGTTTCTCCAATTCAAGCGGTCGGCTTGAAATATGACTGCGTTACGACCCGTCGATGATGGAAGCGGCCCGGCAATCGTAAAATCAAATCGCACACCTATAAAATTTCCGAAGATCTTCTTAACTGACCCTCAAGCCGCCGAAAGCCAGACATTTTGCACTCGCCAAAAACTGACAAGGGCCCCTCTTGCGTGTTACGTTTTTAACCGTTCCCGGCGATGAAGGTTTCTGCCTGTTTCCATCATATCGAATTCGCGAACGCTTTACCCACAACAATCGGTCATAAAAACCGTTATCTCGCTCGTCAACGCGAGTTAACGGCAGTTAAAGGTCCGCTAGTCCCTTCGATGCGCTGATTTTCGGCTCTCGCCTCATGTTTTGGTAAATTAGGCCGACATTGACTCCGAGATAAAACGCTTTCTCTTTCTAAAAGCAATTTTCTGACTCGTCCAGCAATTTTCTGACTCGTCC
>CAZROJ010000027.1:1440-7397 GCA_964601665.1 uncultured Pirellulaceae bacterium
AAATCCTGTCGGCAAATCCTACCGGCCATTCTTTCATTCGTCCGGTTTTCGATTTGAGAAGTTTTTGTATCATGGACCGAAATGGTTTTCGCGTTTTCGATAGCCAAAAATTATTTCGAACACAATTTGTTAGTAGCATGAGCGATACAACTGTCCGCGGCATTGTCCACGTTGTTGAAGAAACAAAAACTTACGGTCAAAAAGGCTTTCGAAAACGCCTCGTGGTCCTTGAACAGGATACCGGTCGGTTTACCAACTACATTCCTGTCGAGTTTCTTCGTGACAACTGTGAAGCCGCCGACGACATGAACGTTGGCGACGAAGTCGAAGTCAGCTACCAGCTTTCGGGGCGAAAGTGGCAGCGGGATCCTCAGAGCGAAGTCAAGTATTTTTTGACAGCCGAGGCGCTCAGCTTCAAAAAATTGGCCGGCGGTGCCGAAGCGCCCGCTGCAGGATCTGAATCGGCAAATGATGCCTTTGCGGAATCAAATTACGATGAAAACGACATCCCGTTTTAGTCGGCAGCTTTGTGAGTCCCGAACAAATTCGGCATAAATCGCTTACGCCGCTGGACCAGTCTCGCGAATTGGTCCTGGCCTGCCCGGCTTTTAAAAGCAGCGTCAATCTCTCACGAATTGTTCGGCTTGCTGGCTGCGCTGCGGCCGAGCGAATCATTGCGTGTGGATCTGGAAAAATCGATTCCACGATCGCTCGTGATGGCGACCACATTTTGATCGAGCGACGGCGTACGCTGCTGCCAGTCTTGAAGAAATTAAAGCATGACGGCTATCAATTGGTCGGCCTTGAACAGACCGATCGATCGACTTGCCTTTACGACTTTCGCTATCAGCGACGAACCGCGTTGGTAATTGGGCACGAACGACACGGCATGACCGATGAGGAACTTGCCGTCGTTGACGAACTGGTCGAGATCCCAGTTTTCGGCTTGCCCTATAGCTACAATGTGGTGACGGCTACGACGATGGCAGTTTACGAGTACTGTCGTCAGTTCCCGCATGGATAGTCTTCGCGGGTCCACCAGCCTCTATCTGGCCAAATAGAAAAATTGTCGTTGTCTAAATAGCCAATTGGTTGGCGAATTGATACGATGCTCCAGCTTCAAAAACCAAATGCCCAAATGTCCGCGACGCTTTAAACGTCTCGGACTGCCCTCAGGAGTTTTCAGTGAGTCTTGATTACGGACTTCTTCAATCGCTTCACCGCATGTTGCAACAGTTGACTGACCTTGACGATCGAATTCGACGCGGCCCGATGAAGGTCAAGGTAGTCGAATCGAACGAAGCGGGTTTTGCTGAAACCTGGCAAGAATGCGAAGGTCGGCTGAGCGAGCTTCGGCGGGCATCAAATGACAAAACGATGCAGCTTAACGAACGCGAGGCTAAGATCGATAACTTGAAGGCGAAGCTGAACGCTTGCGATTCCAATAAAGAGTTTCAATTACTGAAGGACCGCATTGCCGCCGACCTGCAAGCCAACAGCGTCCTTCAAGACGAAATCTTAGAGATGCTCGAACGACTGGACGTCGTCACCGAGGAAGTTGCCACGGCCAAAAGCAATCACGAAAAATCTCAGTCTGAAACTTTGGCGATGAAGGAGAAGGTGCAACTGGAATTGGCCGAACTGACGGCTGAGAAAGCTCGGGTTGCCGGCGAGTTGGCGGATGCGGAGAAACAATTGCCAGCCACAATGATGGACGACTACCGCCGCCTAGTCGACAAAAAAGGCGAAAACGCGCTCGCCTCCAGCATCAACGAAACTTGCGATAACTGCAACCAAAGAATTACCACGCAGATGATCAGCCAACTGATGCTCAAGCGATTGGTCGTCTGCCCTGGATGCGGCAGTATCATCTATGTGAAAAAGTAGGTTTCACTCAAGTCCGCAAAATGCTCAACTTGGCGAATCTTCAATGACGGCAAAAAACAAAAAGCCACTGTCTTGACCGACAGTGGCTTTGTTTTTTCAGTATTCTTTTTTCAGCAATCAATACGGACTTGACCCGCGAGTGAGATAGCTACTGCGGCGGTTTATTGCCCAGCCATCATCGGCAACATTTCGTCCATCATGGTCAACGCCGCAGGCCCAACCAAGACGACGAAGATACCTGGAAAGATGAATAGAACCAGCGGGAAGATCAACTGCACCGCCGTTTTGGATGCTTTTTCTTCGGCGATTTGACGACGACGAACTCGCATCGCTTCGCTCTGCACACGCAGCGCTTTACCAACGCTCGTACCAAACTTGTCGACTTGGATCATCACCGAAGCCAGCGTCTGCAGGTCATCGACGCCGTTCCGTTCACCCAGTTCATTCAAAACCGTTTCTCGCGTCGACCCGTATTGGAGTTGCTGGTTACAAACTTGAAATTCGTGGGCTACGACAGCGTGAGTGTTGACCATTTCATCGGCAACACGGCGTAAAGCCTGATCCATTCCCAGACCTGCTTCAACGCAGACGACCATCAAGTCCAATGCATCAGGCAAGCCCAAGAAGATTTTTTGTTTTCGAGAACGGGCCGCCAACATAAGAACGAGTTCAGGAACAAACATGAACAGCACGCCGGCAACCAAGGCATAGATTAGCCCCATCAGGCTAAAGCCGTTAACCAGCAAGCCAACACCTCCGCCCATGAACAATCCGAACATGGCCGAGAAGACTTTCAATGTTGAAAGAATTTGCGGTGCATTGTCCGTTCTCCAACCGGCATGGTTCAATTTGGTTTGCAGTGCATCGATCTCTTTTTCAGACTTCGGCTTGAGCGCCTCCGAAAACTTCGGACTGGCCTTTTGCAAAAGATCGGAAATCGATTGTTTGGGTTTGCTGTCGTCAACGCCGCCGCGCCCGCTCATTTGTTCAAGTCGCGATTCGGCTTTGGTTTTTGTTCCAAAAATGAAATCGGCAAGCATGTACATTCCGGTGACGATGGCACCGAAAACACATGCGATGACGACCCATTGAGGTACGCCCGCATTGGCCAATAGAGTGATAGTAATCATCGCTTATACCTTAATGTCAATAATCTTTTTGATTGCAAACGCTCCTACAAATTGCAGCAGGATGGCGGCGCCAAGCATCATTTGTCCGACCGGATGCTCGAACAGAGTCATCACGTATTCGTAATTCAAACGCATCATGACCACGAACAGCACCGGTGGCAGACCAAGCAGTACGATTCCGGAAATTCGACCTTCGCCGGTCAGCGATTGGATCTGTCCTTTGATCTGGTATCGTTCGCGAGTCAGGTGCGAGATTTTGTCCAAAATTTCAGCGAGGTCACCACCGGTTTGTCGCTGCAAAATGACGGCGGTTGCGAAAAACCGAAGGTCAAGATTGGGCACGCGTTCGGTCATGTCACGCAGCGTATCGGTGATCGTGACGCCGAGATTTTGTTGTTCGAAGGCTCGTTGGAACTCAGGTCCCAGCGGCTCAGAAAGTTGGTCGCCCACCAGCTGGATAGCGGACGGCAAACTCTGTCCCGCTCGTAGCGCCTGACCCATTAGGTCCATGGCGGCTGGCAGCTGTTTGCCGAATGAGTCAAGCCGTTTGTTCTTGCGCCACCAAACGTAGACGAATGGCAACGGCATCGCCATCAAAGCACAGATGACCGACAGCAGTTTGAATTCCGCAGGCAGCACCATAAACGTTACCACGCCCGTCACGCCGCCAAAGCCAAGAGTCAACGCGATTAGCTTGGGTAGTTGAATGCCAGTCCCGGATTGCTCCAGCATTTTAGTGATCGGGAAGTAACGATTAAATTGTTCTTCCCAAGAACCCTCAACATCCAGAATCGGACTTTTGAGTAAACTCGGCTGGTTCGCATCGACGCTAATGGCACCTCGCCCGGCGTTTTGAGTCAGCGACGTCAATCGATCTTCAACGACATCGTTGCCCTTTTGGAACAAGGTCATGACCGCGAACAAAAGTCCGCCGGCACTCACAACGACCGCTCCCAAAATTAAATACAACATGATTAATTCCTAAAATCGCCTGACGGCACTAAATTTGTTTTTGTTGGCACGCAATTGCGCCGAAGTTTTGCCGGCTTTTAAAAATTGCAGCCAGTTTTTCGTTCCAAGTCAACTTGTGAAATCGTTTTGAACTCGATCGGTTCGGGCGACCCGGACCGTGTTGAGGCTCGGTCGTGTACCGAGCCAAACTTAGGGCTTATCCCAAACCTCAAAAAGTCCCGCGGCTAGCGCCGTCGGCTCTTTCGTTGTGGGATCAGCTCTTAAAATTGGTGACCAGCGAACCCTCGCACCAAATTTCCGCAGGCGGCCTAGTCTTCCATCATGACGCGTTCGCGGAAGATGCTTGCCGGCAGTTTGATTCCCATCGATTCCAGTTTGTCCATGCACTTCGGACGAACCCCCGTACAGACGAAACGTCCTTTGGCACGCCCGTTTTCATCAACGCCCGTTTTGTCGAACTTGAAAATGTCTTGCATCACGATGGTGTCGTTTTCCATGCCACAGACTTCGGTGATCCGAGTCACCTTTCGCGGTCCGCCTTGAAGTCGGTTGGCTTGGATAATCAGATCGACCGCACTGGCGATCTGTGTTCGCATCGCTTTGATGGGCAGTTCAAAACCGGCCATCATGATCATGGTTTCCATCCGTGCGATACAGTCACGCGGCGTGTTCGCGTGAGTGGTGGTCAAGGAGCCTTCATGGCCCGTGTTCATCGCTTGCAACATGTCCAACGTTTCCGGACCACGGCATTCGCCGATGATGATTCGCTCGGGACGCATCCGCAGGCAGTTTTTCACAAGGTCGGTCGCCGACACGGCTCCTTTGCCTTCAATGTTCGGCGGACGAGTTTCCAAACGTACGACATGGTCTTGCTGAAGTTGAATTTCAGCCGCGTCTTCGATTGTAATGATTCGATCTTCGTTACTAATGAAGCTGGACAGCGTGTTCAGCAGGGTCGTTTTACCCGAACCAGTACCACCAGAGATCACGATATTTAATCGAGCCTTCATCGCTCCTTCGAGCAGCATGACCATCTCGGGCGTAAACGCTTTGTAGTTCAGCAGGTCTTCTAGCTTGAGCGGGTTGGAACCAAAACGACGAATGGACATCGCCGCGCCATCCAGTGCCAATGGCGGAATGATCGCGTTGACACGCGAGCCATCGGTCAATCGAGCGTCGACCATCGGGCATGTTTCGTCAACACGACGTCCGACTTTGGAAACGATGCGGTCAATGATTTGCAGCAAGTGGTTGTTGTCGCGAAACTCGACGCCCGACTTTTCCATCTTGCCGCCGCGTTCACAGTAAATGTTTTTTGGACCGTTGATCAGAATATCGCTGATCAGTGGATCTTTCAGCAGCAGTTCCAGCGGACCGAGGCCCAAGGTTTCGTCCATGATCTCAGTCACCAACCGATCACGCTCGGTGCGGTTCATGAGATTTTCTTCCATCTCGCACAGTTGCTCGATGACCTGCCTGATTTCTCGCTTTAGTACTTCGCCTTCCAAATCGCCAACGCGACTCAGATCCAGCTTGCCGATCAATTTGCCGTGGATACGCTGCTTGACTTGTTCGAAGTCTGTACTGTTACTAGCAATGCTCATTATTTTGCTCCGCGGACCGCCTGCGTCGCGTGACAGGCTGAACGAAATCCAAATGGGTAAATATCATAAAAAGTGTGGCCGAGGTGGACGATTCGGCCGAGTGTTGCGGAAAAGCAACATCGAAACATACAACACGGTTTGCCCGACACTAAAAAACTGTCGAAAGAAAATCGTTTATCCCGTTGGTCCAGTCCATTCGAACCTTACATTCGTGCCAGCCATAAAAATTTCATCTTTGGCAAGTGCTCGAGATTCCCAGCCGTGACCAGCGAATCGATCGACCGGAATCGCGATTGTGAACTTTGACCACCGCCAAGACGGCAGTCTCACGCGTTGAACTTCCGTTGAACTTCCGTTGAACTTC
>CAZROJ010000027.1:7497-30530 GCA_964601665.1 uncultured Pirellulaceae bacterium
CCGCCAAGACGGCAGTCTCACGCGTTGAACTTCCGTTGAACTTCCGTTGAACTTCGTTTCGCTTTTGCTCGTGACACTATCCCCAACCCAAAAACTTGCCGTAATCGACAAGGGGTCGCTGATGGTTGCAGCAGTCACACTGAAGAATCCTGCCTCAAAAAATGACACTTCGCCCGATAAAACCAGTGTTCATGAGTTTGACCGGGACGCTGATTCGACATAGGATCACTATTAAGAACGGTTAAAACCTGAAGATTTATCGTTTTTTGATCTCTTGGCCTCGCCAAATTTTACGCTTAACTCGCGTCGAAACCCGAGGCGGCTCGATACTCGATCGGGTCCAATCGAGATACAATTAACGATTGACGTGCCAATTGACTTTGTTGATTGGGTAAACCAAGTAAAATTCGGCGATATTTTGGTGGCGTGTCTTTAAACGCCAAATAGAATAACGTTGCGGGTCTCGATGCGGACGGGAACAGCTAATTACCGGCTTGATGGTTGCAGTTGCAGCTTTTCATGGCTCGGGAGAGCTTTATCTCGACGTGGAACGACCGTTTTTAATTGCAGGGCAAGGTAGGTGCCGCCGATCCGGAACGGCGGTATCTTCGAAATATTTTCGGTTTGGAGTCTGTTATGTCCAAGTGCACGACCGAAGTCGCGCTTAGAGGAATTCTCACGGTAGTAATCGCAGTTGCTTTTCAAGCGACCTCGTTTGCTCAAGTTTCTAACGCTCGTTTGGCGACATTCGACCACGCCAAGGAGACACATTTTGCGTTGAGTGTGACGCCTGATGTTGAAGCCACCGGCACGGTTGCCAGTGACGTTGTGATCTACATCGATACGTCGGCAAGTCAGAGCGGTGCATTCAAACGCGACTCAATCGCAGCTTTGAAGCAAATCTTGCGAAACCTAAACTCGGAAGATCGCGTCAAGATCATGGCAGTCGATCTCGACCCCGTTGCCTTGACCCCGGATTTCACGTCACCCGCTTCGCGAGAAGTTGGCGAGGCGATCAAGTCGTTGAACAAACGAGTTGCTTTGGGAACGACCGACATGGAAGCCATGCTGAATCAAGCGGCGACCGAGTTTCCGGCCGACGCCAAAAACAAAAAGAACGTCATCTACATTGGCGACGGTGTCAGTGCTGACAACCTTTTTGAAACAAACGAATTTGAAAACGTTGTTTCAAAACTGATTGATAACCAAGTTACGGTTTCCAGCTTTGCAATTGGCCCCGAACGCAATGTGGAAATCATGGCGGCTTTGGCTAACCACACCGGTGGAAACGTCTTAGTCGATTCCAGTGCTGACGGGTCGGTTAAAGATGCTGCCGTTGCACTGGCCAGAACGGTCCAAGGTTCTGTCCTTTGGCCAACCGATGGCAAGATGGACGATTCCGTCGTCGAAATGTTCCCTGCTCGCTTTCCACCAATGCGTTTGGATCGCGACACAATCGTACTGGGCACACTATCCGACCGCGAACCACTGTCGCTGTCTGTCTCAGGTGTTGTCGATGGCCAGAACGTATCTGTTAAATGGGACGTTGCCGCAGAAACATCCAACGACGAATTTGCGTTCCTACCCGGCATGATTCGTGATGCTCGCAACGATCGTGGCCTTCGTTTGCCGACCATCGGCTCGGCTGGATTACGAGAATTTGCTCGTGCACGAGCCGAAAAGTCAATGGAACTGAGCGACCTGACTCAAAAGGCTTTGGCTAGTGGCGACGTGCAAGCGGCTGAGCGTTTGGGCCAAGGTGCCATCGCTAACAGCTTGGACCCAGCGTCGACTCGCAAGGCTTTGGTCGCCATGGCACCACTTTACAAAGTTCAAGAAGGCGTTTTCTCAGATCCGCAAGACGATCCTTTTGGTGAGCCTGGAGCTTTGGACTTACCGCCTTCAGAAGATACAACACCCGTTGGGCCTCCGGTACCGGCACAATTAATTGCCCCGGCCATGGATCCCGCACCAGAATCGGTCCAACCACCGATTGTTGATTCGACATCGAATGGGATTTTCCTTCAGAATGATGATGAAGAAGATGAAGTCCAACAGCTTTTGAAGAGCCGTGGTGCTCGCGGAGCCAACATTCTGCAGGATGTCGATGACCTACAAGAGGTTGTTAATCAACGTGCGACCACGAAAGTCCGTTTTGAAATCGAACAAGCTCAACGCGAACTGCGAATTACTCCAGATCTCGCCATCGATCGTCTGAAAAGCACGCTCGACACGATTCGTATGTCCCCAGATTTGTACCCTGAAACACGGGCGAACCTATCGGCGACGTTGGAATCCAGTTTGCAGTCGGCTCGTCGAAAGAAACTGGAATTTGACGAAGCCGTTGCGCGTCGCAATCAGAACATCGCGATTACAACTGAGTTGGCCGAACGAGGTCGAGGTAGACAACGAAACGAAGATCGACTTGAGACACTGATCGAGAGCTTCAACGCTCTGCTGATTGAAGAGAATTACGTCGATGCGGTTGCGGTAACCGAAGAGGCCTTTGCAATCGCCCCACACAATCCGGCGGTTACGGCCGCTTCTGAGTTTGGTCGATTGGCACGAAACTACGACAAAGAACTGAAGCTCCGCCGTGAAAAGCAAGAGGCGTTCATGTTGGCGATGTTCGAAGCAAATAAAGCCACGGTTCCTTACCCAGGAAATCCATTGATGATTTTCCCGGATCCCGACGAATGGCGAGAGAAAGTCTTGCGTCGTGACAAGTACAAGAACTTCCGCTTGGCTGGAAGTGAAAACGAAGAAAAGATTCTTAAAGCATTGGAGCTTCCTGCTGAATTCAGCTACGACGAAACCTCATGGCTTGATGTCAAGGAAGACCTCGAACAGAAGTATGGTTTCAACATTGTTTTGACTGCTTCTGCCGAAGACGACGCGTTGACTGAAGATGAAGTGTTCACTTCGAATCTGAGCGGAATTCGTCTAAAGAATGCTCTGCGAATTTTGCTGGCTGAAAAGAACGCGACGTTCGTTGTTAAAGACGAAACGTTGCAGATCATTTCAATCGATGAAAAAGACGATCCAAAATGGTTTGTAACCGATGTTTACAACGTAGCTGACCTAGTTGCTCCTCGCCAAAACTTTGGCGGTGGTGGACTCGGCGGCGGTGGCGGACTCGGCGGCGGTGGTCTTGGTGGCGGACTCGGCGGCGGTGGACTCGGCGGTGGCGGACTCGGCGGCGGTGGACTTGGCGGTGGTGCATTCTGTATCCAAAACACTTCGGCTGACGTCAATTTCAAAGACGCTGGCCTAGTTGATAAAACTCCTGCCAAAAGTGAAGTCAAGCGGCAGCCAAAAGCTGTGAACCTTGACGCCGCTGGGAAACCAGCCATTGCTTGGAAAGAGTACTTTTCTGACAAGTTTGTTAATCCCGCGGATGTCCGAGCTACCGTCCGAAAATTGATGAAAGACAATCAGCCGAAGGAAGTTGTTTCGGTTGTGATGGGAGCCATCGACAATGGACAACTGCAAGGTTGGATGTACGAGGCTTTGGTTTTGGCGATGCAAGTCGCTGGTGATGACCAGAAGCAGATTGAACGTGCTCTCATGTCGGCGGTTGATTTGTCTTCGGAGCCGGACGATGTTTTGATGGCTGCCAACTACATGGCTGCTAACGGCATGAAGGCTCGATCGCTGCGACTGCTAAAATCGTTTGCTCGCGGCAATCCAACTCGCCACGAACCTTTCGTGATCGGTCTTAAAACCGCTCAGGAAATCGATGACTTGGATGCGATTAAATGGGCGACGATTGGCATAGCTGAACAAGAATGGCCCGGCCATCCAGAAATTGTTGATAAGGCTCGTTTTGCATCCAAAGCAATAATAAAGACACTGCAGGCAGATGGAAAAACCGCTGAACTGGCATCCTATCAAAACCGATTGCAGCAAGCTCGCGAGCGGGATTGCGTTATCGAAGTGACGTGGACTGGCGATGCGGATCTTGACCACGCGGTCTTTGAACCAGGCGGAACGGTATGTTCAGCTTCCCAGCCACGAACGGTTTCGGGCGGTATCATGATGGGCGATAAATTTTCGCCTGACAAAAACCACAACGGCTCGATTACTGAGCGATACGTTTTGCCAAAAGGTTTTGCCGGCAATTATCAGCTTTCGATTCGTCGAATTTGGGGTGAGGTCACGTCAGGCAAAGTGACAGTCACGATCACTCATCACTATAACAACCCTGAACGAGAGAAGAGCATGACCAAACAGGTCAAGCTTGGAAAGTATCTCGCCCTAGTCAACTTTAATTTGGCTCAAGGACGCCGGACCGAAAACTTGGTCGATCACGAGATCAGGACTTACGCTCGCGAACGGATGGAACTGGATCGTCGGGCTCTGACTCAGCAGCTACGCAAAGCTCGTTCTTCCGAGGCGGCCAGCGAGTACTTTTCGAACCAAGTTGCGATCGACGCTCAGGACTTGGGAGGACTTGGCGGACTCGGCAACCTTGTCGGTAACCGAAATGCCGTGGGTTTCCAGCCACAGACTACATTGATTCCGGAAGGAGCCAACATGAATGCGACGGCTTCAACTGCAGATCGACTTTATGTCATCGTGTCGCCGACGCCTCAATTTACTCAAATCGCGGAAGTCTCCACCTTTAACATCCTTTCAGACGCTGACAACGCAGTTGGTAACGCTGGAGCTGTCGGCGGTGGTGGTGGTGCCGGCGGCGGACTTGGCGGCGGTGGCCTTGGTGGAGGAATCGGCGTCGGCGGCGGCGGTGGATTCGGTGGCGGCGGATTCGGCGGTGGCGGTTTCTAAAGCCTTTGGCAAGGGTTCATCAAATTAAACCATCAGCGGCTCTGGGTCTTCTCAGAGCCGCTTTTTTTGTTTCCGAACGTTCGCAATCAACAAAGTGATTATCCCAAAACACAAAATGCCCGCGGTTTACGCCTGCGGCTCGCTAAGTAGAGGGATCAGCTGTAAATCAACCGTCGCAGATCAAACGGATTGCCGTCACGTTTTACAACTACCGAATGGGCCGGCCGCCTTGCCGCGCGACTTCTTCGTAAACGGGTAGATAACGGTAGTACACCTCCAAGCTGAGCGCCGCCGTCGCGGTCGAATAAACTCTTCCACCGTATCCGCCCCACATACCGACCGGAGCCCAACTGCCGGCCTGCTGCCCGTTCATCTGCTGCATCGGCAGCAAAGCCTCTTTCATCGCGGCGTTCCATTTCTGCCACTCATCACCACCGGCGTGATACATAGCGAGCGTTCCGTAGTACCAGTAATACAGATTAACGTGACTGCGGTTTGGCAGCTCACGCATTACCATTCGTTTGGCTTCGATCAGCCCCGCTTCGGTTGGACGCACATTCAGAAAATACCTACACAACAATGCCTCAGCAGTCATCGTCGCACTGGGACGTTGCCGAGGACGATAGGACGCCAATCCTCCGCCGATCCCAGACGAACAGCTGGCCAGAAAATGTTCCATTTGCTCAAAGGTCGCCTCGGGAACGTATGCTCCGCCCAGCCGAGCACTCTTGAGCGCCATCACCTGCCAACCGAATTGGCTCATGTCACCCGAGTCGCCAGGCTGATACCGCCATCCACCGCCGTTTTTGTTTTGGGCTGCGACTGAAAAATCGACTCCTTTTTGCACAATCGCCAACAGCTTACTGTCACCCGTGATTGCCAAGGCTTCGCTCAAAGCGAGCAATGCCATGCTGTGACAATACATTCTCGCAAATAGTTTCGCATCGCCCGAAAGATCACCGTTGGACTTTTGTCGTTTGGTTAAATACTTGATTGCCTTGTCGATTGTTTGAGCGTGAGGCCCCTGCAAGTGTGTGTTTCCAGCACCCAAAAACGCCAATGTCGCAAGCCCGGAAATTCCAGTCTCTGCATTGCCACCAGCTCCGTCGCGATTATGTCCGAAAATTCGATCTTCCCGTCCCGCACCGTGGCTTGATGGACTCCAACTTCCGTCTGCTTCTTGGTTGGCCGCCAACCAGTCCAGCGCTTTTTCGACAGCACGTTCGGTATGAATTGATCCGCCGCGATTCCGAGCGACCGCCAGACGCGACTTAGTAGCCCGCAGGGAATAAATCGTTGGCATCGCTTTCCCGTCGGCCAGACGCCTGGTTCGTTGCGCCGCTTGAAAAGTCCTTTTGGGTTTTGGGATCGGCTTCATTTGGTCTAGCCCCGCTAAGTTGGGTGCTCCGGCGGGCATGGGCAAACGAGCTGGAACGGCTGGCACAAAATTATCTTTCGCCAAAAAATCGCTGGACGAACTCTCGATCAGTTTCATCGGGTCCGGCGATTCGCTAAGCTCGACTCGCGCCAAATCAGTCTCAACTTCAAAATCATTTTCGCCTTTTTCTTCGGCCTTCAAATTGTCAAAATCGATCGGCTCTGGATCAATAATTTTGCCTTCCGGCAGCATTGCCAAATCCGATTCAAAACCAAAATCGGCTTCCTGCGGTTCGATCAGGTCGTCGCGGGGCGGCGGCAAAGGCGCATCGAAATCGTTGGCCGAAAACTCTTGTGCCGCAGAATCAACCGTTGAGACATCTTGGGCGGCCAACACGTTTTCAAAAATCACCTCGGTATCCAGAGCCGCTCGCTGCAACGCCGGGACTTCGTCCATTTCCAGTTCGGGCATCGCTTCACTAACCTGCAGCGGCGTCGTTGACGTTGCGATTTTCAATTGCGGGCTGTCAATCTGATTGGGCGACGTCACCACTTCGTCACCCGAATCATCCAACAGACTCACGTTCAAGACTTCTTCCGTTTCCATCGACGCCTGTTCCGCCGCTACGGAATCGGGACCGAGCATTCGCGTGCCATACGCATAGCCCATTAACAAAATGTGGGCTGCAAACGACAAGATCACGCATTTCCACACAGGACGGGATTTACCCCAATGAGTCATGGCCAACAGCAACAAGCTGACCGCCAAAATACCGGAGCCTGCCAGTATTAAGATTTGAAAGCTGATCGAATTGAACACGTCCAGCAACGGTTGAAACCATTGGTTGATATCTGGCATGAATTTGCTTTCAACAGTTTGATGACTAAATGATTCTTGAATTTTGAAAAGACCCAATGACGAATTCCCACGTCGAATCCGTTGTTGGCTTTGGGCATTCTTGAACCCCGATGATTCGCGGCGATTTAATTCTCTGAGTCGGTGACGATTTTTGCCGGCATCCCAACGTAGCGTCCGAACCGAAAAGTCTTCGTTTGCGAGCAAGCCCCTTGCTGTGAACAACAACATTCGAACTCACTCTCACTCATACCCTCGAGTTTCGATCAGCGAAACTTCTCAGCGACTTTTGCTTCCCGAACTTTCAGATTCAGATCTGTAATCCGAGCCTTTCGGCAGGTCGCCAATACATCTGCGATTCGCTGGTAAGCACTTCGGCCATCACCTCTGACAACGACACCAAGTTTTCGATACTGCTTTTGAGCAACATCCAGTTGGTCACCCAAATCGGCCAACGAAATGTTTTCTTGGTCCAATTTGATCGAGCCATCGCTAAAAACTTCGATCAGCCGTTTTTTTGGGGCCGAAGTCAACGCGTTTGCATTGGCCACCGTTGGCACGTTGATCGCAAGATCCTTTTCGACTTCGTTTAGCTCGCTGAATTTTGTACTGACCATAAAAAATATGATCAATAGAAACACGATGTCGATCATCGGAGTCAGGTTGATCGTGGTTTGATCGTCCCGTTCGAGTTTTAGTGGCATGGCTCATTCGCCTTCATTGCTGATTTGGAATTGCTTTGCGATTTGGGTTGGCCATCGCAGGGCTTTGAATGGAATCAAGATTGTTCCATCCGTCGAAGTTTTAGGCCGCCTTGGACTGCCGAGCTGTTTTCTTCTTTTGTGTGACAACACCGGCTGCCGCGATCCCTTCGGCGGAAACCAAATTCACCACCTTCATGCCCAGCGTATCGATGTCCATGATGTGCTTGTCAACGCGACTGGAGAAAAACAGGTAAGCGATCAAAGCCGGAATCGCCACGGACAATCCTGCGGCTGTGGTCAGTAACGCTTGGCTGATACCCGTTGCAATCAGCGCTTTCGGGTCAACGGCCGTGGCACTTACAGTCGCGATTGAATCAAAAGCATGAATCATTCCCAAGACGGTACCCAGCAAGCCGAATAATGGGCACAAGGTGGCAACGCCGTTTATCAAACGCAGATACTTTCTAAGTCGGTTGGAAGTTCGTTCACCTTCGTCAAGCACGGCCTGTTCCACTTCAACGGCTGGCCTGCCCCATTTTTGGACGCCCGCTTTAAATACGTTGGCCATTGGGCTGTCGTCACGATCACAGATCGCCGTGGCTGTTTCTTGCGTGAGTTCGCCCTCGTTCAATTGAGTCAGAAACTTACGGGTAAACGGAGCCGGAATGATCCGCTGACGCCGCAGGCTGATCACCCGTTCGAAAACGAAAACCACCAACAGAAACGAACAAAGCCCAATCGGAATCATCAACGGCCCACCGCTTCGAATAATATCAGTAAGCCGTCGCTGCGGTTGCAAAGGTGCAGCCGATTCGGCCTGACTTAGGGCGGATTCAGTGGCGGTTGGCTGAACTTCGAAACCGCTGGACGCATCGCTGCCGGTTTGGGCCAGCGTCGTTGAAGCCGCCAGCACAAGGGCCAACAGGGCAATAAAAGCGACGACTTTGATTCGCAGCTTGGGAGATTGATTGACGTTCATGATTGAACTTCCAATTTCGATATCAAAACTTTGGTTGACTGGGTTTGGTTGCCGTTTTGGTTTGTCCGGCTTGAATGTTTTTCAAACGCTGTTTGGTTTCCAGCGCAAATTCACAGTCGGGATAACGACTCAACAGAACTTCGTATAGCTTCGTTGCGTTTTCAGGATTCAGCAGATGCTCTTGGCACTTCCCTGCCTGCAACAACGAAGCGGCTCGCCATTTGTCGTAGCGGAAAAGCGAATCGACTTTGTAGTAAGCCGCGATCGCGTCCTGGTATTTTTCTTGATGAAAAAACGTTTCGCCGATTCGCCATTGAGCATGAGCCGCCGTTTCGGTCCCGCCGCCTGTTTGCGAATTGACCACATTCTCAAACTCAACTCGAGCATCACTCAATCGCCCACGACTCTCGAAACATCTTGCCATCAAAAATCTGAACTCATGCTTCGATTCGAAATCGGCATAGCGTTTTTCGGCTTCAGTGGCAACATTCAACGCTAGCGTAACCTTGTCTTGTTCAAACAGAAGCGAAGCAAAACGCAGTTCAATCCAAGGTCGATATTTTGGTCGATGTTCAGTGAGTCGTGCGTGCAGTTGAGCGAAGTCTATTGCCGCCAACGACTCCTGCCCAAGTTGGTGTCTCGCTTCGGCTAAAAAATACTGAGCCGTGTTTCTTACATCCGTATCACCAAGGAGATCGACAGCCGCCGACATGGACGATTCGACCAAGTGCCAATCTTTGGTCACCGCACCAAGTTTCCCAAGCAAGAAATTGGCTCGGCTGAGAACCTCCGATGGTACGTTAGGCTTGGCGATCAATTCAGTCGCCAGCGTTTTCGCGGGAACGTATTTTTTTGCTTTGGCTAGTTGTTCGACCACTCGGTAGGCCGCGTCTGGCCAATATTTACTTTCATCAAAGTCTTTCGCGATTCGTTCAAAACACTGGTTCGCCTCTTCGTCCTTACCCATGTCTTTTTGAAGCCAAGCCAATCGATAGATCACTTCGGCGACAACGCTTGCGGGTTCTACTTGAGAATCGGCAAGCCACGCCTTCAAGTGACGCTCGGCCAGCAACAAGTTATCAGGCTGTTTATTTTTTTGGCAGCAAGATGCGATTTTTAACATCGCCGCTTTGCGTACTGCCTGCATTTCTGAATTTGGGTTATCAATCAATAATTGATAAAGCTTGATCGCGTTTGGCCAGTCCATGTCTTGCTCAAAAACCGCCGAACGCTTCACCGCCGCAGCGATCAATTGGGCATCGCCCGGACTGCGAGCAAAAAGCCTTTGAAATTCGTCCGCTGACTGACTTTCCAGCGGGCCGTCCAAGCCCAGTGTCATTAGGCGGCGATTGGCGCGGGTCTTTCGTTCTTGATTTTGGCTATTCTTGGACAACCACCAGTACCACTTGGCACCGGCTGCATGTTTTTCAGCGGCAGCTAGGCCGGCAAGGTTTTCAACCACTCGCTCTTTGGTTTCCGTCATATCCGTTTGGGAAACGATCAGCTGCAGCAACGCTTCGGCCCCGCCGAACTCGCCAGTATTGGCCAGACAAATTGCCAGCTCCAACGTCGCTTGCTCTCGATCCTTGGTTTCATTTTTCTGGGCAAGATACGAGCGATAATGCGAAATCGCATCGCGAAAATTTTGCTGCCTAAACTTGACCGAAGCCAGACAATATTCAACCAGCGATTTCAATGACGGATCAGCAACCGTTTGATCCACTTCAAAAAGCGCCTTTTCTGCCTCAGCCAATCGTTCCAAGCCAATAAGATTAAGAGCCCGAAAATACTGCCAAACGTTCGTTTGCTTGGCCTCGACATCTTTCAAGTCAACCAAGGCGTCAAAAGTCGCGAGTGATTCTCTGAACTGATTGTTGGCGTATTGTTCACGCCCAAATTTCTCCTGAGACGCCGAAATCAACAAACGTCTTTCGGCTTGCAAATCAAATTGCTCAGCGAGTCGAATTGCCTCGCTGAATTGGCCGGTTGTCTGTCGCAGTTTCAGTTCGAAACGGAGAGCGACCAGTTGCTTAGACGCGTTTTTTGTTGTCAGTCGAACCTGTTCAAGATATTGGATCGCCTGTTCGATTTGATCGATCTTTGTGGAAGCCACCGCAGCCTCGAACAAAAGCTCGGCTTTCAATTCCATCTCTAGCTCACGACCGATCACCGGCTCCAAAACTTCAACGCAATCGCTTGGTCGTTCGGATTCGTTGAGCAGCCTAGCCAATGCTAAAACTGCCTCGACTTGAATCTCTGAGCTTTGCGTATCAGCGATGACTTCACGAAACCATTTTTCGGCTCGCTCGATATTTTGAGCATCACCGGCCAGCGCACACTGCCCCAGTTGAATTTTCGCTCGCTCGGAAACGGACGGATTGTTTTCGAATGATGAAACACACAACTTGAAAATCCGTTTCGCCGCTGCTACTTCCCCCTGCCGAAGCAATGCTTTACCGAGCCCCAATTGGCAATCAGCCATCATGGGGCCATTGGGATGCTGCTGAAGTGCAAGCGTAAACACCCGTTCAGCCAACTGCGGTTCGCCTCGCTTGATTCGCAATTGTCCGAGATAAGGCAATGCGAAACGATTAAGTTCGTGGTCCGGATAATTGCGACTGAACTCTTCCAGCATTTTTAGAGAAACGCTTTGATTCCCCAACCGAAATGCTGATTCGCCCATCCGAAACATTGCCCGTGGTGCGAGCGGGTGCTGGCCATTGGCAACCAAAAATTGCTGGTACTGGCGATAGGCACGGTTAAAATCGCCTTGCTGAATCGATGATTCAGCCAAGAAAAATGACGATCGGATCGCGAAATCAGTGTTGGGGTATCGCTGCACAATCGCCTCGAACGACTCCACCGCTTCGTTCCACTGCTGCCGACCGTAGTAACCTGCGGCCAGTTTAAATTCCGTGTCGGCATCCTGCGCAAACCCTGACACACTGACTGAAATAGCCAGAATGATCCCGATCAGCGTTGGGATTTTAGACGGGTGACTCATCGACAATGCTGGGTAAAATGCTGGCGCAAAGGTCCACGTTGCCGGCACAACAATTACAACCGGCAAAGTTTGTTATCGTCGTGCATCGCCTAAAACTAAATTAAGAATTGAGCTCGTGACCAGTTCTCCGCATCGAGCCGCTAGCATTCGTCGAGCAAACCAAAGGCAAACCGGTCAATGCAACGCAAGCCGGCTAGAAAAACCAAGACGTCCAGAGCAAGTTTTACCGGACGTTCAGGTTCCAGCATTCCACGCCCAGCTTGGAGCAAATCAAGAGTCGCATTTCACCGCCGATGTTAGCAACGCAAAGACCCTCGATCTCGTTTTCGGCTTGAAATTCTCCCAACCACTGGCCGCTGCCAGCGATCAGTTGAATCAACTTTTCGGAATCCGCGATTGCCCAGATACGCTGGCCCTGGCTGGTCGTCGAACTTGAAATCGGCGACAGGAAATTTTCGTGCAATTGCGGACCGGTCTCTAAAGCCCAAAGCCTTTCAAAAGATCTGTCCAAACCAATCGCTGTCCATTTTCCATGAATGTTCTGGCCAATGCCAACGAACTGGTCTCCGCCACCAACGATTCGAGTCAATTTTAATTCGCTGTTCAGCAGCGGCCGACCGGAGCCGACTTCCAGCAGCTTGCCGCCTGACACGCCCACTGCCAAACCCTCAACCACCGCCAACGAATTAAAATCCTCGCCGCTCAGTTCGGAAACGTTGCCACCTGCGGCAGCGGAAAACTTTTGCACGCCACCAGCCTGCCAAGCGACCAAAAATTCAGCCGCTTGGTTTGTTCTTTCGATCCATTGAATGTCCGCAATGCGTCGAACCGATTTTGGCTCGGCAACCGTTTGGCTTGAGGTCAAATTTTCCGCGCTACCATCCAAAACGACATACTTTGTCCCCATCACAGAGAATGCAATTATTTTCGGCGGCCCGTTTTGTCGCGCGAGCCGAAACGTCGTGATGGCGTCGTCTTTGGCCAACGATCCAGGGCGTACCGTTTTCAAAAGCCTGCCGGTACCGTCGACAATTCCAATCGATTGCACCCCATCATAAATGGCGAACCTCGCCCGCGCAGCGTCGGCGTCCTCCAAAGCAACCACGTTACCCGCTTGCCGAAATTCAGTGTTGGTCCAGATTCGCTTTGGAGCGATAGAAAGTTGCCCCGATCGGGCATCTTGCTTGCCGGAACCGTTCGGCTGACGGGTCGCGTTGTTCCCCACGATCGAATCGGCACTGACGGACAAAATTTGCTGATGGTAGGTATCCAAATACTGAGCATAAGCCTCACGCATTTCGTCCGCGACGTCATCGCCAGCGTTGACTCGATCAATCGCAGCCGCCAATTTCTCTTGCCAACCTTGGCCAGCCATGGTTTGGACGTATTGCACTTTGCCGTCTGCATCCATCACAAGTGCCGCCGGCACCGAATTTATTTTCAGCCTTGAACTACCTGAATGTTGCCGGTCGAAATAGGTTTCAATGTTCAACTTTTTACCCAGGTCTCGGATTGCCTCGGAAGGCGTTGGCCGGCCACTTCCCGGCTGATCGGTATCGGAATCAGAATAGACAATTCCAAAAATCACACCCTCTGGCGCGTCAGCCACAATCGGTTGCAACTGCGAAGCCGTTCGAATCGAATTTACTCCCGACAGCCAAACGAGCACCGAGGTCGACCCGGCAAAAGCGTCTCGCCCTCGCCGCCCTCCATCCGGCGTAACCAAACTAAACTCGGGAGCCATCATGCCAATTTTTTCACAAGCCAACGGCTCGGGCAACGAAACTAGTTTGCGAACAAAAACTGCTTCGTTTCGTTTTGCATATTCAAACTTTTCGCTGGCCACTTCGGCGTCGAAAACGGCATCGTGAAACTTGGCAACAAAAACAACTTCGCTGACCTCGTCTGAGGTGATAACTTCGTCAGCCAATAGCTTCAGGGGCAACGAGATTTGCACGATCGCCAGTGTCTGTTGATTGATCCAAATGTCAGCCGTCAGGTTTTCTGCTTGGCTTCGAACGACATAGCAAACTTGACCGTCCACCTCTTGATCGGCCAAACGAGCCGCCTGAGCGGGTGTCTGCAACCAGCGATTGACGACTTGTCCGGTCAACAACGATGCCGGTGCGGGCATCAGCCACGGGCCGAGCGTTTCATAGCGAGGATCCAGCGGAAGTTCTGAAAAGCCCAAAACAAAATGCCTCGCAAGCTTGTCCTTGACGACTTGCTGCAGCGGTGGTTGACGTCGCCCGGTAAAATTTTCGTCGTAGGGAACCACTAATTTTTGGTTATCCAAGTTCCCCGTTTCGATGTCAAAAATCTCACACGCCAGAACATCGCCGTCAGCTCGAATCTTGGCATTAAAAGTTTCAATCGATAATTTCCCGTCACGATGATACGAAGTGGACCAACGCTTCGGTTCGTCCAATCGTTGCCCATTAAGCCGATACGATAGGTACAGCACGCCGCTGTCTTGGTATGACTTGGCTGCTTGATAACGCTTTACCACTGCATTCAAAATCGATTTTGCTGACGATTTTGCCTCCGACTTCGATTGGCCTTCTTGACGGAACGATGCCTGGCCTGTCGACTCCAACTGACCATTTTCTTGTTCTTGCTTGCCTTGTTTTTCTGAGCCGGGCTCGCATCCGCAGGCGAAGCAGATAAAAATAGAGACGACCAGGCAAATCGATCGAAGGCTTTCGGCTGGTATAAAATTATTCACTGAAACTCGTTGGATTTGCCCGTCTGTGGTTTTCGCTGTCCGACAATTTACTTTGAACATCAAAAACAGGTAAATACTGATTGGTAACTAGATTTAGCATGAAGTCATCGTCAAAACGAATTTATTGCATTTTCGACTGCCACTGGAACAGGTGGAATTCATTGATGTGCCTGTGCCTGATCAGCCAATTCATTTTGAATTGTCCGCTGTTAGGCCGTCCAACGTCAGGGACGACTGAGCAAACGCCACTGGCCCAGACGTTGCAGTTTTATTTTGCCGACGGGCGAGTCATTGCTGCCAATGTCAAAGCGACTCACATCGACTGGACCTCAGTCGCTGATGACGGCCGATCCGAACTTCGAAAAATTCGCTTGGCCGACATTCAAAAAATTATTTTGACTGAGTCACCCGCAGCAAAACAGATCGCTGAAATTCGCCAGCTGATCGAACAACTTGACAGCGACACTTATTTCCAACGCGAGGCGGCCGAAAAGAAACTTAGCGACCCAAAATTCGCCGCCGCGTTTTACGACCTAATCGCCCAGCGAACTAACGACGATCGACTGGAGGTTCGTTATCGCTTGCGTCGAATTTTGGCTCGATTGGACGACGACCGCGTGCAAGCTCCGCTGCGATTCGATACGCTGACGCTGAAATCGGGCGAAACCATGCAAGGCGATGCGGGCGTTTTTGAGTGGCAAGGCGATTTTCTTGATCAAAAAATCACTCTGCGGCGCAATGAGCTAACGATGGTTGATGCCAGCCGAAACCAGCCAGTCGTTCGCCCTCCAGGCGACTCGACTCCGATCCAAGTCAAGTTGTTTTATCGCCACGATGATTTTGTCAATGACGAAATTCGTCGGATCGATTTTTCGGAAGACCCCAGCGGTAATACCTTGGAACGTCGAGACAATGTGAACGATGTTTTTATCCCTTGGGGTCTGCAGTTCACGCCGCAAGGAAAGGGCTATATCGGAATACCCGGATTTTCGATCCCTAGCGACGATTTACCCGTGGGTGGAAAATCGATCGCGAGGTTCAATGATTTCGGACGTAACGGAATCCCGTACAAGGGCGTGATCTCGTTTCGCTTTTGTGTTCCGAATCAAGCGAACCTTCCAGCTGGCGTCACAAAATTTGGCACGTTCATCGCAACGGTCGATTCGCCCCGAGCGTTCGTCTTGGAAGCGTTTGACGTCCATGGCGATTTGGTCGGTGTCGTTGAAAGCCCAGCGACTGACTGCGGTTTTTTGGGAATTGAATCATCGGTGCCGATTCACCAAGTTCAAATCCGCGCTAACCCTTACCTGTATCGCGTTGATGGCAATGTCGATGAAGACTTCGCGCTCGACACATTCTTTTTTTCCGAACCAACACCCGTCGCTACGCCGCCAAAAAATAATCGACCGCTGGTGGTTTTGGGCGATGGTACACGCTTCACTGGCAAAATCAATTTTCAGCCCGGCAACAAGATTCAACTGGACGCGACCGGAATAGGGAAAATCACGGTCCCGCTCGCCAAAGTGGCTGAAATTTCGTTGGGCCGCGTCCCCACGCTGGAACCTAAAAAATGGATTGCCACAACAACCGACGGATCCTCGGTTTTTGTCGATCCAGCAGCGGGCTTCGAATCGCGTTGGCTCGGGAAAATTGCCTTCAACGACATCGCTTCATTGCACAATTCCTCCAACCCCAAACGTTATCCGATCGCTGGTGATTTCGATGAAGTCAACGCGGTCTTGGTCTACCCGACGTGCCGGTTGCCATTGGCAAAAATTAAATTGACGGACACCGGGTATTCGTGGCCAAAGAATTCTCAGAAGTACCTTCAACCGGTCGACGAAAAATCGCCGTTGGGGATTCCCGGTCTCGACCCCACGCCGCAGGTCAATCGTGTTATCTTTTCCGAAGCGACCGCCGACACCATTCCGACCTTGTGGCGAAAAAAACCGACACCACTTGCCTCGGGCTACGTTCGGCTGATCGACGGGCAAACGCTCGCATTGGGATCCAAATTGAAAATCAAAACGACGCAAACCGATGCGATCGTTTTGACAAATGGACGCCGCGAAATTCGCCTGCCCATCGATCAAGTGTCGTCGATATTTCAAACGACGCCCGCCCTTTCCGACTAACTTGATTTCCTCCGTCTCCAATCTCGAAACCGAATTCTGAAGTGATAAAGCGAATTGAACTTGTCAACTTTATGTCGCATCGCCATACAGTGATCGAACCTGCCGAAGGTCTCACCGTTTTGGTGGGGCCGAACAATTGCGGCAAGAGTGCATTTGTGACGGCTTTACAAATTGTCTGCCATAATTCGGCGTCCGGTTTTGTGTTGCGCCACGGCGAGAAAAAATGTGAAGTCATTGTCGAGACCCAAGATGGTCATGTGATCCAGTGGAGTCGAAAGAAAAATGGAGCTGGAACGTACGTCGTCGACGGGCAACGTTTCGATCGACTACGCGGCAAGGTTCCTGAGGCAGTTCATCAAGTCCTCAAAATGCCAATGGTCCTTTGCGACAAAGACGAATTTGACATCCATTTTGGCGAACAAAGCGACCCTGTGTTTTTGCTCAAAGATCGCGGCAAAGCAGCGGCTCAGTTTTTCGCTTCATCGTCCGACGCAACGCACCTCGTCACGATGCAGCACGAACACAAATCTAATGTGACCATCGCCAAACGCGACTTTAAAAGGCTCAGCAACCAACAAGATCACATCCAAAAACAGCTCGATACGCTCGTGCCCTTGGAAGAACTCGACCAACGCGTCGCAGCCGCCGAAAAACAACACACGGAAATTTTAAAGACTAACAGGCAAACCGAATCGCTGCAGATTTTGGCAGCGACGATTCAAGCTTCCGGTCGTAAACTACAATACTCGACACAATTGTTCGCCACTTTAGGCACACTAAGCAAACCGCCGCAACTCTCAGCTGAACAGCCCTTAAAAGTTCTGATCGACCACGTCACAGAAACAACTCGGTTACAAGCCGCCAGTTTGAAACGTTGCGTCGCACTGGAACAGCTTGACGGACCGCCCCAACTCAAAAACACCGGCGGACTTGAGTTGTTGACTGACAATTTTCGAAACGCTGAATACCGATTGAAAATGAGCCAAGGGCTCACGATGCAACTCGCACCGATCGAGCCGCCCCCCAAACTGGCGGCTGACCAAGCCCTTGAACATTTACTTAATCAACTACAACACAAGACTCACGCGAACAATTCTGCCGCAGCGATGGCCGAAACCTTGGCTCATATCGAAATTCCGCAACCGCAAACGCCCATCCAACCGATCGAGCACTTGATTCAACGTTTGAGTCAGTGCCAGCGAGTGCTGGCTGTCGCCGAGTCAAAATTAACTCAGGTCGAATCAGCGACCCAGCCGCCATCGCTAACCGACACCACGGCGATCGAACAAGTCATTCATGATATTGGAGAAAAATCAAATGCCGTCGCGCAGCGGAACAATTCTTTAGACAGCGTCAAACAACGTCTCCAAACTGTACAAGATGCGATCGACGATTGGGTGAAATCCAACCCCGCTTGCCCGACCTGCGGCAGCCCGACCAGCCAAAGCAAACTGACCGATCATACGTGTTCGCAGAACCCGTCTGCCCAGGGACATGCCCGTGGCTAAAAAACAATCACGTAAAAAGTCTTCGAATTCAAATTCGCAAACCGACATGGTCGGCATACTTTTGATCGGCGATCCCCATGTCGACGCTCGCACGCCTCCGTTCCGCAAAGACGACTACACTGAAACGATACTGACCAAAATCCAGTGGTGCCTCGAATACGCTTTGCAAGAAAAACTGCAGCCCGTTTTCTTAGGCGACCTTTTCGAGAAGCCTCGTGGTAATCCGAACTGGATCATTCATCGGTTGATTGAGATTTTTTCACCTCATCGGCCGATTGGAATTTACGGCAACCACGACTGCGCCGACACGGGCCTGAATGAAAACGACTCGCTTTCCATATTGATCGCCGCCGGAAAGTTACATCTGTTGAGCCAATCGTCTTTGTTTCGCACGACGATGAACGATCGCGAGGTCATCATCGGCGGTTCATCTTATCGTGAACCGATCCCGACCGAATTTCGATTGCCAATTAAAAAGGCACAAGGACTTTTCGACAACGATCCCTTTGTCATGTGGATCGCCCACCACGATATCGGCTTCCCGGGATACGACAATAACCGACTTGATCCACATCAAATCACGAACGTCCAATTATTGGTCAATGGACACATCCATCGGCGACTCGAGTCCGTCAAGGCCGGAACGACACTCTGGGTTACTCCCGGAAATATTGCGCGCCGCAGTCGCAGCGAAGCGGCTTCCCAACACATTCCGGCGGCGATGCGGATCGACGTTTTGCCCGAAGACTATAAAATCTCGTACGTGGAAATTCCACATCGACCCTTCGACGAAATCTTTTACGATGCGGCAATTGACCAGACTCAGAACGGCGAACAAAAATCGAACTTCGTTACCGGCTTGGCTGAACTAACCGCCCAAAAGACGCAATCCGGCGTTGGTCTGCGTCGTTTCCTATCGGACAACGTGGGTCAGTTCGAACCGGCAGTCGCCGCAGCCGTGATGACTTTGGCCAACCATGTCCTCGAATTATCCGAAGAGAATGAGTAATTAACATGGCAAAATCAACTGATACCCAATCGATCGCCGAACTCCAAAAACGATACGAGTCGTTTATGGCGGAAAAAGTTAAATATGAAACGCAACGCGACTCGGCCGCCGATGAACTGGCCAAACTAAAAAAACAGGCGATGGAACAATTCGGCAGCGATGACATCGGCAAACTTGAAAAAATGCTGGCTGACATGAAGACCGAAAACGAAAAACGAACTCGCGAGTACCAAGCATCGCTGGACAAGATCGATCAAAACTTAAAAGACGTTCGCGACTCTTTCGCTGAATCCGAAGCCGAACAAAATTAGCAACGAAATTTTAATCCCACATGAATTCGCCAGCCGAAGACAACCCGGCCAATCGCTCGCCATCAGATTTAGCATCACCGGTCGAAGTTCGAAAACACCTCGATCAACTTCGTTGGCAACAAACGTCTTTGCAAAAGGAATTTCAACTAAACGAAAAACAGATCCATAACCTGAACGAATTCCTAGCGATCGCAGACCAGGTAACCGATGCGTTGGATTCACTGAGCCAAAAACTGTTTGAACAGGTCTTGGGCATTTTGGAAGACAAGCTCTCGATTGCGATCCAAGAAGTCCTTGAGCAACCGGTCTTTTTTAAAGCCGATGCTAGTTTTCGTCGTGGCGCTGCTAACGTAGATTTCTCGGTCGAACGAGATGGCAATCGAGAGGACGTCAATCGCGGGCAAGGCGGCTCTGTCCAGAATGTGCTGAGCGTTGGCTTGCGGCTGTTTGCACTTGCCAGGCTGGACGAAGAATCTCACCGGCGTTTTTTAGTTTTGGATGAACAGGACTGTTGGCTGCGGCCCGAACTCGTGCCTCGCTTGGTCAACATCATTCACAAAGCGTCCCAAGAATTAAATTTCCAAGTCATCCTGATCTCACATCATGACGTTGGATTATTTGAAAAATTCGCCGACAAGATCTACCAATTTATGCCCCAATCGGATCATGTTGTAGCCGAACCAGCCGCGATAGTTGGCAAACAATGAAACCTCGTTTTTCTTGGCCGGCACCGGCGATCTGGAAACCTGCTGCGGCAGGGCCGCCTCCAGCGTGATCGTGTTTTCCGCCAGTACCATACTGCTGCCCAATTGCTTTTGCCTTGTTTTTGTTTCGGCATTGACGATAGCTGGGAAACTTTCATGGTCACGAAGCAATTGAAATTGTTTCACGTTCGCGATACCACGAGACAGATACCGACCCGCATCGACGAATCTTGCAAGGTAGTCGATCGCCAAGTCATGTTCATCATTTGCAATATGCAAAATCGATAAAAAGTAACAGCAGTTCTCTGCATAACGAGGATGCTCGAGCGCCGCTTCAAATTCGGAGATCCCAAGCGCCAGCAAGGCCTCGCGCTCCTCTTTCAAGGAAGCAACCTGTGGATTCGCCGAGGCGTCTTCTTGATTACCAACCGATTCAATTTCGATCAGCTTTTTATCAATCTGTTGGAAAACGTTGTAGCGAGTTTTTGCCAACATGTAACGAGCCCGCCCATCAAACGGATCGCGGTCGAGCATGGTTTGATAATTTGTCAGCGCGATACTGTAGTCACGATTTTCGACAGCCGCATCCGCGGACGTGCGGTACTCCGAAAAATCAGTCGTCTCTCCGGCGTCGGCTCCAGCCTTCAGGTAATTAATCAGCAACACCACGCCAAAGAACGCGCTGCAAAAAATCACAACTGCCGTCAAGTCTCGACCAATTCTTTTTCTCAAACCGCTCATGAAGCTACTGGCCCAAAATTTAAACACCCAAAACCATACAACACACCGAATCAGCCTGCGACACCGCCAAACCATCGACGGCATGAAGAGCCTATCCCACAACCAGTCAGCCGACACCGCTCGCCACGGGCATTTTGAGTTTTGGAAAAAGCACTAAGGAACTAAGGCGATCGGCAGTTGAATTTCTACCGCTGATGTTTGCAACGATTGCAAATCTTGGGCCTATTGCCCGGCAGTTTCTCAATCGCCTTTCGCCTAAGGAATATTATAACGTTTGAACATCATAACGTTTCCTTAGATCAGTCGCTCACATCGCAACGTCAATTTATCGAAATCCAAAGGCAATTTCCCAATGTAACGATCGACGACGCCCAGAGCTTGCAGTTGACGCAGATCGACATCCGGTACGCTGCAAGACTTAAGTAAGACAACTTCCATCGCCCCCAACTTCATTCCTAGCCACGCCGCAATCGAATCGCTGGTAACATCCCAGCTGGCCGGCAAAATGCAAGACGAACCCAATCCTGATCGCTCAAGCTCTTGAATGATCGCCGTTGGCTGAACCAGCAAATTTGTTGAATGAACAACAGGCTCAACCGAATCATCTTCGCTGGCCAAACGAGATCCGCTCGAAATAATTTTGCCCAACCGGTCGACCACGTTCCAAGCTGGAAAATGATGTGCCAAAAGCCGAGCGTTAACGTCCATCATTCGAATGCTCGACCAATGAACGACTTCGGCTGGCAGTCCATGCTCCGTGTCCAAATCGCGGATAACATCGACCGCCGCTCCGCCACCCACGACCCAAACGTTTAATGCTCGAACGTGCGAATCGACATTCGCGGCCCAGCATTCAATCGCCTGCGGCAGGCCAACCCGACCTAGCAGGCTGCCACCAATTTTTATGATTCGAATGGGAGAATCCATGTTCATGTTTACTAATTGACCATGCTTGCTAATCGGTGCGATGATCGCAATGATACTTCGCGGCGACCGCCATCGCCGGCACGACCTGACTAGCAAGACCGCTCGCGAATGGTTCGACGACACGAACCGGATCGGCGCGATCAGCCAAAGCATCGGAAAGATGATCAGTACCGACCAGCTCAACCACTTCTTTGGCCAGCCACTTTCCGCTACCCGCCACGACGAAGGTTTTTGCAATGTCCGGATGAGCACCAACGACACGATGTACTTGTGTCGTTACCAGACGCCGCAATGCGCAAACACACTGTTCAGCGATTTGATCAACTTGTTCGTCAGAAAGGTCACCATCGTCGGCACATAGCATTCGGCACAATCTAGACCGGCACGATTGCACTGAATTTGAACGGCCATCGGCAGTGGGCGTCGCACCGTCGCTCGGCTCCGCTTGATGCCAAGCGATCGCGTCAGCCATCGTGGCAAATAACTCACGCGCCAACGAAACGCGCGTTCCATCCAAATCAATTTCATCGATCAAACTACAGACTGGAGTTCGTCCGACTCCCGCATACAACAGCTGGCCACTTCTGAGTCGATCAAGGTCGGTTGCGCCGTTTGAAACAGGCCAGCCATTTTTTACTGCAATGATGTCCGTCGTCGTTGATCCGATATCGATCATGAACCCGTCGCCCAGTCGATGCTTCTGAAACAGATACCACGCCGACGCGTGCCAATTCGAAGCCGCCGTGTCGGACCAGTTCGATTTCGCCGCAGCAGCTTCGTTTAAGATTCCTCGAGTGCTGTAGTAACGACAGGGTGTTTGCGAAAACACTTTTTCGATTTCGTCGACGATGAAATTAATTCCTTGACGCTTACTTTCGAAACAATCAGCCAGCTCGGCCGTGATCGTGACTGCCACCGCGTCGACCGAATCTTGTTCAATCGATTTCCTGATAGCTGCAATTTCACAGTCAAAACGCTTGTGGTCGGTCCAAAAGGGAAAATAGGTTTCACTGCAGTCGACGACTACCTCGGTTCCGTTACTGACAAAATTGACGGCCGCGTGCTTGAGATTCGCACCACCAATATCGAGCCCTAAAATTTTCATTATTTTGCTTATTCAGGGTGCGATCAATGTTCTTACGCGGCCAGTTAAATTCTGTCGCCGCAAAAGCTTGTCGATAAAAAGCTTGTCGATAAAAAGCTTCTAGTGCCGGAAACCGGAATTGTGTACGAACTTAAGATACTAGCATGATTTCTCTAGATCG
>CAZROJ010000028.1:0-18358 GCA_964601665.1 uncultured Pirellulaceae bacterium
CATATCTCATATCTCATATCTCATATCTCATATCTCATATCTCATATCTCATATCCGGTTTGACTAAACCTGAAGTCTTGGCGGCGTTAGACCAAATCGATCGTCAAACCAGTCCGTCACCCGTTTACAAGCCGTTTTTCGATTTTCGGTCAGGCGGAACGTGTGCTCGGATTTTGGATAGTACTCGACCTGCAATTGCCCATCGCCTGGATTAAAACCGTACATCTCGCGAAATTGACTCCGCCCACAAATGTCGTCATAGCCGTCGGTGTAAAGAAATAACATCTGTACGCCGCGTGACATCAATTTCGACAAATCATTGATGACTTTGTCTTTGG
The DNA here is from genome assembly GCA_964601665.1 of uncultured Pirellulaceae bacterium. Taxonomy (GTDB): domain Bacteria; phylum Planctomycetota; class Planctomycetia; order Pirellulales; family Pirellulaceae; genus Mariniblastus. Next base: position 339 of record CAZROJ010000028.1, read on the forward strand.
ATAAATCGCCGCCGAAAAATTCTCGTTCGGCGAGTCCCGATCCATCATTTTCAGCCGAGCTATGCTTGCGTCGTACGAGACGACGTTTAATCGCATTTTTCCAAAACCTTGGTCTGAACAACCGACCGATTTGATGTCGAAGAAAATAGCCAAACGTTCGAAAGACAATGCCATCCATAAATACCGCGCCCACAATCCGATCGTCTTTGACGGAGATGCAATGAGCGTTATAGGCACCGCTGCAGAGCCCAATGATGACGAAACGATTCGTGTCGCTTGTCTCGCTTAGATGCGTCATCGCATCTTGAACGTCCAATTCCGCTCGATTTTCGATTTCCAGTTTCCCTGTGCGAACGCCGCTGTCGCCCAGTCCAGACAAATCCATTCGCAATGTCGAATAGCCAATCGATGCCATCTGCCGTGCAATATCAACGTTCATCCGAAACGGACCGATTCGATGAACGATACCCGCATTCAGAATGAGCGCAACGGGTGCGCCTTTGATTCGTCGGTCCTCATCTGGTTCTGTTAGGATTCCGAACAAGTGACCGTTCTTGCCAAATTTGCAAATTGACTCTCGCATCAAACGGTTCCTTCGAAAACAGCCAGTTGTTGATCATTCAGACGCAACGCATCAAATTTTTGTAATCGATTGAACATGTCATCGACCGTGTTAACAATCATTTGATTCAGTTTGGGTCGCAGATAAGCGGTCTCTAGTTCTTGCAAGTCCTGCCACGACACAGGGCGAGAGTCAAAAATTACCTTTTGCAAACTCGTGTCGAAACAATCGATCGCCCGATTCGTCTCAGCAGCTTCGATGATCAATTGCGGTTGAATAATATCAGCCAAACTCAGCTTCGCCTGCTCAATCGCGTTGCAAAGCTCGCGTGGATAGACTGTCCCAAGAATCTCTTCCTCTTGGTCGTCGTCGGTGGTGGTCATCTTGCAAACCCATAGCTCAAGCATCTGTCGATGTAGCTGGCGTTGTCCGTTTAGGTATTTTTCACCTTGCAAAACCGGCTCCCAAAGTACGACTGAATTAATGTCCAGACGTTCTTGAGCAACTTTCCCGGCCAGCGAACCACCGAAGCGTTGCCCAAACAGCATGACCGTTTTAGCGTCGCACTCTTGTTTCAGGTGTTCGACAGCAGTAACGATGTTGCGCTGCCAAACCTCAATGTGATCAATGTCGATCACACTGCCAGCCGAATCTCCAATACCTTGGTAATCGAAACGCAGAACGTGAATGCCGCGTCGAGCAATTTGGTTGGCCAGCAACCTGAGGTTCCAATGAGTTCGAATGTATTCTTGGCCGATGGGTGGACAGAGCACGACAGCGCGCGGATCATCCAAGCACGAACCATGGGCGCGATGATAAACTCCGAACAGTGGAGATTCAGGATTTCCAAAAAAGCGTTGCATTATTCGGAGACGGGTAACTTTAGATTTTGGTTGGGGCGAAAGTTCAAGTGACGAATCCAAAACAATCCATTAGTTCCAAAAACCTTTTAGTTTGCGAAAGACAGATTGATTGGCGTCGGTTGTTTGTACTTCCGTAGCCGTTGAATTGGTGATCGGAAGTTCAATGGTTGATTCAGTTGTAGTGACTCGAGGCGTCTTTGATTCCGTCGCTTCCAAACCGTCGACATCGATTTTGCTGGCCATTTGTTCTAGCGTGCAAATCAAGAATTCTTGCGGACTCAGGCACTCGCCGGTTTTCTCTTTAACGGCTGCAATGATTTGCATCACCAGTAGCGAGTGGCCGCCGATGTCAAAGAAAACATCATCCAGTCCAATCTCGTCCGATTCCAAAGCCTGCGCCCAAACATTTGCCAAATACTGTTCAGCTGGCGTCTGCGGCAGGCGGAGCGCGGACTCGGCGGTCGCTTGGATTGCCTGTGGGATCGGAAGAGCCTGATAGTCGATCTTGCCGTTATTCGTTGTCGGTAGTTTTTCGATGACGATAACGTGATGCGGCACCATGTAGTAGGGCAGGGCTTGTTTAACGTGACTACGAATGGTCGTTGATGAAACGCTTTGCTGCTCGCGGGCAATCACATATGCAACCAAACGTGAATCGCCAGGTGTGTCTTCGCGAACAACGACGACACTTTGTTCGACATCGGCGTGCCCTTGGATAGCCGATTCGATTTCTCCTAGTTCAATCCTGAACCCTCGCACTTTGACTTGCTTGTCATTACGTCTTAAGAATTCAATATTTCCATCGAACCGAAATTTCGCCAAGTCGCCCGTTTTGTAAAGCCGGTCGTTGACATAAGTTGCAAACGGGTTTGCGTATTTGTTTTCGACGAAACGCTCTTGAGTCAAATCATCGCGATTGCGATACCCCAACGTCACGCCCGCGCCGCCGATATAAACTTCGCCTTCGCAGCCAAGTGGAACTTCGTTTAGAAATTGGTCCAAAACATAGATCTGCGTATTGCCAATGGGTTTCCCGATCAGGATTGGATCATTCGCGTCAGTGATTTGATAAACCGCAGACCAAACGGTAGTTTCGGTTGGTCCGTACATATTCCAAAGTTCGCTGCATCGGTCGAGCAGTGGCTGGACCAAATCGCCGGGCATCGGTTCACCGCCACAGAGGATTTTCAAATCGGCTTTGCCCGCCCAGCCGCTCTGGATCATCAAACGCCAAGTCGCAGGAGTCGCCTGCATGATGCTTATCTGATGTTTGTCAAGTTTGCTCGCCAGTTTCGCTCCATCAGCAGCGGTCATCGAATCAACGATAACTGTCTTTCCGCCGAAAACCGTCGGCAAAAACAACTCCAAGACCGAAATGTCAAACGACAATGTGGTCACGGCCAAAATGGATTCATCAGCGCCGCGGAATCCCGGTTCGGCTCGCATCGAGTACAAAAAGTTGACTACGCTACCATGCGGAACTTGGACACCTTTCGGCTTGCCGGTCGAACCCGAAGTATAAATGACGTAACAAACCTCTGAGGGGGTAACGTCGCAAACGAAATCCGCATCGCTTAATTCGCGAACCGATTGCTCGTTCTGATCCATCGCCAGCGTTGGCTTTCCTAACTCGCTGGCACGATCCAATAATGAATCTTCGGTGATGACCAAATTCAAACCAGAATGGTCGCACATGTATTTCAAACGATCCATTGGGTAGGTCGGGTCGAGCGGCACGTAACCAGCGCCCGATTTTAAGATCCCATAAAGATAAGCCAGCATCCTTTCGCTTCGATCGACATAGATGCCTACCAAGTCGCCCGGCGAGACACCTTGCGAATGGAGTTGTCGAGCGATTTGATTGGAGCGACGATCGAGTTGATCGTATGTCAATTCAGCTTCGTTAAATTTAACAGCAACCTTGTCAGGCGAAGCTTTCGCCTGTCGACTAAATTCGCCGTGGAGCGTTGTCGCGTTCGGGAGATCGAGTGAGGTTTGGTTGAAACTGACGATTGCCTTTTCGCGTTGCGGAATTGACATCAGATTCAAATCCCGAATCGGAATCGTCGGGTCGGTCACCACTTGACTAATAAACGTCTCAAATCCTTCAAAGTAGAAGCTGACCGCCTCTTCACTGAACAAATCGAGATTGTACTGAACTTGAAGTTCAATTGACTTGTCAGCTCGGATGACACCGTTGACGAACCATTCGAAATTTTCAAATGCTCGAGGTTCAATGTCCAACGAAACTTCCAACTCGTCAAAGCCCACCGACGCCAGGTCAATCATTGGGTCGACGTTAAACGAAACATTCAACATCGCCGGTCGAGACGGGTCTCGCGGGGCGGCGAGCTTACGCAGCAGCGTTCCGTACGAGTATTTCTGATGTTCAAAGGCGTTTAACAGGTCGCTTCGACGGGCCTTGATCAATTCAACGAACGGTTGGCTGGTGTCCACATGACTTCGCAGCGGCATTGTGTTGACGCAATGCCCGACAAGTTCTGGCATGTCCAATGCAGCCTGACCCGCAGTCGGGATGCCAAGACTAAAATCATGGGTACCGCTAATTCGCGACAGAAATCCGCCGAATGCAGCCAGCATCGAATTGAACAAACTGCATCCACGTTTCGCACCGACCACTCGTAGACGCTCGACAAGGTCAGCAGAAAGCAGGTGGTCGTAGCGGGCCGCCTTGTACGTTCGCAGGGCAGGGCGGCGATTGGTGATGGGTAAATCTAGAACAGGAATTTCGTCTTTAAATTGTTTTACCCAAAATGATTCGTCGCGTTGCCCGGCTTCGGATTCAAGATGAGCGGCCATCGTTTTGGCGTACTCGCGATACGAATTGACGGGCGGCAACGGTTTGGGATTTTTGGCACAGGCAGCGTCGTAGAAATGGCCCAAGTCCTGACAAAGTACGGCCAACGACCAACCGTCCAGCACAATATGATGCGCCGTCATTGTCAGTCGATGCGAGTCTTTATCAATTTTTTGAAGCGTCGCGCGAAACAGAGGTCCGGCGTTCAAATCAAAAGGTGCATGCCCTTCGTCATCTACCAAAAACTCAAGTTTCGCACGACGTTCCTCCGTCGTCAGATTTGAAAAATCCAATTTCGTCAGCGAGAATTCCATTTGCGAAAACACGACCATCTCTCGGCCGTTATCACTCACCACAGTTCGCAACGACTCATGACGCTGGATCACGTTGGCGATCGCGGTCTCCAACGCCGTTACGTTCAATGGACCATGGAAATTCAACGAGCTAATTTCGTTGTAAGCACAATTTGCTTCGGAACTCTGTTCACTAGAAAGCCAAATTTCCAGCTGGGCTTCTGACGCAGGATACCGAAACGAATTCTCCTGCCCGACACTGACGGCGATGGGAAATTCGAGACTAGACTGGCTTGTTTGTGGAAATGTCACGATTGTTTTCAGCTGATTTTAAATGAGTGAGTCGATATTCGTTGTCATCAAACAGTCAAAGGACTGAAGGATTTTTGGTGGCTTGAAAACGCTAGTTCAACGGAAGCCCAACTTGGATAAACTGTCCCGGATTGGATGCATCGGGCACAAACCATCCAGGGTTCCCCTTGCGATCCTTGCCTACTTTCGCTCCAGCCTGCGGCGGGCAATTCACATCCAACTGCGAGCTTATTTTTTTGAAGCCCTGGCCCGGCATGAATCCAAACCGTTGGCATTCGGCGATTGTTTCTCGCATTGCGACTACCAACTGATCGACGTGCGATTTTTCATGTGCGAGCGTTAGCAAACAGGGACGGTTGTCCCAGATATGCATTCCGCGTCTTCGCAAGCCGGCAAAAAAGACTTCGCTGTAAACGAGTTCTTGGTGAAATTGAATTTTGAACAGCGAGCCGAAATTACCCAAAAACAATGGAGCCTCCATCGTTTCAAAGACAGTATTGAGCTGTGCCGCCAAGTAGTCGCCCAGTTGATTCAGCCGATCGTACATCGGTTTTCCACCAGCTTTCAGATGCTGCAAAATAGCTTTCGATGCGGCCAGCGTTAACGGATGGCGAACAAACGTACCAGCAAAATAAGTCATTCCCGCTTCTGGGCGACTGTCGTCACCGTACTGCCAGAATCCGCCGTCCAAGCCGTCCATATATTTTGCCTTACCCGCGACCACGCCAATCGGCATCCCACCGCCAACGATTTTCCCGTAGGCAGCAAGATCCGCTTTGACACCAAAATGTTCTTGCGCGCCGCCGAGCCCAATCCGGAATCCGGAAATGACTTCATCAAAAATTAAACACGCGGGATCGTTTTCCGTGATTTCACGAAGCGATTGCAAAAACTCTTTCGGCTGCAACTCTGGCATGCGGCTTTGAACCGGTTCGACCAAGACCGCCGCAATTTCATCCAAGCGATCTCGGATAATCTGCAACGACTTAGGATCGCCGTAGTCCAAAATAAGCGTATTGCTGACATGGTCTTTTGGAATCCCGGTTGCAGCTGGAAAGCTATTCAGCTTTTTGCTTCCTCGAGCGATAACCTCATCCAGGATTCCGTGATAGTCGCCGTTAAACATCACGACTAAGTCGCGTCCTGTTGCGTTACGTGCCAGACGCGTGCAACCAAGAACGGCTTCGGATCCGGTATTCGAAAACGCCATCCGCTCATGGCCGGTCAATTCGCAAAATAACTCAGCGACCTCGCCGGCCAGTGGCGATTGAGGGCCGATTGCGAAATCCGTTTGAACCTGTTGAGTAATTGCTTTGATCGTGATCGGATGGGTGTGGCCCAAGATGTTCGAACCAAAACCGCATGTGAAATCGACGTATTCGTTACCGTCAATATCCCAAAGTTGAACGCCCTTGGATCGCTCGACGACAATCGGATGCGTCATCTCTTTCATGTTGGGGCGAAAACCAGAAACCGTCCGCGGGTCGGCCATGTATTTCCGATGTTGCTGAGCGTATTGTTTACTGCCTGGCATCATCGCGTTGTTCATGCGAATCATTTCGTTAAGTGCCGCTTGTTGCGATGCGTCCAGCCGACTGTCATTTTTCTTGACCGTCGAAAAACGCTTCGCCTTGGTGCTCATTTCATTTTTGTCGGTTTCGACTTTCTTTTGGTCTACCAAACCGCCCTCTGCTGGAGTCGCTACCGATTCCTGAGCGATCGGTGGCGGCGAAACCGAAACGCTCGCGGCAGCGGTTGCCCCAGTCGTCAGTTGAACTGGCGTCGCTGGTGTCGCAGCACCTGAAAGTAACTGCAATTGAGCCGACATCAGTTGAAGTTGATTTTGGACAACCGCTTGCAAACCGTGACCGTCGAAATTTACCATGGGGTTTGAATTGGCGGGTAAGCCCGCAATGACTGGGGCTTGAGATTGAGGTGCGACGGGGTTCGATTGAGCCGTGGGGTTGTCCACGATGTCACCGGCTTCGGGCAACACGTGTGGTGTGGGTGCTGCGGGCGATTCAGTTTGCGAGCTAGTTTCTATTTCGGCATAGCGGTCGGCTGGTAAATTTTGGTCAAGCCACTCAGCTAACGAGTCCACCGACGGTGTGTCTTCCAGCAGTTGCCGAAACGTGATCTCGAAATCGAATTCTTTTTTCAGAGCCGTTGCGGTTTGAGTTAAAACCAGCGAGTCCAAGCCCATTTCAAAGAAGGTTGTGTCGCCATCGAATTCGCTGAGGTCAAAGCCGGACGTGTTTTCGAAAACGCTGCTAATTTTTGCAACAAGAGTTAAATTTCGGCTCATCGGTTTAGCCTTGATCTTTGATTTGGGTGTTGAGGTTGTTGTAAAAGGCTGCGATATGTTGGCTGCTTCGTCGACAACCTGTGATGGTTGAGACTTTGGCAGATCGTTGTCGATGCGGATGCCGGTGTCTTGCCATGACCGGGGCAGTGGATCAATGAAATGCCTTTTCCGTTGAAACGGATAGGTCGGCAAAGTCAAATGCGGCAGCTTGGCAAGCCCTTCTCCGTCTACAGACAAACGAGACCAATCCACTGGGTAGCCGGTCAGCCAAAGTTGTCCGACGGCGTTCATCGCTGCGATCCATTCTTCGTTTGAATCTGCTGAACTGGAAAGAGTGGGCAGTGCGATTTGTTGTTTGAGGTCCGTGGCGTGTTGCTTGGCCAAAGTTGACAACGTCCATCGAGGGCCAAGTTCGACCAAAATCAAATTTGGATCGCCCGTCCACCCGTTGGGAGATTCATCAGGCGACCAAATCTGGGTTACCGCTTCGGAGAATCGAACGGGACGCCGCAGATGCTGTGCCCAGTAGTTTGGATCCGTCGCTTGCTGCGACGTCATCAAGTCGCCGGTAACCGTCGAAATGATCGGCAATTTCGGCGCCGACAAATCAAACTGGCTAATAAATTTCGCAAATGGTTCGACGATCTCGTCCATCATCGGCGAATGGAACGCGTGGCTGGTATGCAAGTGACGACAGACGATATCCTGAGCCTGCAGCTTGTCTTGAAGCATGGCCACTTGATCGTCCGGACCAGCGACGACACAAAGTTTTGGGCCGTTGTAAGAGCCAACGGACATCTGACCCCACAGCATTGGTTCGACTTCAACGCCCGGCAAGCCGACACTCATCATACTCCCGCCCGGCAATGCCTCCATCGCGCGACCGCGTTCGGCGATCATTTTTAAACCGTCTTCTAGGTTAAAGACGCCAGCGACACAGGAAGCTGCAAATTCGCCGATTGAATGGCCCATTAGCACTTTGGGTTCAATGCCCCAGCTAATCCAAAGTTGAGCCAACGAGTAACCCAGCGAAAATAGAGCTGGCTGCGTAAACCGAGTGTTTTTTAGAATCTCGCTACTGGCGATTTCGTCGCCCACAGTCGGGTACAAAACCTCTCGAAGATCGCGACCGAGCAATGGCTTGAGCACCTCGGCACATCGGTCCATGTATTTACGAAAAACGGGCGAATGGTCATAAAAGTTTTGCCCCATTCGCACGTATTGAGAACCTTGCCCCGGAAACATGAAGGCGACGTCGCGCGAGGACGAGCTTGCCTTACGCTTGTAAAATCGACGCGGCGGCTTGGTTGACAAAAGCTCGCCGGCCTCATTCGGCGACCCCGCAACAACCATCGCTCGGTAAGCAAAATGTTCACGGCGATTTTGCAACGAACAAGCGACTTGCGCGGGAGCCAACGAGCCATTTTCATTTAGAAAACTTGACAGCTCGGCGGTGGCGTCTTTGAGTGCGTCATCGTTTTTAGCCGACAAAGGAAGAATCGAAACCGGCGGGCGATTGTCGACTTGATGGTTTTGCATCGGCAGCCGTGGTGATTCTTCAACCAAAATATGGGCATTGGTTCCGCCAACACCAAACGAACTAACGCCCGCACGTCGTGGTTGGTCACCGCGTGGCCAAGGCAGTAAAGAGTCGCAGACATAAAAAGGACTCTGCTTAAAATCGATATCTGGATTTGGGTTTTCGAAATGCAGTGTCGCTGGAATTTTTTCGTGATGCAGCGCGAGCACGGATTTGATTAAACCGGCAATCCCGGCCGCAGCTACCGTATGGCCGATATTCGATTTGACCGAACCGATGGCACAGAACTGTTTCTTATCGGTTTTGGCTTCGAAAACCCTGCGTAACGCTTGAACTTCGATTGGGTCGCCAATCGGCGTTGCCGTTCCATGCGCTTCGATGTAACCGATTGAATCGGGTTCGAAACCCGCCATCGACTGGGCCATCGAAATCGCGTCGGCTTGGCCTTGAACACTTGGCGCACTGAAACTGGCTTTTTCGCCGCCGTCATTGTTAATGCCGAACCCCTTGACCACGCCATAGATTCGATCGCCATCCGCAATCGCGTCGGACAAACGTTTGACTACGACCACGCCGGCCCCATCACTGAACAACGTTCCCGCGCCCTTGGCATCGAACGGGCGACAATGTCCGTCGGGAGAAAAAATACTGCCCGTTTGATGCAAGTGGCCGCTTCGCTGGGGAAAATTGATTGACGCCCCACCAGCGATGGCCGCATCGCAGTGTCCGGCGTCCAAAGCTTTGCAAGCTTCAATCAGCGCAACCAACGAAGTCGAACAGGCCGTGTTCACGTTGACGGCAGGCCCTTTCAGATTCAACGCGTGGGCAATTCGGGTGGCGATATAGTCTTTTTCATTGTAAACGCCCAATTGGAATTCGCCGGTTTCTTGAACGATCTCTTGGTTGGGTAAAAGATTTTTATTCAGGTAGGTCGTGGCGTAAGTTCCGGCCCAAACTCCCACTTTGCCAATGTAATTCGGATCTGTTTTCGTCGGTCGAATACCGGCGTCTTCCATCGCCGTCCAAGCCAGTTCGAGCATGATGCGTTGCTGTGGGCAAGTCAAATCTGCATTCTTGGGTGGCGTTCGGAAGAACCGCGAATCAAAGTATTCGGCGTCTTCGATTATTCCACGAGCCGACACGTAATTGGAGGCTTGCGTATCTTCAATCGGCAACGTCGGGTCAAGTTCGTCGGGCTGAAAAAATGTAATCGATTCGTTTTCGTCGATTAGATTCTGCCAAAACTCAGCTACGTTTTTTGCGCCTGGCATCCTGGCGGCCATTCCGACGATGGCAAATTCTTGGTTGTCCTTGTCGCCGATTTTCCGTGATGGTTTTGGTTTACTCCCAACCGTGTGATCGGCGTAAGCTTTAATACTCAACAAACCGGAGATCGTTGGACGATCAAAAAGGTCCGCATTCGAAATTTGAAGACCAACTTGTTCATTCATCGCAGCAACAACGCGTACCACAGCAATTGAATTTCCGCCTAAGTCGAAAAAGTTGTCGTCCGTGCCGACCGAATCAATCTGAAGAATCTCGGACCAGATCGCCGACAACTGTTTTTCTTGAGCAGTCGTTGGAGCAACATATTCAACTCCTAGCTCTGGTCGATTCGTCGATGGTGGCGGAAACGCGTTCCGGTCGAGTTTACCGCTGCCGGTATAGGGGAATTTTTCAATGACGACGATTTGGTTGGGCACCATGTAATCGGGCAGGGTTTGGCCGAGTGCCGAACGGATACGTGCGGTATCAGGTTGTGCATTGTTGGCCAGCAAGTAGCCAATCAGTCTTTGATCGCCCGGTCGGTCCTCACGCAGCACCGTCGCCGCTCGACGGACGTTCGGCTGCATTGCCATCGCCGCATCGATTTCGCCAAGTTCAATTCGATGGCCGTTGAGTTTTACTTGTCCGTCAATTCGGCCCAAGTGGTCGATTTGACCGTCAGCGGTTAACTTGGCCAAGTCGCCCGTCCGGTAGACCGACTGGCCATTCCATTGGATAAATTTTTTGGAATTCAATTCTGGACGATTTAAATATCCGAGGGTCATGCCGGCCCCTCCGATTAGCAATTCGCCGGCAACTTCAGGTTGGCATAATTGATCGTTTTCATCCACGATAAAAATTTTCGTATTGGCGACTGGGCGTCCAATCAAAATTCGATCGCTGTCGTTATGAATCTGTGTTCCCGACGAATAAACGGTCGTCTCGGTCGGACCGTAGAGATTCCAGAGTTCGCCGCAGCGGTCCAATAACGGTTGGATCAAATCGCGAGGCAAGGGCTCGCCGGCCGTCACGAATTTCAGGTCTTTGCGACCTTGAAAAGTCGTTTCGACGATCATGCGCCACATCGCCGGCGTGGCTTGCACGAACGTGACTTGGTAACGATCGATAGAGTCAACAAGTGCGTTGGAGTCTTTCGCGGTAGCTCGATCCACAATCGCCACTGAACCGCCCACGATCAGCGGCAGAAACATTTCGGCGACGCTAATATCAAACGACAGCGTTGTTGTCGCTAAAATTCGATCCCGTGCCGTAAAACCTGGCCATTCAACCAGGCTCCAAAGCATGTTGATGACACTGCCGTGAGGCACCAAAACGCCCTTTGGTTTGCCCGTCGAACCTGACGTATAAATGACGTAGGCGGTGCTTTCTGAATTGATCGACGGCAGAATCCTTGCTTGTTTGTTCGCCTGATCGCCTGCTTGATCTTGCCAAAAAGTCGTTTCATCGATGATTGTTTGGGCAACCTTAAATTGGTTCACCAGTTCTGCTTGCTGCTCATGGGCTAACACATGCTCAATCGCCGAGTCTTCAGCCATGTAGCTCAGTCGTTCAATTGGGTAGGCCGGGTCGAGCGGCACGTAGCCAGCACCCGACTTCATGACGCCCAACAGGATCGCTGGCGTGTTAACATCGCGGTTGCAGCAAACTCCGACCAAACTTCCTGCGCCCACGCCTTGGGCAATCAAATAGGCCGCGACCTGATCGCTACGAGCTTTTAGCTGTTGATAGGACTGAAAGGCCTCACCCGAAACCACGGCTACTTTATCGCCATTGTCCAAAGCCATTCGATCGATGGCGTCGACCAAGGTTCCTTGTTGGAATTCACATTGGGCGGCTTGGTTGAGCGTGCCATAAAATTGATCTAGGTCCATGCCAATTCTCCTGCTTCAACCCACACAATTGAAAAGACATTCGTGTCGAGAATTTCGAAATATACGCGAAGGCAGATTTCTTCTTCAGTGTTTTCCTGAATGCCAGGTCCGCTTTTTCTGAAATGAGTTCGAATCAAGATTTCGCGGTCACTAACAAAGTTTGCCACCGCATCGCGAAAGTTAAAAAACCTTTGATTGACTTGATAAACGCATTTGTAGAAGGCTTCTTTGGCCGAAAATAACGCCGTGAAAAGTTCTGTCTCGGACAGCTGAGCCATCGCTGTTTTCGCTTCCTCCCATTCTTGATCAGAGACGATCTGTTTTTTGATCGACGCGATTACTTTTGGCTCGATTAGAGGTTCGGTGTCGATGCCGATCGACCGGGTGGTTTGGCGAGACGCAACGGCGGCCCAAATAATTTTCGAACTGTGCGAGATTGATCCGGTGACGCCGTCTGGCCAAGCGGGCGAACGATCCGCATTTACCAGCACGGCACCGTTGGCTCCAATTTCCAGCATTGCCTGTTTTGCGCAGTCACGGCCGAGTTCAAATTCTCGTTCTCGCTTCCACTTCGCCGTGTCCTGATTGCGAGTCAGCGTCCCGCATTCCTCGGCAGACTGAGTGCGCATCGAAAATTTTTCCGGCATTTTAAGCCACGAAAAAAGCGCAGAAATATCCAGCGTTTTGCGTGTCGATTGCAATTCACAATTTGCAGTAGCGGGATCGGAAAAACGAACAGGTGTGGGAATTTGGATCATTGCGACGGTGAAAAATAGAACGAGTGACCATGAAAAGTAGGTCACCTAGCTCGTGAAGCCGATTTACCACGACGTTTTTGCATTCATTCTTTAGATCCGCTGGTCCAATAAAGACCATCAATGACGATTGAAGGGATTGGCCCGAATAATCATTGCCAAATAACGATCGGGATTCGCGGGTTCGCGCAGCGGTCGCAAAACGCAGTTAGGCGAAAGGCGATTGAGAAACTACCGGGCAAGATGCCCAAGATTCGCAATCGTTGCAAACATCAGCGGTGCAAATTCAACTGCCGATCGCTTTAGGGCTTTGCCCGGTTGTTCCATGTGGGCTCGGATTGTTGAGAATCCGACAGTCGAGGAATTTTTTTTGGTTGGATTGGCAAAGCGATCGGCTGGACTTAGCCAACGTTTTCGAAGGGCAGTTTCATTACCGCAATTCGCATTGCAGCCGCTGTCGGCAGATTCAATCAACCATTCCTGGTGCGATGATATGATTGTGCCAAACCGATTCGAATTTGAGTTTGATAATTAACTATTTTGAAGGCTTTTGCGAGACCGGCCGTGCAGGTATCGTTAATAATCTAACGACGAACAGCCGGTCACACGCCGAGCGAATGGCCGGGCTTTGAAGAGTCGCTTTGCGGACACCGCGGTAAAGTAATTTTTAGCCGGATCGCGATAGGAATGGTCAGGCCTGTTGGTTATCCTTAGGAGACGATGTCGTCTACTTCCGCGTCGAATGTTAATACCGATGCCAGACTCCTCCAATAAAACGAAGTCGTGGGCCGAATGCCCTGACGGTTTAATTTCGCAAACAGCCGATCGACGGCTGGATTGCCCGCTCGTGCGTCGGCGACGAATTGGAAACCGGTTTATTTCGTTTGGGCTGTTGGCGGGAATTTGCATGATGGCTTTTGCCTACTTGATTAACGAGCCAACTCCGGCAAAACAGCCTGCGACTGGTATTGTCAATTGTGAGTTTGTCCAATCAAACCTGCATGCATTTTGCAACAACAATATTTCTAGCACGAATGTGAACAATGCGATCTGCCGACACATCAATCGATGTAAACACTGTCGCAAGTCGCATCACAACGTTTCCAAATCTCAGATTGACTGCCCGAGTCGTCCAAAAAAAGTAACGGTCAAACCGAACCTTGCTGTTTCGCGCCGGCGATAGGCTTGACTTATTCGTTTCCAATCAGGGTTGCGCAAGCGGGGAATCAATATCGGCTCAGATCCAAATATCGGACGTGCAGTCACCGCCGGGAAACCTAATTTCGTGCGCTCGGGCCGCACCGCCGGGCTCTTGGCCAAAGTCGATGAAAAATCTTTCGTTCACTGCCAACCCGCCGCGGGCTGTATCGCAATCGACTTGCAACATGTAAGAGCCTTGTTCGGCCATGTCGGGATAAAACTGGTTATCCCAAGGGCTGTAGAGCGAATTGGTGACGTACAACCGCTTGCCGTCTAGGCTCAATTGCAACATCTGAGGACCGCCACCAAGCTTTTTGCCGGCAACGGGCTTTCCTTTGCCGATGACTCCGCCGAGCCAAACCTGTCCGGTCAATCTTGGATTAGCAGGATCGCTAATGTCGTACTGGCGAAGATCGCCGTGAAGCCAGTTCGAGAAGTACATCCATTTGTCATCCATTGAAAGGACGACATCGGTAATTAGGCCGGGCACTGGAAACGGCCAGCCTTTGGTTTCCACGGGATCGACGGCCACAACGGAATCGGCCATCCATCTGTCATTTTTGTTTTTGTACCAATGCCAAATGGTGCTGCTAAGCGCCGCTCCAACGAAACCGTGCACGCTGTCCGGATTGTGATGAAATCGCACCTCCAGCGGGATCATGCCTGTTTCCCCCAGATCCAGCGACTGTTTAATCTTTCGCTCTTTCCAGTCCCAGAAGTGCAACTGTTGTCCGTACTTGCCCGCGTTTACGTCTTCGAGATTGAAGCCCTGCGAGACCGTATTAGGAGCGCCCCATTCGCTGGACACCATGACATTGTGTCGAGGCTGGTACCAATAATCGTAACTGTATTTCATGCCAGTCGCGTCATTTTCCCAGCGACCTTTGATTTCGAATTTTTCGTCCAGCAGCAAAAAGCCACCCGGCCCTTCTCCTTGGGCATCGCCCAGCATCGAGATCATGATGTCGCCATCGGCCAGACAATGCACCGTGTGCGGCGCTGATAGGTTGACCTTCTTAGCAATCTCCTTGCCCTCGACGACTTTATGCAGCTTCGGAGCTCGTGGGTCTTCGGTGTCGACAATGTGAATTCGCCCCGACGAAATTCCCGGCAGCACAATGAAGCGACGTGACTTGCCGTCTTGTCCGTGACAGCTACTGCACGAATTCCAACCAAAGTGATGCAGTTCATCGCCTACATTGGGCATTGGCAAACGACTAATGACCCGGCTGTAAGTTTTTGATTTTGGATCGACGTCGATCGTGGCTAGGTAGTCCGGTTTGTTGACTCCGGTACCGGCGTAGATGGCGGGCACGTAAGCCAGCGTTTCCGGTGGCGCGGCCATCGCCTCGGCGGGTGTCGCGTAGGTTCGATCGCAGCAAGACGGATCAGTTTCATCATCAAAGATAAATTCGCCTGCCGAAGCCGTGGAAGATAAAAAAACGGTCGAAGCCGCTGCCGATTTCAAGAATTCTCGCCGTTGCATCGATCTCTCCATGTATCTGAAACAATTGTCGAAGTGCGTTCTTCGACGATCCAAATTCTACAGCATTCGTCAAGCCTCGCTAGCGAACTGGCGAAAGTCCACGGTTGAACTTCAAAACATTGCGGCAGCAATCAAACAAAAATCCCGTTGACAGTCCGATAGTTGCTTCGTTGAACGCTCCGCCTACTTCTTGCGTTGACGAGTCTCGATTTGATTCCGATCCAGAATCGGTTTTACTTCGTCAACGAAATCATGGATGTCTCGGAACTGCCGGTAGACACTGGCAAAGCGAATGTAGGCGACGTCGTCCAGGTCAATGAGTTTTCCCATAATCATTTCGCCGACCGAATTGCTATCGATTTCAGCCGACTCGTGCAGATAAATCTGCTGCACCACTTCCATCAAAATGCTTTCAACTTTTTCGGTCGGGATCGGGCGTTTCCAGCACGCTCGTTCAATGCCCTTGCGAATTTTTTCCGGTTGAAAGGTCTCCCGCGAGCCGTCCTTTTTTACAACTCGCAGGTCGAGTTCCGCCACTCGTTCGAATGTTGTAAATCGTTTGTTGCAGCTCAGGCACATGCGGCGTCGACGAATCACAAACCCGTCTTCGCCCGCCCGCGAGTCGGTAACTTTATCATTGTCGTCTTGGCAGTACGGGCAGCGCATCGAAGTTCAGTCTATCAAAGAAAAAAACAACCCGTTTCGCTGACACTCAGTCATCAATCCCGGGCCGTTACATCATACCCAAACCCGAGTGCTTTTGCAGGACGCTCCCGCACAATTTGGACTCGTTTAAGCGTCGCAAACCAGAAAGATACCCAACCGAGTCCTCACGCTATCAAACCAAAACGGTTCACCCCAAATTTAAGCCCTGCCGAAACTGGGCAAGACGAAACTTACAGGATCTCTCGTTTACGATTCAGGTAATCCCAAACGACAAACCGATCCAGATCACCACCCGCTGTGAAGAACACTCGGCCTTGCGTTTGTTCGCTCAACCGATGGGCGAAACGAATATCGTCCTCCGACTGCGACCAGCTGGGAACCAAAAAAGTATTGATCGTGATTCCATCGCGGGCACACATCGCTCCCTCACGCATGGTTGCTTCCTCGGTGACTTGGTGCGGCGGGTAGAGCATGTACAGCATGTTGCCTTCGAAATGGGCGGTCGGTAGGCCGTCAGTAATCAAAACAATTTGTTTATTGGGCGTATCCTGAGCGGCCAACAGCCGCCGAGCCAGCTGCAGCGAATGCTGAATGTTAGTGAAATGCTGATGCACCATGTGCTCGCTCACTTCGTCGCGGCTCATGTCGATTTTCAGCTGAACGAAAGGATCTTGGATCGTCACATGTTTGGGCATCAAATCAATTATCTCGCCCCGTCGACGTACTTTCCCAAACGTAAACATTTCGACGAAGTTTAAATAGTCGCCAGGGTACTCGCTGCGAATCAAACCATCCAAGGCCAATGCCATCCGTTTGACATTGGCATATTGTCCGTCGTAGCGCATCGAACCGCTCATGTCCATGATCACCACGGTGGCCGATTTTGGATTGTTTCGAGTCTGATGAATCTCGATATCTTCCGGCTTCAGCCGAATCGGCAGCGTGCGTTCGCCGCGTAACATCGCGTTGATGAAGGACTGCGGGATATCCATGTGAGTCAGCGAATCGCCGAATTCGTACTGCTTGGTCGACTGCAGCTCAACCGCGCCTTGGCCGGTCACGTCCGCCTGATGCCTGCCTGACTTCGACGCCTGCAACTGACTGAAGATTTTGCCAAGCAGTTTCCCTTGAAAAACTCGGTACGCTTCAGGAGTCAGCTGAAACGCTCCGTCTTTGTTTTCCAAACCCTGCCGTTCGGCTGCCTCGCGAACATAATTTTCGATGACCCGCTGCATTTCTTCCAGCGAATGCATCGTGTCTTCGTCCATGAATTCACCCAGCGTTTCCATGTCCAGCACCGCGATTTGAGCCGTTTCGCGGGCCTCTTCCAGTTGCTTTAAAAGCTCATCAATCTTTTCGAGTTCTTCTTTTATTTCCAAGGCTTCTGGGATCGTCATCGATTGGTCGCCAGTGAAAACGTAATTCGCGTCCAATTCGTCAACTTGATATTTGTTGGCCAGTCGCGACAGAAGCTTCAGCAAATGCTGGGCGAGCGGATTCGTGTCGTCATTGATTCGAAAATAGAGTCTTTCAAGATCGTAAAGTTGTTCTTGGGAAACGGCCTCCTTAAAAAACGGCTGCATTTCGTCAGGGACGTCGGGACCCGACTTGGCCGCCTTGTGAAAACCCTTTCGCGCTTTTTTAACGACCGACTTCGATTCGTAAGTCTGCAGGATTTTGCGTTTTCGTTCTTCGAGTATCTTTTTAATTTGATCGATACCCGGGCCCAAGTTCTTGAATTGCTCGGGGTCCAAACGTACCGCTCGCGCTAGTTCTTCTTCGGTCAACTCGCGTCGCGAACCAAACATTAGCATTTGATCCATTAGCGGCGAAACAAAATCCGGCGCGGGCTGAGTTGGACTGGGGAATTTCATCGGATCGTACTTGATGTACGTTTGGATGATGCCGCCGATGGTATTTTTATTGGTCATGAAATGTTTTGAAAACAGTCAAATTTGGCAAACCCAATGCATTGTCGACACAAGCCGCGGGCACGTTTCGTGGCGTGTTTCGTGGCGTGTTAAAGTCAGAGCCGACGACAAAGGCCGACGACGAATCCTGT
>CAZROJ010000028.1:18458-30241 GCA_964601665.1 uncultured Pirellulaceae bacterium
GTTTCGTGGCGTGTTAAAGTCAGAGCCGACGACAAAGGCCGACGACGAATCCTGTCGGCCCTTGTCTTCCAGAGTCAGACCTCGAATGTTGATCGACCATGGTGTTGGCTGCGTGAAATTTTGTCTACCGAATACAATCCAGCTAAAACAAATTCCACGCACGATGCCCGGACAGCGGCATCCGACGACGCGTTGACTTCAAACGCCTTTTCCCATGCCGGCGGGACGCGCTTAAGACGTTCGGCGTATTCAGCCGAAGGAATCATGTCGCCCGTTTCGATTCGTACGCCCTTACTAAAAATCTCTGCGATTTCGTCCAAGCCGTGCTCGGTGATGTACTCGGCAAACACAATTTGAATCGCTTCCGCTATAATCGCATCCAGCACCTGCGACTCTGACATCTGATGGCTTCCCATCAGGTCCAGCTCAAGCTTGCCCAATGCGGACGTATAAAGATGCCCAAGATCACTGATGCGCGGCACCGCCGGATTCTCACCCAGCAGCACGCTGCGATGTCTCGCACTGGCAATCATCGTTCGGTAATTTGCCAAGCTAAACCGAGCCGAAACGCCTGACGCTTGATCGACATATTTCGACTTGCGAGCCTGTAAGGTAATTTGTTCGCAGATTTCCTTCATGAAAAACGGCACGGCAACCGGGAAATCACCTCCCAAATCGATGTTGGCTTCTTGTTCCATGATCTCAATCCCCTGATCACGTTCAAGCGGATAATGCGTCCGGATCATGCTACCGATGCGGTCTTTCAGCTGAGGAATCACTTTGCCGCTACGGTTATAGGTCGACGGATTCGCCGAAAACAAAATCGCGACGTCAATTTCGAAATTGACCGGGTAACCGCGAATCTGCACGTCGCGCTCTTCCAAAATATTAAACAGCCCGACCTGAACCAGTTCGTCCAGTTCAGGAAGTTCATTGACGGCAAAGATGCCGCGATGCATGCGTGGAATCAAACCAAAATGCAACGCTTCTTCGGTTGACATGCTAACGCCGCCGGCAAGTTTGGCCGGATCGATTTCACCGATGATGTCTGCGAACTTGGTGCCGGGAGCAAGTCGTTCAGCGTAGCGGTCTTCCCGCTTCCACCATTTGATGGGTGTTTGTTCCGGAGAATGATCGGCGACGAAAGTCTTGGCCACCTTGCTGATCGGATTGAACGGATCTTCATGAAACGGAGCTCCCGGTACGTCAAGGTACGGAATCTCTTCATCCAAAAATTGGATCAGTCCACGCATCAGGCGACTTTTGGCTTGTCCCTTTTCACCAAGAAACAACATGTCGTGCTCGGACAGCAAGGCGATATTGATTTCCGGGATAACCGTATTTTCATAGCCAACGATTCCGGGGTAAAGTTCGTCTCCGGCTGCCAAACGCTGTAAAAAGTTCTCTCGAATTTCTTGTTTAACCGATCGCGACTGCCAGCTGCTGTCAATCAGTTGTTGAAGGTTTTGGGGTTTTGTCAAAGTGTCAGCTGTCATCAAATTTCCAAATAGCTTTGCATTCGTCAGTCATTTTTTGCTGGCGAAATTTCACGGGCTAGCGAAAACAGACAACTGTCTTCGCAGCCCTTCCTCTTCGCAGCCGACCGAATTATAAAGCTTCTACCGTTGGTTTAACAAAAATAATCTTCTGCAAACGCTATGGCGGCATTCGTCTTCCGCAGGACACTTGAGCGGCCAATAATTTTCGATTCTCACTCTTGCAAATTTAAAGGTCACAATGGCGATCGAATACATTTATTTTGACTTGGGAAACGTCATTCTGGGGTTTGACCATTCAGTCGGTCTCAACAAAATCGCAGCGGCGACCGGCAAAACGCCTGACGAAATCGACTCGGTTATCTTTGGGTCGGGCCTCGAAAACGAATTTGAAACCGGTCTGATCGATGCGAAAGAATTTCATCGGAGATTTTGCGAAACAATCGGCTGCGCACTCGATTCAGCGCAATTGTTTGACGCCTGCAGCGACATTTTCACTTTGAACGCTGCCATCATGCCGCTGATCGGTCAGTTGGCCGCCGTGGGATTCCCGATCGGAATCCTGTCAAACACTTGTTCCGCCCATTGGGAATTTGTTTTCACAAAACATCCATTCCTGCGACAGAGTTTTCGTCATTACGTGCTGAGCTACGAATCGAAATCGATGAAGCCGGATTCTCAAATCTATTCCGATGCCGTGACTACAGCGGGTTTCGACGCCGAACAAATCTTTTTCATGGACGACCGAGAAGAAAACGTGTTCGGCGCTGCGGCGCTGGGAATCGACGCGGTCCAATTTGAATCGGCTGGGCAGATCACAGCCGAACTACAGCGGCGCGGCGTTCGATTTAATTTGTGAGCCGTTGCAGCGATGATCCGGCCCGCGACTGTCAGCCGTAGCAAACTGACCAGTCCCAAAAGTGCGGTCTGCGGTGGTCAACATCACACGCAACCCGATTTTAAAGACTAACCGCTGTAGAGAATTTGCCGCCGTAGAGAATTTGCAGCTTGACCATCATCGGTTCGATTGGCTCAAACGGTCCGTTTATCAATCAGGAATTAAATTTTGGTTTCGTGGTCGGAGTCTTCCCGTTGGTTCGGGCGAGACAAAGTTCCTCAATCGTCGAGAACAACTCGCGATACCGAAACGGTTTTGATAGAAACGCTTCTGGCCAGTATTGAACATCGCGACGTTCTTTCGCCTCAAGAACGTGACCACTGCAGAGTACTGCGGGCTGGCAATAGCCATTTTCGCGTAACTGATGCAGCAGTTCCAAACCCGTGCATTTGGGCATTGAATAGTCCAATACAAAGCAATCAATCTTATCGCCGTACTCGCCGGCCGCACTAATCGCTGCCGCGGCCGTTTGGGCAGCAAAAACTTGGTGACCATTGGCCTCCAAAAGCCGCTTGATTGCCGTCAAGACAGTCGATTCGTCGTCGACGATCATGACGTTGTATTTGTCTGGCTGGAAATGTGGATGGGTGAAAACCTCAACCACCGGTGAGCCATTCGGCTCGATCACCGCAGGGAATGCTAGGCGAATGGTAGAGCCAACGCCAGCTTCCGTTTCGATTTGAACGAAAGCTCGATGGTCTTCCATCACTCTGGCTACGACAGCCATCCCAAATCCGTGTCCGGTCTCTTTGGTCGTGAAATACAAATCGAAGAGCTTTTCGATATTGGACGCCTCGATGCCGTAGCCGTTGTCCTGAACGACAACCTGCACGTAGGTTTCGTCACTTAAATAAATTCCAAACCGTCTACTTTTGTCGATTGAAAAGTCTTTAGGTTCATACTGGCTCACTCCGACAAAAATCCGCGGATTGGGTTTGCCCTCGACCGCATCGCATGCATTCTTGAGCACGTTCACGATCACCTGTTGGATCTTTAAGTGGTTGAGTTCGACCTTCCAGTTTTGTTCGACATGATCTTGCAGTTCCAATTCCATTTCAAATGTAATTGATTTTGGAACGACAGCACGGAGAAACCCTTCCATATTTTGCATCAGCTCGGAAAGTTCAATTTTTTCCAAGGCGACCAAGGCCTGGTCATCGCCGGCAAAGTCGAGCATTTGTTGGCACACGCCGGCGGCCTGCATCGATACTTGTTGAATCTGTTCGATTGTTTTCGCGGTTTCGGGGTCTTCTTTGCTTCCAAGCGATTCCGCAAAGGCCACAATTGCCATCAGGTAGTTGTTAAAGTCATGAGCCACACCGCCTGCCAAAACACCAAGACTTTCCAACTTTTGGCTATGGGCCAACTGATGTTCCAGTTGCCGATTCTTTTGTTCTGCCATCACACTTGGCGTAATATCCATCGCGACGCCAACGACGCCGATGATTTCACCTTCAGGATTACGCAAGGCATCGTAACAAATCTCCAAAACTAGATCCTCGCGGACCGTTTGACGGCCGCGACCGGGCAAGCCTTTCAACGCCGAATTCACTGCATCGATGAACGCCGGGTAGTCTTTGAAGACTTCGAAAATCGATTCACCAATCAGTTCATCGGGAGCATATCCAAGACAAGCCAACCCACTCCCCCGGGACTGTACATAAACGCCATTGGTATCTATGACGCACAGGATCAAAGGCGCTCGCTCGAGAATCTTTTCCAAGTGTTTGTGAGTTTCCAGCAATTCGTTTTTGGCGGCGACCGTCTGAGCCAACGAATCTGTTACCGATTTGAGTTGTAACTTGGCCAACTGATTGATTCCGCCAACTAGCCAACGAAACGTGAGCGCCAGCAAGGGAATATGAATAAAGAACAACGGAATGTCGACGTTGTTCAGCGGCTTGTCTGCAAGAACCCGGCACCAGGCATACAACCCCAAAACGATTAACACTGCCACGCAAAAGACGGCATGACGGTGATAAGCAATTCCCGCCAAGGCAACGATCAATAAAATTGCAGAACGACAAAAATCGTCTGGCGAAAAAAAGATTGACAAGCAAACGATGCCAAATGCCGGCAGAACCAGCCCGCTAGCAAAGATGTCCAAATGCTGAAAGTTTTTAACGCGTTCAAAAATAAAGAAACGCCCTACCCAAAACCAGGCCGCTAAGACACCCAGCAGAACACCTTCGATGACCAACCGGTCGCGTTGGTAATAAAACGCAACAACAATCAATGTTAAGATCGTGGCAATCCAAAGAAATCGCGACATGATGTCGACGATTCGATACTGAACACTTAGTTTCAGCAGCGGCAACTCGTCGAGCTTGCCCTCGTTTTGTTCAACCACGGTTCACCAAGATCACGAATCAGTTAGGAAATCTACATTTGAGTATAGCCAAATTTCAACGGCATTTGTGAAAGTCATGCCGAATCACGCCAAATCGCTTCTCGGAGCTGAACATTCGGTTGTTTTAAAAAACAACCACTGACGTGTTTCATCAATCGAGTTAGCGAGTGAGCATCGACTCTTCGCACTTTGGAATTTTTCTATCGAACCAAGCTGGAAAGATAAATTTTTTGGCTCGATTCGCGAATAAAAATTCAAAATGATCTTTTTTTATACGCAGTCTACGGATTAAAAAAAGCGAGACGACAGAGATGCCGCCTCGCTTATATTTTTTTAATCAATCATCGAATCGACTTACATCGATTTTACTTTTTCAGCGACCGCGTTGGCCGTAATTCCAAAGTGTTCGTAAAGTTCCTCGGCAGGCGCTGAAGCACCAAACGAATCCATTCCAATGAACTGGCCTTCATTGCCAAGGTATTTCTCCCACCCCATTTTGATGCCGGTTTCAACAGCGACCCGTTTCGTCACACTGCTTGGCAAAACGGATTCGCGATAGCTTGCGTCTTGTTCGTCGAAGAGCTTCCAGCAAGGCATGCTAACGACTCGGACGTTCACACCATCGCTCGCCAAAGCCGCCGCCGCATCAAGACAAATTTGAACCTCGCTGCCGGTTGCCATCAAAATAGCATCTGGTGTTGCTTCGGTATCTTTCAAAACGTATCCGCCCTTGGCCGCACCTTCGGCCGCACCGTGCGTGGTGCGATCCACGGTTGGCAAATTTTGTCGCGACAAAACAAAGACCGAAGGCCGGTCGCTGTTTCGCAGCGCCGCAGCGTAACACTGGCTCACTTCGTTGGCGTCGGCCGGACGCATCACCAACACATTCGGTATCGATCGACAAGCGGCCAAATGTTCGACGGGTTGATGAGTCGGACCGTCTTCGCCCAAACCAATCGAATCGTGGGTCATGATGTACATCACCGGCTGATGCATGATACTGCTCAGTCGCAGCGACGGTCGCAGGTAGTCGGTGAAGACAAAAAACGTAGCCACGTACGGGCGAATGCCACATAAGGACATGCCATTACCAATCGCAGCCATCACGTGTTCACGAATTCCAAAATGAAAATTTCGACCGGAGTAATCTTTGGCCCCGAAATGCCCCGCTTCTGGATCGTCGTTATTCGATTTATTTGATCCGGCCAAGTCCGCCGAACCACCGATCAAAAACGGAATCGCGCCACAGACCGCATTTAAAACTTTTCCTGAGGAAGCTCGCGAAGCCATGCCTTTCGCGTCGGCCTCAAAAACAGGCAACGAACTTTCCCAGCCTTCAGGAAGTTTACCCGATTGCATTAAATTGATTTCGGCTGCCTGCCCAGGATACTCCTTGGCATACGCGGCAAACTTTTCGTTCCATTGGCTTCGGTTTTCTGCGCCCCGCGCACCGATTTTGCTCTGAAAATGTTCGATCACTTCTTCAGGAACCGCGAATTTGTCGTGCTCCCAGCCGTAGTGCTCTTTGGCCAGTTCGATTTCTTCGTCGCCCAGCGGCGAACCGTGAGCTCCAGAAGTATCCTGCTTATTGGGCGCACCATAGCCAATGATCGATTTGACAATGATCAACGTCGGCTTGTCCTCGCATTCCAAAAAGCGTTGGTAAGCCGCATCCAAGCTCACCAAATCGTTGGCATCAGCAACGGTGACCACTTGCCAACCACAGGCTTCGAAACGACCCGCGACGTCTTCAGAAAACGCGAGCTCCGTTCGGCCTTCGATCGTGATCTCATTGTCGTCGTAGATCCAACACAAGTTCGAAAGTTTCAAATGCCCGGCCAACGAAGCCGCCTCGCAACCAATGCCTTCCATGATGTCGCCATCGCTGCAGATCGTGTAGGTGTTGAAACCAAACAGATCGAATTCAGGCCGGTCGTAAGTCGCGGCCAGCCATTTGCCAGCGATCGCCATGCCGACGCTGTTGCCCAGCCCTTGTCCCAACGGACCGGTCGTGGTTTCAATTCCAGCGGCGTAACCATACTCCGGGTGACCGGCCGTGGGACGATGCAGTTGGCGAAAATTCTTGATGTCGTCTAACGTGATCGACAATTCATCCGTCGGGTTGCCAGCGTCGTCCGTCTTTTTGACGCCAGACAAATGCAGCATCGAATACAACAACATCGACGCGTGGCCACAGCTGAGCACAAATCGGTCGCGCGCGAACCAATTCGGATCGGCCGGATCGTAGTTCAGTTGGTCGGCGTAAATCGAATAAGCAATTGGAGCCAAGGCCATCGGGGTTCCCGGGTGACCACTATTGGCGGCTTGAACGGCGTCCATCGAAAGCGTTCGGATTGTATCGATGGCGGCTTTTTGAATCGGTTGGGTAGATGTTGTCATCAGCTTTCTACTTTTGATGTTTGTTTCCGGAGTCGACGGACAGCCGTTGGGTGAAAAGATACTGCCACCGAAATAAAGCAAAACCGAATTTCGTCGGATCGCATCATTTCGCTTCAGTAACCAAATACACTAAACGTTCCCACGTGGTTATTGGCCCAAGATTATCGACGGTTTTGCCTGCTGGTCAATCGACTTAAGCACTCATATTCCGATCCAAACCGACGAGCCCCATGCAAAATGGGGGAGTTTGGCGGCGACGAGCGTGGATTGGAGGTAAACTTGGGTAAGTTCTAACAAGAATTCATACCGTCAATTTTGCCAGCCAAACGTTGACGACAATCAGTTTTCAGATTCGGCACGTTACGGCGCTGGCCGCCTTGACCTTTCCGCGATTTACGGACGAAAGGCATTTTGGCAGTGGCCAAGTTGTCGTTTAAACCGATATTTTCGCTTGGGTGACGGTTCCAAAACGTTCGTCTGAGTGGCACAAACGGGCTCCAGTCGATCTCGCTTTGTGATGCGTTGGGGTTCTTGCGGCCAAGACTACGACCTAGAATGGGATCATTAAAACCACATCGGTGGATCGATTTAAATTGAAGAGACCTATCATGAAACCAAGTACCAATTTGGATCGCCGAGCCTTTAATCGGGCGTTATTATTAGCCGGCGTAAGCCCAATGGTAGTCGGTGGCACAACGCTCGCCTTGGATCGTGAAGCTTCGAAGAACGAAAAATCGCCCGACGAGCTGATCACCCCCGTGGGAAAAAAATCGATCGATCGCGGCCTAAAATACTTACTTCGTTCCCAAGTAAAAACCGGACGCAACCGAGGCGCGTTTGCCGCTGCTGGGATGGCCGCCGGTGTTGCAACGGCTTCGCTGGCTGGCCTTTCGATGATGTGCGGCGGCCACGCGCCGGGAATGGGACCCTACGGAAAAGCGATCGATCTGGCGACCGACTACGTGCTGTCGCATGTTCGGCCATCGGGCTACATCGCTCACACCGCCCAAGGCACGCGCGAAAACATGTACGGCCATGGCTTTAGCATGCTCTTTCTTTCGCAAGCCTACGGCATGACAAAGAATCCAAAAATCGCTGACAAGCTCAAGCAAGCCGTCGCGTTGACATGTAAAACTCAAAACGCCGAAGGCGGTTGGCGATACCAACCCAAAAAAGTCGCCACGGCTGACCTTTCAATTACCGTTTGTCAAATTATGGGTCTGCGCGGTGCACGTGATGCGGGCATGGATGTGCCTGACGAAGTTCGCAAAGCTTGTATCGGCTATGTTCAAAAGAGCCAAAACAAAAACGGCAGTTTTCGATACACGCTCAACGGCGGCCACACTACTTTCGCGATGACCGCTGCGGGTATCACCTCTTTATACAGCGCCGGAATCTACGAAGGCGAAAGCGTTGAAAAAGCATTAAAGTATTTGATGCAGTTCAAACCATCCGGGGCCAACCAAGGCGGCGGACATTATTTTTATTCCAACTATTACGCGGTCCAGGCGATGTGGCACGCCGGCGGCGAATACTGGAATCAGTGGTATCCTTTGATCCGACAACAGCTGATCAAAAATCAATTGCAAGACGGATCGTGGAGCAGCAGTGAAGCCGGTCCCGCATTCGGTGCCGCCATGGCCTGCATCATTCTGCAAATGCCGCTGAACTATCTACCGGTGTTTTCACCGTAGTTTCGCTGTCAAACGCGAAATTACCTTAACGGAAAAAAAACGTCGGCCAGCCAAGATTTCAATCGGTTTGAAAATGTCTGAAAATGTTTGAGCAGGCGCGAAAAAGTCCTTATACTCGATTTTCGCAAACGCAAACAGCGTAATGCTTTTTCGACCGTTGTTATTTGGCCATCTAAAAATCGCATGCTCTCTTTTTACTCTGCTGCCAAGCCAGTCGCACGACCGACCGTCTTTGAATTAGTTCGATTCGCTTTCCTTGCGGCACTGACGATCCTGCTGATGCCCCAAGACGATACGCTCGCCCAAGTTGCGAAAAACAAATCGGCGCAGATCGGCGACATCATCTCTTATACCCGCAACCAAGGTGGGACTGCGTACGGCATGGTCGTTCGCGTTGACAAGTATCGGCTCGAACTGGAACAGTACGATGAAAATGATGAACTTGAATTCGAAGCTATTTCGAGTAACGAGTTAAGCAGTGCCGAAATGATCGTCTCGATGAACCAAAGCGTCGCTGAACAGACGCGTGTTTGGAAAACGTCGAAAGGGAATTTTGAGATCACCGCGTCGCTCGAAGATTTCGATGGCACGACGGTTAAACTGAAAAAAGAAAATAACAAAGTCGTGTCGGTGCCGTTGGCAAAACTTTCTTCGGCCGATCGCCAGTTTTTAAAAAACTATTCCTCGCCCAAAAAACAATCCGGCAATGCAGACAATCCATTTGCCGGCGGAACTGCCGATGAACTGCCTGTCGAGGTCCAGCTGCTGCTCGAACGTCGTGACGAATTGATTGAAGAACAACGCATCCACCAGCAGTTTGCCAAGATCAATCCTAATATGTTGCTTGGTGACGTCGTCAAATACGAACACCATCGCGAATACAAATATGGGTTGGTGGTTAAGGTTTCTTCGACGGCGACTGTTGAAACTTACGATGACGACGGCAAGCCGGATTCCGACTTGTTGTTGCCATCTAAACGATGGTGGTTCGTCGACCGCGAGGCACCAAAGCCTCAGCCACGAAAATGGCTTTCGTCTGACGGGAAATTTTCGATTGATGCCGCGCTGACGGGCGTCGAAGGCAAAGATGCGGTTCTTACCAAGCCTGACGGCAAAACGCTTAATGTGCCGATTTCAAAACTCAGCCGCGACGATCGCCGCTACATCACCCGTAACAAAGGCAAGCTGGGGGCCGTCGTTCCGTCAGAACTTACCGATCGGCGTGCGACTTACGGCCCAAACTTAGAAAAACTTCTCCAGCGTCGCGCTGTTCTGTTTGAACGGATCGCTGCCAATATCGCGGTCGCAAAAGACACCGCAAAATTGAAGGGAATCGCGTTGACGACCGAGCCCATTCAGTTGGACGCTGCCAGCCTGATGCCCAAGCAATTCAACAGCAAGCCTTTTTCGGTGACGGTATCCGTGCCAGCTGGTTTGCATCCACGCGTTGAAAAGGTTTGCTACGCAGATCAAGCTAGGAAAATCGCATTCGCCGTTTCCTCACCCTTCAGTTCAATTTCAAAGCTGGCGGTTGTCGATGTGGCGACCGCGAAAACCATTCTTAACAAGGAAGACGATGAACTGGGCATCGACGCCGAAGTCGTCGCCTATTCTCCGTCAGGTGGAACGGTTTTGTTGATGAGCGAGACGCCGTCGCGGGACCATCAAATGGAACTTTGGAAGTTCGATGGGGAAAAGTTGATGCGGAAAAGTGTCGTGTCCTATGACTCTGTTGCTCCCCCATCTGCGTATTTGTTTTCGGATGAACTTGGGGTGCTGTTGAGCGATCGAGGCGATTTTACATTCATTGAAACCGTCGACCGAATTAAGCCGACTCACCTCGTCCAAAACAGCGGGAGCAGTATTGACAAACCGAGCATCCGGCTGTGTAACGATGGAAAGCATGTCTGTCTAATCAGTGGCAAACAAGATGCCATGTATGTGATCGATGCAGCCACCAAAGCATGCGTGGGCGGTATCAACTTTCCCAACAGCGACCACTCGTATAACGATCGACTCGATTTTGAAACGGATGGAAAAACACTTGTTCGGCTGAATCAAAAATCGATGCAAAAATTTGACATTCGATCTGGGGACTTAATTTCTAAAAAAGAAAGCACATCGCCATGGACCATCGACCGTAACGGTGCGAGCCCGTATCTTGGGCAAGACCTCGTTCGACTTTTCGAAGGATCAATTTATTTTTTTGATTTAGACGTGACCGTTGGTAAGTTCAATCGCTCGGTTGACTATGATTCGACGTACCTGAGCAAAGATGCAAGAATCAAAGTCGAAGTTAATCGACCCGGCAGCCGCAGCACCGGTGGAACGATGCTCGGCAGTAAAGCCGCTCGCCAAAGTCCAGCGTTCAGTGATCGCAGCAAACTCACACCCGTTTCGGTTCAAATCAAGTTGGAACGTCTTAACCTTTCGGAAATTACTCAGCACGCAAGTCAACTCACGACGGACGACGTCATCGAATTCGATTCCGGCGACCAATTGCAGTTGGACATCCAAGTGCAGGGGGACGTGGCTTCGGAGCTTCGAGATTTAATCACGGACCGAATGGAATCCAACGCAATCGAAATCGCTGATCAAAGCGATTTTGTTATGGAATTGAGTTACCATGTCGGGCGGCCACAAACCGAAACCTTTAACATCGTCGGCGGCCCAACCCGGCGAGTTCGCAAGGTGACCGTCAAACCGAAAACTTGCCGAGCGGTGCTGAAATACAAAGGCCAAACGATTTGGTCACGCATTCGGTCCGTCAGCCTCGGCCGCCCGTTTTCAGAAGAAGCGTTGGATCAAACGATTTCTAACGAAAAAAACATTTCCGCTCGGTCGTTGCTCGAGTTCAAGTACCCGACCCAATTGCGAATTATATCGCCAGATAAACAACAAACATTTAGCTGGCGCTAGTGCCGGAAACCGGAATTGTGTACGAA
>CAZROJ010000029.1:0-29622 GCA_964601665.1 uncultured Pirellulaceae bacterium
ATACCGTCGGCCAATAAAGTGAATACAGTTAAACTGTGATTCAACCCTAGTACAAATTCAGGTTTTCAAGATGCAAGCGGTCGAACTCAAACCACTAAAAATTGGCAACATCGAAATCGGATTCCCGATCGTTCAAGCGGCTTTATCAGGCTACAGTGACTGGCCGATGCGGGTGATCGCCAAACGACTGGGAGCTCCGTACACGATCTGCGAGGTGATGTTGGACCAGTTTTTGACCAGCCTGAAAGAGCGGCAACGGACGAGCCATTTTTTGCATATTTCGGCCGAAGAGCAGCCTGTTGGCGGCCAGCTAATGGGCGCCGATCCAGCAAACTTTGCCGCCGGTGCGGTCAAACTGGTCCAAGCGGGTTTTGACATCATCGATATCAATTTTGGCTGTCCCGTGAAAAAAGTGTTGGGCCGATGCCGCGGCGGTTTCCATTTGGGACAACCCGACATCGCACTCGACATCGTCAAACGAACTCGCGACGCCGTCCCCGACGAAATTCCCGTGACGGTGAAAATGCGACGAGGCATCGATGACTCGGACCAAAGCCGCGACAATTTTTACGAGATCTTGGACGGCGCGTTCGACATCGGCGTCGCTGCGATCACGGTTCACGGACGAACGGTTCAACAGCGCTACGTCGGCCCATCGAAGTGGGACTTTTTAAAATCACTCAAACAACACGCCGGTGACAAAATCATTTTGGGCAGCGGCGACCTGTTCACACCGCAAGACTGTTTGGACATGATCGAACAAACCGGTGTCGACGGGGTCACGGTGGCCCGAGGCGCGATCGGAAATCCGTGGATTTTCAATCAGGCCCGAGCCCTTGCCGCGGGCGAGCCCTTGCCTGATCCGCCTTCGCTGCACGAACAGCGAGAGGTGATCCGCGAGCATTACGTGTTGGCGGAGAGTCTTTACGGCGAAAGCCGAGTCGGCAAGTTGATGCGGAAATTTGGAATCAAGTATTCGATCTTGCACCCGGACTTCAAGGCCGTCCGTTCTGGCTTTGTCAAAGTCCGCTGCCGCGAGGACTGGGAAGCCGTGCTCGACCAGCATTATTCGGAAGACCTCCCCGGCTGCCACCCCGACGGCCGCATGCACAAAGCCCAAGGCAGCGACGAGAGCTGCGTCAAAGTAAAAACCGCCAAACAATAGCTCGCTGCCGCTCCCAAAAATCTACCTCGCAGATTTCAAACACAGCCAGATTCTCAGCAGGAGTTCTGCTAGACAATGGGCCACTCCATTCAATCGACCAGGACGATTTCGGAGAGAAATTCAACCGATTGCTGAAGAGATTTCCTATGACCTTTCGCGCTGCAACCACCTGTGACAATGGGCTTGGAGAACTTACTCAAATTTCCGGCGATGGAGACTTCGTTCGGGGCGGCGTCGTAAAAACCTCCCGTTGTGCGACCTATCGAATTGGCGGGACTACGCGGCTTCAGTTTGCTGGCGCTGGATGCGCGTGACGTGCAGCAAATACAGATGCTCGGCGGTCTCTCCGCCCTCAGTCGCGACGTAGATCCAGTGCTTCATCAGCAGCGCGTTTTCAGGATATTTGACGGTGATATGAGTGCCGTCGCTCATCACAATCGTAAATGGAACGAATGGTGCCGCCTTCAACATTTTCTTCAATTCTTCCTGCATGAATCTTATCTCCGATGGTTCCGGTCGCACTACATGGCCTTTACGCAAAAGCCCTACTGGCACACCTTCGACGTGGTGCAAGTCTCGTTTTCATTATACAATCAATTCTTATTCAAAACACCTTCGCTTCGTTTAGAGCGGTGTCGTAAAAACCTCTGATGCTCGGTCGAAGATGGCGTTGATTCCTACAGCACTGAAAGCCAAGCTTCCAAAAATCCATGCCTACCCGGTGGGTGCGGGAACCGTATCCGAAGGCCTCCTTGGCGTGCCGCAATACGATAATTTGCGAGTTTGGTTTTCACGTTACCCAAAATCATCACTCATTATGAACGTCAGCTATACCGTACCCGCTGACACGTCGCATCGGCTGTGTGACCCTCGCTATCTAGCTCCTCGGTGGGACATTCACGTTTACGCTGTTCCGCGCGAGCACAACGCAACGATTAAATCGCACCTTACCAGCACCGGATTGATCCATGTTCGCGATTGGCTCTGTACGGACCGCACGGAAACGTGGCTACAGTCTTCCCACCAACTTTCACTTCATTACGACTACGAATTGGACGCGTTAATACAAGCATAACGCCGCCCAACATAACCGCTCGGCATCGGTTCTCTCATAGCCCGCCCCAGCGATCCATCGCGAACATCAAATCGAATGCTTGGCTGGTCCGGCGTCCGTGTCGGGGCCCTTTGCGCGAGAAAATGGTTCGTGGTCCAACCTTCGCACCTTTCCCTTCCGCCCCAACGAATACTCAATGCCTCGCCAAGAAATTCGCCGAGTCGTGATGGATCGGAAACAGGCCCAACCAAACATCAAATGCGCTGGAGCAGCACAGACGAATGACCAGATCAGTTGACCACCGCGAACAGGCAATTCGGATTCATTCCGAATTCTTAAACTGTGGTTCACGCAGCGTTTCGCCTGAGCGTAGGAAGCCGAGCAAAGCAATCCGGCGGTGACCAAGGCGACGAACGAGACTGGAACAACCGGCCATGCCATCAGCCCGATCAGCCCAGCCGCCAAAATAACGAAATTGGAAAGCATTACAAAATTACTCAACACGGCGTGAACGATCGTGACCCAAAAAGTAGACTCGTGCAATCGCGACCATGTCAACATTCGTGCCGACCAACCAATCGTATACGCCAACGAACATTCCTCGCGATTGACCATCACCAACTCGGCAGCAAATACGATTCGCTTGCCAAGCGAATTCAAAGCCTGCCTAATTGGGCCGTCGTCAACCATCGAACAACGCCAAGCATCAATCAAGTCGGAATCGATCATGTCACGCCGACGCATGGCAAAACTCCCTGCCCACGGGTTGGCAAAGTACATTGTCAAGATTGTCGCGCCGCTGTTCCAAACACTCCGCAACCACGTTCCGATTTTGGATCCCGTCGGCGGTTCAAACCACTGGGTGCCCGTTACGCCGCCGATCGTTTCGTCTGTCAGCGGCTGCAACAAACTTGTCAACCAAGTCGAATGCGGGGACACGTCGGCGTCAATTAAAACTACAAATTCGATTTCGTCATCAAGTGCCTCGGCTGCCTGCGAAAGGCTCAAGCATTTCAGGCTGCACTGATCCGAATTGACTTCCAAGATTGAGAGGTTGATCCGGTTTCCGTTTTTGTGCTGATCGCGAATGCCTTCAATGATTTTGACCGCTGGGTCCGAGGCGTGATCGACGACGATATGCATTTCGAAATTTCCATACGTCTGGTCCAACACACCGTTGATCGCGTTTTTAATCGACGGGTCGGCACCGCGAACGGCCAGCAGCACGGCCACTTTTCCGGTGGGCATGTCGCTTGTCGAGTCGTTCGGTTTTTGACGAGTAAAGACCTGCCGAAATCGTCGAGCGATCATCAGCTGCACGGTGGCAGCGGCAATCAACAGCACGGCCAGACCTATCGCAATCCAGAGCTCGATCATCGGCCGGCCACCATGCTGGACGCGAGCCGCAGAAAACGAGGCACATCGGCCCAGAAATACCGGTTAAGCAAAAGTGGTTTTTCTTTTTCGAGACCACGATCGGTCAATCGATGGGTTCCAACCGAGCCCGAAATCCAATGACAGCCACCGGCCAGGCTTTGATTCTGCTTGGCCTCGTCGCCGGACATATAAACCGATCGCCGATTCGTTCCCGTGTGCTGGTAGTCGTGCTGCTGATGGATTGCCGTCGCCCATTCGCTTAGATTGACGACCGGAACCCCCAGTTGTTTGGCCGACCAGATCATCCAGTTGTCCCAGTTGCCGCGGCCGATCGCAAATTCAGGCATGTTTTGGTACAGAGAACGATTGAAAACGAAATACTCTTTGCAAACTTGAGTCGCGACGCGGCCCGATTGTTTGGCCAACTGTTTCAAGTCGCTGGCAGTTTCAGGCAAATTAAAATCCAGCCACGTTTCGACTTGCACATCGATCCGCCGGCCGAAGGCTACAAAATCGGCCCCCGCCTGGAAGTCATAAGTTCGTTTTACCGCGTCGACGAAATCTGGCAACAAGATAACGTCGCTGTTGCAGTAAGCCATCAACGGAGTCTCGCTCTGATCTCGCACCGCATTAAACGCGGAATTGACCAGCGGCGTGCCGTGGTGGTTGTACTGGGCTGTCGCAAGATGCCCCACACCCAGTTCGCTTGCCATTGACGCGATCCCCGGCTCGGCTCCGACCAACATCACTTGGACGTCCTCCAGCTTGGCCCACGAAGCGATTGCGTTTCGTTGAATGATGCTAGTGTGATCTGGCGGATCAGAGAACGGTTTGGGCATCGTGAACAGCGTGATCAATGGCGTTTTCATAATCTACGGCCGTAAGTCGTCGAGAGTAAAACCTAACGAACGCCAAGTTTCCAGCGGCGATAATTGATCGTGCAAAACTTGATCATACCGACGGCCTTCAAATCCCACCAGCGTTTCAAACTAAAGGCAGGTTTGGACGGCCGCCAACCGGCCCATGCCGTTTCATCCAAAGCGTCAAAAAATCGATCGCGACCAGGATGAAAGGGCTCGTATTTCCAGGGCTTAAACTCCGTCGTGTAATGAACCACGGCCGGATTGTCGCGAAGCTGCAAAAATTCATTCACATCCACCGGGCTAAAACTTTCGTCCGGATACTCAAACACATGAGCCCCTTGGTTCCAGCGGAGCGGCAATGGCCCCCACTGCCCCGCGAAGACTACATTCAACGCGTACTGGTCCCAGCACCAAACAAAAGCCCCGTTTTGACGCAGACACCTGAGCAGCTTTTGGTCGACCGCCTCGTCGCGCCAGCGTTGCAAATTCAAAACCATCACGCCGCTGTTGAAATAATTGGCCGCTCCGTCCAAACCCAATTGTCGCCAATTGGCGACCGGCGAAATCGCTGCAAAATAGGGAATCGCTTTGTTGATCGCCGGATTGTTTTGGCTGGCCTGGTACGCATCGATAAACGGACAAGCGATATCGGTGGCGGCCAAACAGTATTGGTCGCCCAGCTCAAAATTCCACAACTCGTTCAGATCCGCGTTCACCAGCACGTCGGAATCCAGATAGATCACTTTGTCAATTTCTGGTGGCAATAATCGTCCGGCCAACAAACGAAAGTAAGCCGTGTGCGTGATGTGGTGACTGGTCCCCAGATCGCTGACCTCGCGGCGATTGATTTTCATCACGTTGATCGAGATCGGTAGGTCGACCAAAGTTTCGCGGAGCCCATTAAAGTTCGATTCGCTGATGCCGCCATCCATCAACACCACGTGCAAGTGCGACCCGGCGGCAAGATTGACCGCAGCACTCCGCAGCGTCACCGCCAGCGGTTTAACGTAGTTGTCGTCCGAAGCGCATAACACGACCGGTTCAGTTGGCGGGGCCAACCATTGTTTTGCGGTCGATGTTTGTAGCTGTCTGAACAATTGGGTCTCGATTATTTTTTTGAATCGGGTTCCGTCGGGTTTTGAAAAGGAGCCGGCGGCGAACCGTCAGCCGCATTCGACTCTTTGTGCGCCCGAATCCGAGCCATCAAGTCAAGCATCTTTTGCCGAATCCTCACAACCGGCCCGGCGATCGGATGTGAGCTAATCGTTTCAAAGATCTGGTGAGCCTGATTTAACTCGGCCTGCAATTGATCGATCTCTCGATTCAAGTGCTCTACTTCGCGACGAGAATGCTCCAACTGCACTTGCAAAACGCCGGTGTCCCGCTGTTTAAACGCGTCGCCTTCGAACAACGATTCGTGGTCAAAGTTGACCAAGCTAGTTTTTGGAACCGGTAACAGATTCGGCGGAAACTCGATCGGTTGTCCAGCTTGGATTTGTTCGCCCGCAATGTCAGACATTTTCACGATCAGTTCTTTCAAACGCTGCGTGGCACTTGATTCAAAATAAACCGCATCGGCCAGCTGGTCCGACTGAAAGTGCATTCGAGCTGCATCTCGCCCTGCCATGCTACGGACGGTCGCTTCAATATGTTCGCCGGTCGCAATCGCCCAGCCAGTTTGCAGGTAGTGCGGGCAGTTGTGGTAGTCCAGTTGAGCCACCGGCAAGTGGAGCCGCATCGCTTCAATCGCCGCCGTCGACGGTGTCGTGATCACCGCATCGACATTTTGCAAAACCTGATGTAGATCAGCGCCCTGAAGATCGGCCAAACAGTTGAGCACGTCCAGCTCCGCTTCCAACCCGCGCGTTAAACGCCAAACCCACTCGACCTGCCGTCCGTCAATGGTTTCATTGTCGCGTCCCCAGTCGGCGACGTCTTTCAAGCTACGTTTAACCGTCGCCAACTGCTGTTCGGTAAAAGCAGGTGTTTTGGCGGTCATCACAAGGATTCGAAATTTCCCGTCCGATGGGCGTAATGTGGCTGCCGGAAGATTTTCCAGACGAGGAATTCCGACGACTTCGACTTTGTCAGCATTCCCCCAACCGGCCAACGTCCGAGCTTGGGCCGCTCCGATACAGGCAACTTTATGAGCCAACGCCGGTCGCATCGTAAACGGACACGCGACTTCATTGGGGCTGTTGCACCAAGCATTTCGCCATTCCAAAATCCCGTCGATCATGTACAGCGTCGCGACTTGGTTTTGTTTTAAACGCAAACAGCATTCGCGAAAGCCATCGAAGTGCTCGGAATAAAAAACTGCCACATCGCCGGGTTTGGCCTGCCGGACAACCTGGTCGGACGGCAAAATGCGGACGTCCAAATGCGGCTCCAGCGGAGCGGCATGGTGCCCGACCGTTTGATCGTCTCCAACAAAATAAACCACAGGTTGCATGAGTGACGGTCGAGTCGAGGCGTAGAAAAGGTCCGGCGTTAGTCTTTGATCGAGACAACGTTCCCATCGTTCCGGGAGCACAAATTCGACAGCGTCTGTTCGGCGATCAACTTGTCCACCGAATGAACGCTGGCGTCGCCCAAAACAAAGTTGGCGGTCGATGGATGAGCACTGCCGTACACGGGAAATTCGCCCGGCGACAACGGCAGATCTGAATTTTTGGCGATTCCAAGTGCAAACCCGCCCAACCGCAAAAACGTATCGGGATGATCGCCGTTCAAAATCGCTCCGTCTCCCCAGCCACCTGATTCATTCGTGTGTTCTTGATTGACGTACTTTTCGCCGATAAAAATCGTATTGGACAGCCCATCGGTCACTGAAGCGAACGTGTAACGCCCCTTGGGACCTTTGATCAATCGATCACTTTCGACCAAATTTTCGGTCGCCAGTCCCGAATTGAAAATGCCGTTGACCGGGTCGGTGAATCGAGCCCACCGATCATCAATCAAAAACTCGGTCGTCCCTGCGTTGCCGGCGTAGTCTCCAACCGCCCCGATCGGTTCGTTACGCGATTCCGCAATACTGATCATCCCGTTTTTGCGATTTCGAGACGGACAGACCATCAACTCCAAAGGCATTTGCAAAACATTCGGATCTTGCTGACGATACCGCAACAACAAATCCATTTGGTCGACCAAATTTCCTTGCTCCAGAAACGGCAGCAAGTAAACCGGCCAAGTCAAAAAACCGTCGGCGGCTCGAGCGGGCGGAATGGCCATCCGAGCGGATTCGTAGTTTTGAACCGCCAAACCGATCTGCCGCATTTTGTTCAAACACTGTGTATTGCGAGCCGCTTCGCGAACGGACTGCACCGCCGGCAACAACATACTGACCAAGATACCGATGATCGCGATCACCACCAAAAGTTCGACCAACGTAAAGCCTTGCTTGGACCGAAGTGCTTGTGTGCGGCAGCGATTCGAGCGATCACCAAGTCGAGCCATGAATTCAACGGATCGTTGGTGCCTGACTGGGCCAACGGGGCAATCAATTTTGAAATTAATTTTGGTCATAAGGCGATCGACAGTTAAAGCTCTGCCCCTGATGTTTGCATCGATTAAGAATCCTGCACCTAGTGCTTTGCCAACGCTCAATTTTAGTTGCGACAAAGCACTCATGTCCGGTAGCTCCTGCCCGGTAGTTTTTCAGTCGCCTTTCGAATTTCGCCGGTTCGCCAAAACCCCCGTGGTGTCGAACGTGACGATCCGAGGTTTGCCGCGATCCAATTTTACCCCGACCACGCTCAAAGCAGTAGGTTTTGAATCGGTGATTGCAACCGTTTAGACCGGGAAATTACCAACCGAGCGAAAATTTTAACTCAGCCGACCTTCGGGCACAGAAAAAACGCCTCAAAGCGATAAGACAACGCCGCTTGCAACAGTTGTTCGGGTCAGGCAAAGTTTTCGCAGGACCGTTTTTTGGACCGCTACTTCGTCGTCACCTCCAGCATTCGTTTGATGTAACTTTTGCCACGCGGGAAACTCGGGTCAACCGCCGGCACCAATTTCAAGGACTCACGGACTGAATCGGCTTTGTCGCCCAATCGATCGATCGAGTTCAAGGCCGCGACCGCGCCCAAAGCGTTTGAGTTTCGGTAGTCGCTGTAAAACAATAACGATTGCAACGCCGCCTCGCGTTCGGCTTGGTCGCCAAAGGAAGCTAAAAGCTCGGCGGCGATAATTTTCGTCCCCACGCTCATGTCATCGACCAATCGTACAACAGCCGGTTTATGCGCTTGAAAGCTGGACTCTCCGCCGAACAAAATCCCCATCAATCCCCAATACCGAATCACGGCAACATCATCGGCCAGCGACTTAACCAACACTTTTTGGTCTGCCCCCGCCGCACCGCTGATCGCATTGGCAACATCGAAAATCTTTTCCAGCGGAAACAAATCCGCTCGTTCGACCGCCGACCGCGGGCTTGTTTTTTGCTGCTGGGCAAAGGCCAGCAGATCGACTTCGGGAATCAAACCCAGGTCACCAAACTCGACATGACTGCGCCGCAGCTCTGCCCGAAACTTTTGCAGGATTTCGGCAAACGCTTCATCGCCTGCCAAGTTTTTAGTTTCTTCGGGGTCCTCGACCAAATCGTAAAGCTCTTCGGCCGGATGAAGTTTCCAAAAAGCTGACTGAACTTCGTTGAGTTCTCCCGCATCAAACATTCGCTTCCATGTCGCCGTGGTTGGCGTTTGCATCTGGTAGTCCAGTTCTTGTCCGGCTGGCAAATGAGGCATAAAGTTACGAACATAAATAAACCGCTGGTCGCGAATCGAACGGCTGCAGTCGGGGCGTTCGTCCATACGGTCACGAAAGCCATACAAGAACTTCGGTGCTTCGGTTTTATGTTGCCCCAAAAAAGCGTGGCCTTGCATGTAAACCTTCGGCGCGATGCCGGCGACGCTCAACATCGTCGGAGCCAAATCGATAAAGCCAACCGGCCGGTCCGAACGCCCGCCTACTTGATAACGGGGATCCAAACTTTTTAGCTTCTCTGGAACGTGCACCACAAACGGCACTCGCATTCCCGAATCGCCAGCGAAGCGTTTGTGACGTGGCATCCCGGAACCGTGGTCGCCGAAGAAAACAACGACCGTATTTTCCGCCAAGCCCGATTTTTCCAGCTGCTGCAGGTGATCTTGAACCCAAACGTCCAGCGATTGAATGTTGTCGTAATACTGAGCCCAATCTTGCCGGACCTCGGGCTTGTCAGGCCAGTAAGCGGGGAGTTTTACTTTTGCCGGATCAACCACGGCGTCATGCGGTCGGACTCGAATTTTGCTTTCATGGGTACCCGTGTAATTGAACACGGCAAAAAATGGCTGGCCGGATTCACGATTGCGATAGTGAGCTTTTTTGGATGATTCATCCCACGGTTTGTTGCCGTTGGGTAAGTAGTTGTAGTCTTGTTTCGAATTGTTGGTGCAGTAGTAACCCGCCTGTCTCAGAAAAGCCGGAAACATATCGACGCCTTCGGGCAATCGCACCATCGAACGCATGTTGCCCGCCCCACAGGTCGAGCCGTACATGCCCGTGATGATCGTCGTGCGAGCAGGAGCGCAGACCGGGTAATTCGACCAAGCGTAATCGTAGGTCGTTCCCTTTTTGGCCAAAGCATCGATCGCCGGCGTTTTGGCGGTTGGATCGCCATAGCAATTGAGCTGCGGGCCAATGTCTTCGGCAGATAACCATAAGATATTGGGACGCTCCTGATCGTCGACGAACACGGCAGCATCCAGCTGAATCCCCCAAACGCCGCTCCAGGCGAAAACGAGCAACAGGTTTTGCATGACGATTTTAGATCGTTTGGATATTGAAAAAAACACGGTTGGCCTTTGATAAATTGCAGAACGAATGATCACGGCGGCACGGTTTTAAATCGACGCCTCCGAATCCGGACTCGTGAAACTTGCTTAGCGCCTTTGAATATGATTGCCAAGCGGATTATATTCTAGCGTGTGACCGGGCGAACAGTTGAAGCCAAACGTAACAACTTGTTGATTGTTGAACCAACAAGCCGTTTGCGGGTCGACTTAAGCGGACTTACTGTAACGTTCGTGCCCACCGGGCTTTCTGGAGTAAGGACTGGGGCTGCTGCATCGTCCCAATTGGTATCCCGCAAAATTTTGTTTGAATCGAAACTTCGGCCACTTCCGCCGCCATTTGGAAAATCCCCACTCAATGCCCTCGCCCAAAAACATCGCCAATAGCGCGCCCGACCTGGCTTACCTCGTCATTCGAGACGGCAAGAAATGGTCCGACGTATTCAGGTTGATGCCGGGGCGAACGGTCACCATCGGGCGATCGACCAACAGCCAGATTGTGATCAAGGAAGAACAGGCCAGCCGACAGCATGCGGAGATTTTTTTGTCCGAGGGCTCTTGGGTGCTTCGCGACCTGAACAGTCGAAACGGAACCGCCATCGGCAAGGACCGAGTGACCGAAGATTGGGAACTCAAACCGGGCGATGTCATTTGGATCGCCGGCACGCAACTGACGTTCGTAACGGATCTTTCCAAAGCCTACGACCGCAAGGTGTTTTCAAAGGTTGAAATTGGCGGCCAAACCGTCGTTGGCCTGGAAGTCGAAGACTCCTGCGAACAGTCAACCATGCCTGAAATTCATGTCACCGAACCGACGACGATTGTCCACCGAAAACAACGACCGGATTTGCTCAGCGTCGAACCACAGCCCGACGAAGGATCCGCTTCTTTAAACGCGGGGCGTCTTTGCCGACTGGCATTCGAACTGGCCAACGAACGGACTCCGCGAGCGATCTCGCGCATGGCTTTGGATTGCCTGTTTCAAATTTCAAACGTCAGCGCCGGCGGTGTCTTGATGGTTCCCGGCAACCGCCCAACGACCGTGGCTCCAGAAAATTTGGACATCTTGGCTTGGCGAAGCGAGTCGCATCCGAGTTATCATCGCGTCTCACCGTTCCTTGCCGAAACGGTCCTGCGGCGAGGCGAAGCGGTGCTGGCGCGTGACATTCAAGACGATAGCAAACTGGGCGTTCGCGACGAACGGGGCAAAGTGCTTGCCACCAGCGTGGTTGCCGCTCCGATTCGAATGAACAATCGAAATATCGGTTTGATTCATTTGTACTCAATGAACGCCAACAATAACTTAAACTCAGACGATCTTGAATTCGCTCTGGCCGTCGCCGAAACGGTCGCCCTAGCGCTCAAGACCCGGTTTCGCGAACAAAAATTAGTCGAGGATTTATCCAAGACGCGAACACAAATCGACCAACTGCAAGACCAACTGGGTGTGCAGAGCGAAATTGTGGGGGCCAGCAATGCGATCTTTAAGGTCCACGAACAAATCGCTCGCGCCGCGCCCAGCATGGCGACTGTTTTGATCCGTGGCGAAAGCGGTGTAGGCAAGGAATTGGTCGCCCGAGCGGTTCACTTTTCCAGCGAACGCAAGCGAGGCCCTTTTGTTTGCTTGAACTGTGCGGCACTCTCGGAATCGCTGCTGGAAAGCGAATTATTTGGCCACGAAAAAGGCGCGTTCACCGGTGCGACCGACCGTAAAGCTGGTAAGTTCGAAGCGGCCGACAAAGGCACTTTAATGCTGGACGAAATCGGCGAAATGAGCCCGTCGATTCAAGCCAAATTTTTGCGTGCCCTCGAAGGCCATTCGTTTGAACGCGTCGGCGGTAGCAAATCAATTCAGGTTTCGGTCCGAGTCATCGCGGCGACGAATCGAAACTTAGAAGAAGCCGTTCGCAACGGTACCTTTCGCAAGGATTTGTTCTTTCGTTTGCACGTGGTCCAGATTGACGT
Organism: uncultured Pirellulaceae bacterium; assembly: GCA_964601665.1. Lineage (GTDB taxonomy): Bacteria > Planctomycetota > Planctomycetia > Pirellulales > Pirellulaceae > Mariniblastus. Next base: position 12,259 of record CAZROJ010000029.1, read on the forward strand.
GCCGCCGCTGCGACACCGAGCCGAAGACATCATGGAATTGGCCGAGTATTTTCTGCAAAAATACAACGCCGAAACCAGTCGCAAGATCCAAGGGTTCTCGCCGCAAGCTCAACACCAACTTAAACGATACCGCTGGCCCGGGAACGTTCGCGAACTTAAAAACGTGATCGAACGCGGTGTCGTGTTGGCTCGAGGCGACGTGATCCAGTTGGATGAATTGTCGCTGACCAACCTGACCACGGCCAGCGAATCTAATTTTGATATGCACACGATCGTGCAAGAATATCAGCCTGAATCGCTGGAAATGGTCGAACAACGACACATTGAATCGACGCTCCGAGCGATGAACTGGAACAAGAGTAAAGCTGCGGCAATTCTCGGAATCGAACGATCGACGCTCGACCGAAAAATCAAAAAATACGGTATCAAAAAAGAAATCTAACCGATGCTCGGCATTTGGAATTCGAAAACAATTTGGCAAAGCCGTTTTTGTGCGGCCGCGGTGAACGTTGCGATCATGGCAAGCCTGAGTCTGAACTCGAACTCAGCGTTGATCGCAAAATCGTGTTTCGCTCAATCGCCACAAAACGACTCCAGCGATCGCCCGGCCGAAGCCGATCCCGAACCGGATCTTCCATCATTGTTCGTGGTCGGAAAATGCATGGGCCCCATTCGCTACCAAGCCACCGTGGTCGACCCGCCGGATTCGATGACCGAGGAAACGTTGCAGCGCGATGTTCAAACGGTTTTGGATCGAATCAACGAACGTATGTCGACCTATATCGACGACTCTGACATTAGCCGATTCAACGCTTCGACATCGACTGACTTTATCGACTGCGACGCCGCGACGGCAAACGTTGTCAAACGAGCGATCGAAATCAGCGAAATGACCGACGGAGCTTTTGACATTACGGTCGGACCGGCGGTCGAACTCTGGGGCTTTGGCCGCAATAAGAACCAACCCGGCGATGACGTCAAATTACCCGCCACCGAATCAGTCCAAAAAACGCTGAACCAGATCGGCTACAAAAAACTGACCGTCCGCGACTCGCCGCCGGCCATCAAAAAAAGCAACGCTCGAATTCAAATCGATTTGTCGGCCATCGCCAAAGGCTATGCTGTCGATCAAGTCGCCGAAAAATTGAGCTCGCTCGGCTGCAAAAATTTCCTTGTCGAAGTCGGCGGCGAAGTGCGTGCTCGGGGACACCGAGTCAATCGCGCGGCTTGGCGAGTCGGAGTCAAACGGCCGGACGCGCGACTTGCGGCTCCCGAAGCAGTGATCGCGATCAGTAACGGCGGGATGGCAACTTCCGGTGACTACGCAAATTTCGTCCGAATCGGCAAAAAACGATTTTCGCACACCATCGACCCCGTGACCGCTCGACCCGTAAATCACGGACTCGCTTCAGCCTGTATCTTGGCTGGCGACTGTATGACAGCCGACGCGTTGGCCACCGCAGCCATGGTTATGGGGCTGGAACGCTCCAAGAAATTATTGGCCAAACGCGGCAGCGAGTTTCATTTGATCCAGCGCGCCGGCGACTTCAGCAGCCAGTATGAATGCCACGCGTCCGAAAGTTTCCCGTTCGTCGACGAATCGGATCGCAACCAGTTGGCGTCTTCAAAATCGACCAACGCATCCGGCAACGGCCAAATGGCGGAAACGGAAACGCGATCGATATGGCCTGTTTTCCTGGCGGCGGTTTGCGTGTTTGGGTTGATGATCGTGGCAATGGCCGTCGGAGCAATTTTCAATAACAAACCAGTCCGCGGCAGCTGCGGTGGCCTGGCAAACGTCACCAACGAAGACGGTGAAACATCCTGCGGCGTCTGCAGCAAACCGGTGACCGATTGCGTCGAACGCGAGAACGACGGATCGACGCCTTCCGAACCAGCGGCAACTTAAGCGATCACGCGCTGACCCTCGCCCCACCGCGGCACGACCGCCAAACGACGCCATCCATCGCCCCGAACGTGCTCATAATCAACAAGCCTCTTTAAACGGGCAAGCCGATGGTCGTTAAAGCCTCAGGCAAACCATGCGGCCCCGACCACACCCTACAGGCATCATCGTTCAATGACGTTTTTGGAAATCCTCGGCCAGACCATTCCGGTTTTCATTGTTATCGCCATTGGCTGTCTGTGCCGCGCGACAAAAATGTTTACCGAATCGTCCGAACGCGCGACGTTGAGCCTCGTCTTAAATGTGCTCTACCCTTGCTTCATCCTGACAAAGGTCTGCGGCAACGAAGCACTCAAACAAACCAGCACCGTCACCTCCGCGCTTTCGGTCGGGCTCGGCCTGACGCTGCTTTCATTCGTCGTCGCCAACTTGGTCGGACGCTTATTGAAACTGAAGGCTGGCAAAGCTCAAAACACTTTTAACCTCGCCGCCGCGATCCAAAATTACGGATTTATACCGATCCCGCTGATCGCCGGCATCTTCCCGGCTGACATCGCCAACGAAACACTGGGCGTGCTTTTCGTTTTCAATCTCGGGCTCGAACTGGCTTTTTGGACCGTCGGGGTTGTCATCGTCAGCGGCTCCCGGAACGGCATGTGGTGGCGGTTGGTCAACGGTCCAACCATCGCAATCGTCCTTGGTCTAACGCTAAATTTTACCGGCGGGTATCTCTGGATCCCCGGCGTGGTCAATTCAGCGATGGGGCAACTGGGAAATTGCTCGGTACCGGTCAGCTTGATTTTGGTTGGCGTTTCCTTCGCCGGTGTGGTCGCTCACGAAAAACTTTTTTCGGGCTGGCGAATTCCAACCGGCGCGTTTGCGGTTCGCTTTGTGATCATGCCGATTGTTTACTTTACCGCGGCCTACCTGTTGTCTTTTTCGCGTCCATTGATGCTAATACTGATCGTGCAAGCCGCCATGCCAGCTGCCGTTTTCCCAATCGTGATCGCCAAACATTTTGGCGGCAAACCCTCGGTGGCGGCCGAGATCAGCGTCTTCACGTCGCTGGCCAGCCTTGCACTGACGCCGGCGATTATTTGTTTGGGCACGCTGCTTTTTGATCTCAATTTTGAATAGCACAAAATCAACTTAAACAACAACATCATCCACTCAAACCAACGAAGATTGCCATGAACTTTTTGGGCCTGCAAGGAAAAACGATTGTCGTCTTTGGCGTCGCTAACAAAAAAAGCGTTGCTTGGCATATCGGAAAAACACTGGAAGAGGTCGGTGCAACCGTCGTTTATGTTGTCCGCAGTCCGGCCCGAAAAGAATCGGTAGCCAAGCTGATGGGCGACAGGCCTTGCTTCGTCTGCGATGTCGAATTCGAAGACCAGATCGAAACCGTTCGCGACGCTATTGCCGCCGAACATCCCGAAATCCACGGCTTGGTACACTCGATCGCGTTTGCCGCTTACGACGAAACCGGAATCAAACCCTTTCACGAAACGACGAAGGCCCAGTTTTTGCGGACCGTTGATATTTCATGTTTCTCCTTCATGGCTTTGGCCAACGCGTTTAAAGACTGCTTGGCCGACGATGCGTCCGTCATCACGATTTCGATTTCAACGACGACGATGGCCAGCGAAAACTACGGCTTCATGGCCCCCGTCAAAGCCGCACTCGACAGCTCGCTGGCGTTTTTGACGAAGAGCTTTAGCCAGTTTTCGAATGTTCGCTTCAACGCCGTTTCGCCAGGCTTATTGAAGACTTCGGCCTCAGCGGGAATTCCTGGCTACGTGGACAGCTATTTGTTCGCAGAAAAAGTTATTCCTCGCGGCAAGGCCGTTTCCACCCAAGAAGTGGCCGACGCCGCCTGCTTTTTGCTCAGCCCTCGATCGTCCGGCATTACGGCTCAAAAAATCGTGATCGATGCCGGCATGGCCATCAACTATTTTGACAAAAAGATTGTCAGCGACCCGAACTAATTCGATATCGCTGGAATGACCGGCATAGTCGGCACAGCGTGTAACTTGCTGGGCATTTCCAATTTAATAAATTTCCATAGCAATGTGTGACCGGCTGACGCGTTCTAGGTTTCAATAGCAATTCCTTGCCCTGAAACCATCTCTCCCGTCACTCCGGTAGACCGAAATTTATTTTTGTCATGTCAAATTTCACCGATCACTACGAAGTTCTAGAAATCAGCCCGTCTGCTTCGTTCGAAACGATCGAGCGAATTTTTCGGTATATGGCAAAACGATTTCACCCGGATGTTTCCGAGAACGGCGACATCACTCGCTTTACTTCGATCGTCGAGGCCTACGAGACGCTTTCCAATCCGGCCAGCCGCGCTGATTTCGATTTGGAATACGACAAACAAACTTCAGCCAAGGTCGAGATTGTCGAAGGTGCTGGTTCAGTCGGCGACGACACAGCCGACAGGCACAAACTGTTAAAACTATTTTATGCTCAGCGCCGCCGCAGCATGAAAAACCCCGGCATGGGAATCACGACGATCGAGTCGATGATGGGAATCCCGCAAGAAGTCCTCGAATTCCATCTCTGGTATTTCCGCGAAAAGGGTTGGATCCAGCGTGAAGAAGGTGGAGCGATCTCGATCACGGCCGATGGCGTCGACAAACTTGAAGCTTCAGCTGAAGCTCGAGCGGAAAATAATCGCAAGCGGATCACGGACGCTGGCAAACGGCTAGATTTTTCGTCGACCCAACCAACGGCCAACAGCGAACCAAGTTTCGCCTAGTGCTGTGTTCCCATTCGATTTTAGGGTTTGCCGTTTTGGCGATAGCCTTGGCTATCTCACGACAACCGTGGGTACACGCTGCATTTCGCTCGTTGGTTGGTCACAAAAATTTGACTTTTCGACGCTTGCGCTGATTTCGACCTGTCGGTAGACAAAGGATGAGACAACTATTCCGGCTGCGTTTAATTGTTTTTCCTCGACCGAGAGATGCCCGGCCGCTTACGCGTCACGGCTCATTGGTGTGAGGCGCCCGGCCGCTGACGCGTCACGGTTCATTGGTGTGTGAGATGCCCGGCCGCTGACGCGTCACGGATCATTTTTTTCCGGAAATTAGAACGCGCGCGTTTGGTTCTCGCGCCAAATGTCATGCTCGCCCGATAGATCAAGCGGTGCTGGTAAATTTGGACTGATGTAAACCAATTCGCTGCGAAGCAATTGATCGCTACGCTGGTCCGTCGTCACCGCAGACAACTCGTACTCCAAATCCGCGTCAAAGTCATCCGGGTCAATCCGGACCGAAGATGACGCATACTGAACATACTCGACTGGAATCGTCCGCGGATCTGCCATGGCCACCGGTTCTCGTGACCGCGATTCAAACGCAATCGGCTCGCCCGCCGGTTCATAGCTGACGGGCGCTTCATAATTCACCGGTGGCTCGTAACTAACCGGTGCTGGCTGCGGGCCTTTGCGGAATGTTTCCGGCTTCGCTCCGTGCTCGACCACATCCGAGTGATGCGGCAGCACGCGAACATCAGCTCCCAGCGAATCGAACATGTCTCGCATATGATCGTGGCAAGTGAACATCAAAATCTGATGACCATTGCGAGCAAAATCGTGCAGAACATCCGCCGCCGCGTACGCTCGTTGGCCGTCAAAGTTCACCAACACGTCATCTAGGATCATCGGGATCGTGGCACCGCGACGAGCGTAAGCTCCGACCAACGCCAATCGCAGACTCAGATAAACCGCTTCCCGAGTACCGCGAGACAACTTGTCGACCGGCAGCGTGTCGTCGTCGCTGTTGTCGACCAAAAGTTCCTCGCCGATCAGCTTGGTCCAAATCCGAGTGTATTTCCCTTCGGTCAAACGCTCAAGATAATTCGAGGCTTCCTTCAAAGTCTCTGGCTGCCGTTTCGATTCGTAGCTCTCACGGATAAGTTCGAGCATTTGAGTGCTGGCGGCCAAAACCTGCCAGTCCTTTTGCAGCTGAGTGATCTGCGTGTTGACGCAATTGAGCTCCAGTTGAGCCGTATCGAGCCGCGAGTCTTCGCCCAGTGTTTTTACTTCTTGAATGAACTCGCCTCGCTGGGTGAGCAATTTCGCTTGGCGTTCTTTCAGCCGTTCAACTTCGGTTTGGATGAACTCCCATTGTTTTTCCAAACCGCCCGTACCGTAGGACTCCAACAATTCGGTCAGCTGATCTTCTTGAAATTTTTTCCCAAGCGCCGCCGTAATTTGCTCGCTCACGTTGTCGCGTTTCTTCATCAACTTGCGACGCCGAACAAACGTTGCGTCCAGCGAACGGTATTCCTGTTCGTCCGCAACGCCAACCACTGCCAACAGCCGTTGCTTCAAACCAAGTTGTTTTTCGAGTTCGCGTTTGGCTTTGTTCAAACGACTACGCAGCGACTTATATTTGTTGGCGTGTTCTTTGCGAACATTCACGAACTGCCGTTGCTCGTTGATCGCGCGATGCAGTTGATTCAGGCGACCGACCAAATTGTCGCTGTCAAAACGAACACCGGTCTCGTGCAGCATCATGTCGATGCGTTGGTTAAGTGCCGTCAATTCCTTGTCGCGTTCAATCTTTTCGGATTTGAATTGGTCCAGCTGAACGTAGAAAGTTGAAACCCGATCCGCTCGCTGAATAATTTCCTCCAGCTGGTGCGGTCGCAAAGTCTCTGGCAAACCGGCCGTCCGTAGGCTCGCCTGCCATTGCTCTTCGGCCTTCTTAACTTCGCGTTCCTGATTCGTGATTCGCCGGCGAACATCATCTTGCACGCCTTGCGTCGACTGCACACGGTTTTCCAGCGGCACCAATTCTTCCAACCGCATCAATCGACTCTCGGCATCCTGCAGTTCGACTTCCCATTGGTTGTGAATCGAAGCGGGCAATTGTCGTTCGATTTCGTCGCGTTCGTTCTTCGTTCGACGAACTTGCTGGCGAACGATATCCATTTGGTGACGGAAGTCTTCCAAATCCTCGCGAGCCAAACTTTCCCAGTAGAATTTCACGGCCATCGAAATTGCACCGACGATCAAACCGAGCAGCATGAAAACCATGCCCATCCCGGTCGCACCCTGTCCGAAATCACTGAAGAACGGCGTATCCCAGTTACTGGAAATTACACCGATTCCGAACAACAGCACGCCAAGAACGAACGCCGCCCCCAGAATGGATAGTTTCTCAACCGGCAAAACCTGGTCGTTGACGATCGAATCAATGTCTCGCTCAAGGCCTTGCCGTTGGCGATTCAGTTTTTCAATCTTCTCTTCCAACTCGATCCGGCGTCTTAGTCGATTGACGTAGCGACCAGTGTCTTCCAGCGATTCTGAGGCGCCTTGTTCGGCCAAAGAAGTTCCAAGGCGGTCTCGATGCTGCCCCAAATCAAATTCGACTTTTTCCAAATCGTTTTGAAATTTGGTCAACCGGTCGGTCTCGGTTTGAAGTTTTTTGCCCGACTGCTCCAGCGTGCTGAACCCGCGATTGCCAAGCTCGCGAATATCCGCGGCCTTGAGTTTAAGCTGATGCCCCAGCCCATCGATCTCGCCGACGACGTTATTTTCAATTCGATCGATTTCTTCTTCCAATCGATCCGCCTGACGCTGCAACGACTCCACCCAAGGCATATGCTCGGTGACGGCTTCGATCCGCGACTTCTGAGCCCACAGCGTTCGATTGATCGGCAGTGCCATCGCTTCGGTCTTGATGGTTTTCCGCTGGATCTTGACCTGTTCGATTCGTTCTTTTTGCTGAGCGATTTTTTCGTTCAGGGTGTCTAGCTTTTCGATCGAAACGTCGCGTCGATCGGGTAGCTTGCCGAGCGCCAAAATTTGTTCGTTGATGACTTTCCGCGAGTTCCAACGATCGGCGATCTGAATTGCGACTTCAAGAAGACGCGACTCTCGGTTTTTGGCGGCGAGTTCTTTTTCCAGGTCGACAAGCTGGTTATTGATGTCAGTGGTTTCGGCGGCCACATGCGACCAACGCTTTGAACGTTGCTTCAGTTCGTCAATCTCGCGAAGCAGTTTCTGTCGTTGGTCCGAAAGTTCGGCCAACCGCGAAGTTGATTCAGGATCGTAAGCCCAAATGTTGTTTCGTCGCTGGGCTTGGTCCTTCATCACGTCGACCAACGAGACGCGATCGAGCCCGCTGGTCAGCCGATACAGTTGTTCCGCTGCGGCGGTGCTGTTGAGTGCGTTTAGTTCTTGAATTTCTTGCAAACCGATCGCGAACACGTTCACAAAAATCGATTCATCAATGTCCGACATCAAGCTGCCCAGCCGGGCCCGACCGTGAACGGTGCCGTCGACGTGATCGGTGACCGTCAAATCGCCGATCGGGTCGCTATGGCGATTGGGATCCACGTAGCGTTGAACTTCGAACTTGCCTTCGGAGGTGTTGACTTCCAGCGAACCGCCGGCCAGCCCACCGTAAACGGGCGGCGTGTATTTTTCGATTCGTTCCTCGGAAAAACCGAACATCATCGCGCGAACGAACTGCATCATCGTCGTCTTGCCGGCTTCGTTGTAGCCACAAAACAACGTCAAATCATCCGAAAGATGTTCTGCGGTCAGGCCTTTCCATACGCCAAAACCGTCGATTTGGAGGTCGGTAATTTTCACGACTGCTCTCCTAGGAGGGTTGGTGCATCAACTCATTTGATGCATTGATTGATTTTGTGTTTTAGCTTTGAACAATGCCAGCGTCGGCCGGCGACAACTTTTTATGATCCGCCAAGTACTCGACGCCCAGCAACATCGCTTGCTTCAGAATTTCCTCGCGACGGCCGGTTGAGATCTCGGTGATGCCCGACATGACCTTGCTGTTGACGGTCTGCGGAAGGTACTGGTGCAGATGAAGTTTCAGCGATTCATCGCTTTGGTATCGCCCCATCGCTCGCAAGTACTCGCCCAACAGCGTATCTTCTTCGTACCAATCGATCGGCATTTGCTTCGGCGTTTCGACTCGAACACTGGTCGACCACAGCCCTTTGTCGCCGCGGCCAAATTCGTCGCGCAGCCATTCCAAAATTTCCGCCGACCACTCCGGCTTGCGGATGGCGGGATTGAAGTCGCCGTCGCTTGAAAGATACCAGCTGGTCAGCACAATCTGGTCCGTCGTATCCGAAATGACTTTCAACGCCCGTTCGGCCAATTCGTTTTGCAGTTCCTTCGCGTTGACGTTTTCGGCAATCGCAACCTTCTGCGGCAAAAATCGCACTCGATCCGACTCGACCGTTTGCACGCGAAGTTTTCCTGCCGGGTCGATCCGACAAATTTTGAAACCATGCAGCCCCGACTCTTTGGGCGTTCGAGCCTGAGGCGTGCCCGGGTAAACGACCAGCGTACCGCTTTTGTCCAGCTTGGCCGGTTTGTGGCGACCGCCCATCGCCCAGTATTGAACGTGCTGTCCGGTTAGCGTGCTCGATTCGTATTCGCCATGCGTCAGGGCAATGTTAAACAACTCGTCATCAGGCGCGACAAAATCACTGCCGCTACGCCGCTTCGGATCGTAGCCAGCAGCCATCACTCGAGCGATATTTTGGCCTTCGCGTCGAACGACAAAATGCTCGACCACCGACGAACTAAAAGTCACCACATTCGCGGGTAACTCGATACTGCCGGGCCAACGATCGGGATGGTCGCATTCGCCAGCCACCCAATAGACCGGAATGTTTTTTTCATCCAAACGTCGGAATTGATTCAGCAAAAACGCGGCCGATCGAGCGTTACCAGAATCGATGTCGAACAAGTCACCCGCCAACAACACAAAATCGACTCGTTCGGCCACCGCCGTATCAAAGATCTTGGTCGCCGCTTGATAAGGCGCATTGGCCAGCACGTCGATCAGGTGCTTTGGCAGTTCTGCCAGTCCCGAAATCGAAACGTCTAAGTGCAAGTCTGAAGCGTGAATAAATTTGAGCGTCTCTGACATCAGGTGCCCTCCATGCGCCTTTCCGATACCAAATGCCCGGATGTAAAAAATACATTACCGCGGCAGTCGAAAACCCCTTCGACTGTTCATCTTATCTCACCCCGTCAAAGCTACCTAGATCAATGCTTGCGTGGTCACTTTCAAATAAGCGCAATCACGTGCTAGCACTCGTCCGAACGCGAAACCGGTTCTTTCGCTTCGCAAATTCGCACTGAACCGCATGGACAGTTATTCGACCCAACCAATCGAAGCGTCAAGAAAGGCCGCCAACTCACTCCAGTAGTTTTCGGGCAACGGATCAAGATGCCCCATACCTTTGACTTCGAAGAATTTTTTCTTTTTGGCCGGCGAATTACCAAACACCTTCCGGCCCAATTCAATCGGTATCAAAGTGTCTTGATCGCCGTGCGATTGAAACAGCGGCATCGTGCAGCTTTTGATCGCGGTCGCCGAATCCATTCGGTTTTGCATGATCCAGCCGACGGGAAACATCGGATACTGATAGCTAGCCGCTTCGGGCAAGGAACTAAACGTTCGCTGCAAAATCAACGCCTTACAACCATGTTTCTTTGCAAGGTAGCAAGCTGGACCACCGCCCAACGAATGGCCAACCAAGATAACGTCTTTAGGGCGGACGTTGTCTTTTTGGCAAACCCACTCCAGAGCCGCTTCGGCATCCAGATAAATTCCCGATTCGTTCGGCGTCCCATCGCTCTTGCCGAAACCTCGATAGTCAAAAACAAAAACGTTGGCCTGCAGAGTCTGGCTGAATTTTGGCGCCGTGAATGCCCCCACCTGAGCGATGTTTTCGCCGTTGCCATGACAGTGAAGTATTGTCCGAGCCTTACGTTCGATGCCCAAACCAACTGAACCAACTGAACCAACTGATTCGGCCGAACCGGAATCGCCTTGCTGGTCGGTCGATTCTGAAACCGATTTTGGCGTCGAACCTGGAAACCGGTACGGCAAGTACCATCCGAACAGCTTTGTATCATCGCTGGCGCGGAATTCAATTTCGGAGAAACCAAAGCGTTCGGTGTTCCAATTTCCTCTTGGATATTTGGAACCCGGATAAATCAGCGAATTTTCAAAAAACGCCAGTACCAAAATCATCAGCAAATAGATTCCGCCGGCAGCGATCAAAAACGTTCGCAAGGTTCGAACAATGGCAGATTGCAGCCACTGGTTTCCCGTTTCACCCGGGACGGATACGAGATCGTTCATTAACTTCCTTACGAGCTTTCCATGGACGGAAAAATTGCCTTAAACGTTTATCCCACAGCCTTGTCAAACGACACCTTTTATACGCTGTCGCGAGGTACGACTGCCCGCTTGGCGACCGAGCTATTATACTACCGCGCTGACAACCGAGCCGAAACAATACAGCAGACCGTGCCCTCTAATCAACAAACAGCCGAACCGATTGCTGCAAAAATGCTGGTCGTCGTTGCAACTTACAACGAAATCGATAGCCTGCCGCGGTTAGTGCTGCAAATCACCGACCGACTCCCCAGTGCCGATATTCTTGTCATCGACGACGCCTCGCCCGATGGCACAGGTAATTGGTGCGAAGATGCCAAGGCGAAGTACCCGCATCTATCGACGATTCACCGAGCAGGCAAACTGGGCTTGGGATCGGCTGCGATCGCTGGTTTTCGTTGGGCAAAGGATCGCGATTACGATTTGATCGCGACCATGGATGCCGACCTAAGCCACTCTCCCGCCAGCCTGGCCGATATGTTTGAAAAGCTGCATTGGTCGGAATTCCAAAACACCGATGTCATGATCGGCAGCCGTTACGTCGACGGCGGCGGCACCGAAGGCTGGCCATGGTCCCGACGAATCGCGTCCAAGGCGATCAACGCTTTCGCCAGGACGATGCTGCGATTAAAAACGAAAGACAATAGTGGCGCGTTTCGTATTTATCGCAAACGAGCTCTCGACCTGCTCAACTTCGAAAACCTAAAAAGCTCGGACTACGCCTACTTAGAAGAAATCCTCTGGCGATTGCGAAAAAAAGGTGCCGCGATGCAGGAGCACCCCATCGTATTTCGCAACCGCGAAGAGGGCCGATCGAAAACCACTCCGCTGTTGGGCCTAAACGTCTTTTGGCAAATCACCAAAATGGGCATCGGCCTCTGGTAACACTTACTTTTTCAGGTAACGCGCTTCCGTAGTTCACGTTCACAACTTGGAAAGTTGAACGACATTGGTTTCTTCCAACAAAACCCGTCAACGGTTACACTAAAACGTACCGTCTTCGAACAGCTGATCAATACTGGGGGCCGGCCGAGTCAACCATTCGGCGCCGTCTTCGGTGACATAAAAATGATCCTCCAGCCGCACGCCAAATTTATCCGGCACCACCAACATCGGCTCGCAACTGAAAACCATCCCCGGCTCCATCGGTTGCTCGTTCCCCTTGACCAAGTACGGCGCTTCGTGGATCGCCAACCCGCAACCATGCCCCGTCCGATGCGGCAAACCCGGCAGTTGATAACCTGGCCCGAAACCATCGCTTTCCAATGACGCCCGCGCCGCATCGTCCGGCGAACTACACGCCACGCCCGGCTTGGCCGCTGCCATGCCCGCGATTTGAGCTCGCTTTTCTACTTCCCATGCCGATCGCTGTTCGTCTGTCGGTTCTCCAAAGGCAAACGTGCGAGTAATATCCGAGTGGTAACCATGTAAGCGACATCCCGTGTCAATCAACACCCAGTCTCGCTGCTTCAAAATCTGCGGGTCCTTCACGCCGTGCGGAAAACTGGTCGCAACGCCAAACAACACGATACAAAAATACGAACTGTCGGCACCCACTGCGCGATGAGCCTGATTGATGAACGCCGTCACCTCGGTCGTTGAAATCCCCGGCGTCAGAATATTCTTTGCCGCTTCGATTACCGCAGCGGTCATTTGATGCGAACGCCGAATCAAATCAATTTCTTCTTTTGATTTACGCCCGCGCGTCTGATCCACCAACGCCGTGCTCGAACTGACCTGCCAGTCTTCGCCAAGCCCTTCGTTGATCAAGTCAAACATAAACAACGGCGTCAGCGGGTCGACAAGGATTTTGCCCGATGATAGGTCGTTGGCTTTCAAAGCTGCCTTCAAACATTTCCCAGGATGCTCATGTTCTTCCCAAGCAAAAATCTCTCCCGGCAGCTGCCAATAATCTTTCAGCGTATCAATCTCAAACGCCGGGCTAATGTAAAACAGCTCTCCCGATCGAGTCAAAACCCCGGCAACCATCCGCTCGCTCGCACTCCACTTCAGACCCGTGAAATAGAACAAGTTATCGCCGGGATGCAGGTAAACCGCGTCCCTGCCATTTTCGGACAACCAACCGCAGGCAACTTCGCAACGCTTTTTGAAAGTCGAAGCGTCGAACTGCGAAAACCCCTCCGTCATATCGCCGAGTTTACTCAGCTGGTCAGTGACTTTGTTTTCGATCTCTTTGGATGACCAGATACTCAAGGCTCGCCCTAATAAAAATTGGTTCAAAAAAACGCTCGCCGGATGCTCACCGTCAAACTGCTTTGGAACGATTCGCTGCGAATTGATTTAGTCCTATCCGACAACCCGTAAGCCGACGGCGCTAGCCGCGGGCATTTTGAATTTTGGATAGTCACTCAGTATAACCGAACGCGAACGGCCTAGCACCTTGGCCGTCTTTTTTTCAACCGACCGCTTCAATCGCGACCTCGCGACCGGAATTGAAATCAATGGTGCATATTTCCAATCAAAGTCAAATCGCAACCATCAACTTTTAACAAATTGACGGCGGCCAACAGCAACTCGGCTGAAAATTCGTCACCCTACCTCACCGCGACGCCCGAAGCGGTTCAGCATTTACTAACGAAACCGAACGTACCTATTGCCACGGTCGGTCCGAATCTATTCGTTTTCGCTATCGCAGAGGTGAAACCTGCTACCAAGAAATCAAGCGGCCAATTTGCCACCTCAATCGTCAAGCTCACCGCGAACGCTTCGACCACTAGATTGTCCGCAGATTTAAAGTCAAGTAGCAGCATGAACTCACTAATTGAAAACAGCCAACAGAAACTTTGGCCAGCGAAATGTCGCCGAGGCATGAGTTCGATCGAGTTTGCGGTCATTATCGCGTTAATTGTCGTTTTCTTGATCGGCACCGTTTTTGTACTGGGCGAATCGACCCGCGACCTATTCTCATCGACCGCTCAGAAACTTGACTTCGGCGCGGCCAAACAAGTCCAACAAACGGTCGCTTCGCCGGCACCGGTGGTTCAAGCTAACGCGCCGGACGTGAAGTTCCACTTTCAACTGTTGGCAATCGCTGGAGCCATCTGCGTTTCGTTCTTTGGCTACCGCTACATTACGTTCGCTAAAGCCGCCGAAAACACAGACAGCACCGCCGACCCGTCAGAAAACGCGATCCAAATCGAACCGGATGTACTGCAAAAAATTCTGGCCAAACGAACGTCGATCTACAATCGAATGCAAGACGATTTGGTTGCGTTGTTCGAAGGCAATTCAAAGGTCGGCACGTACATGTCGACGCAACTTAAAACCGTCCGCCCCGACCTGGCCGTTGACCAATGTTACGCTCTGCTGGAAGAACAAGGTTACCGCCGTTTCATGGTCACCAATGAAGACGGTCACATGCTGGGCGTGATCAGTAAACGCGACTTGCAAATGAAAATTGGTAACGTCGTCTCCGATGTGATGACCGACACGCCCAAAGTTGTCCCCTCCAATACGTGCCTGAGCGTTGGCCTTTCGATGCTGATTCAGAGCCGCATTGCTTGCCTGCCGATCGTCGACAACGAAATCCTTGTTGGCGTTCTGACACGATCGGACATCTTAGTGGTTCTGCAGTGCGTGCTAACAACACTCAAAGGAACCTTCGAAGAACACAACGCGCGACAAAAAAGCACGCCTGCCCCCGCTCCCATCGTTGCCCCGGTACCCGCCAGCACTCCAATGCCCGCCAACTAAGGCCATCGGCAGTTGAATTTTCACCGCTGATATTTGCAACGATTGCGAATCTCGGGCATATTGCCCGGTAGTTTCTCAATCGCCTTTCGCCTTTCGCCTTTCGCCTAAAGCCAACTCCGGCGAACGCTCAAACCCCAGTCGCCAACGGCCCAAACCGCAATCGAGTGCGATCCATCAAACCTCAAAAATAGTCAGCGATCGATCCAAACGAAATTGTTGATCGTAAACGCCGTGCTTGTCCCGTTTGCCCGCCGACACGACCATGCAAACCTCTGCCGCCCGAGGCAAGCCCAGCAGCGTTTGAATCCGCCGCTCGTCCATGCCTTCCATCGGGCAGCTGTCGTAGCCGAACGCGCGGAGCGACAACATTAAATTTTCGCAAGCCAACGCCGTCGTCTTATGAGCCCAAACCCGCATGTCGGCCTTACCGGCCGGCCCGCGCGGCACGATTCGGAACAAACCCAGCATCGCGATCAACAACTTTTTGAAGGGCCCAAAAAAGTAGAACGGTCCATGCCCATACGCCAGCGGCACGATCTTGCGATGATAATGCAGTTTCGCTTCGGGCACCTGCGATTCGCTGGACAATAAATGTTCCAAAACGATTTTGGAATTGCGTCGCCAAGTATCCAGCCGAGCCACACAAACGATTAACTCTTGAGCGGTCGCGGCAGCCGGTTGGCCCAAACACAACCGGACCAGTTCTTGTTTTTTGGTTTCATCGCGCACCCAGTAGAATTCCCAGCACTGCAAGTTCGACGAATTGGGCGCCAGCGTCGCCAGTTCCAAACACTTCCGCATGTCATCCTCAGCCACCGGCTGATCCGAATAAACACGCGTGCTACGTCGGGATCGGACGACGTTCTCGAATTCACCCGCATTCATTTCAGCCGCCGGCTCCTCGTACTTGGTCTCTGGAATCTTTTCGAAAATGTTTTTTTCGCGTTTCGGTGCTGACATAAAAGGGTTCTCGAAATAAAAAAAGTCTGGCCCGTCGACGGTTCGTTGCTGCCGCTAAATGGCAGGCCGTCACGTAAACGTTATCGAATTCGCCTTCGAACCGAAATGGAGCTTAAATGGAGCTGATTAGATTGCCACACTTCGAATGATCAGTATAAATGATCAAATTCTGACTCAAAACAAAGGCCAATAGTCCATGACGATCGAATCGCCGTTCAGGCCAGCTACCAACATTCCAGATTAGTGCATGATTAGCGAAGATTAGTGTTCGGCCCAACTTCTTGTCTTCCACGGTTACGACCGATGTTTCTTGAAGTTCTCTGCTTGCAGGAAGATCTGTTTGTAGACTTCGTCTTTATCGACCGGCGGGTAGCCGTGCTTGGCCAACACGAGGATCAAATCGACTTTCAGTTCCGCTTTGATGTCGTCGCGCTCACTCCAGTCGGTGTATTTAGCTTTGTCGTCGACAATCGATTTTACAGCTTTGGCCAACGCGATCAGCTTGTCTTCGGGGTAGGTGAAGTTGTAGTCTAACGCCAGCTTCTTCAGGATGTCGTAAAACGACTTCTCTTCAAAGTCGATTCCCAAGTCGGCGTACGATCCCTTTTCGGCCGCCAACGCCCCGATCAGGTCGACCATCTCGTTGGTGATGTCGTCGAAAGCCTGACCGCCAAACTCGCTGTCTTCCTTGCGTTCGTTGTACTTGTCGACAATCGCTTTGAACTGTTTTGAAAAATCAACACCTTTCGCCAAGTTACCCTTCTTAAAATCCGCGATCGCTTTGGCCAGTAACTGCTGCAATAACTTGATTCGGGTGTTGGGCAGCTTGAGCTTTTTAAGTTTTTCCAAGTAATCCTCGTCAAACAGATCGATTGGGTCGTCAACGCTTTCCCCCAGTTGGATGATCTCTTCCACGCCGTCGCTCTTGAGTGCTTCGGCGATCATCTCACGGACGCGTTTGTTCATCTGAGCGGCGTCGGGCGCGTTGCCCTTGGTCAGCTTGAAGACGATCGAACGCACGGCCAGATAGAAATGGACCTCGTCGCGTTCACGTTGATCCAGTGATTCACTACCGCAGCAAATGTCGCAGGCGGACTTCAAACGCTTCACCAACCCCATGAACCGCTGCTCAATCTTCTCCGTGGCCAGCGCGTATTCAGAGGCTCGATTGAGGCAAGCAAGCTGAGCCACCGAGTCGCCGTTGAAGTAGTCGTCCGAATTGAACTTGTGGAACAGCTGCCGCAGCAAATCCAAATGATCCTTCACCACCACGACGGAAGCTGCGATGTCTTCGAAATTCTGTTCGTCAGTTTTGTTGTACTGAGCCAACGCGAGGTTCATAGTCCTTGCCGCCGAGTAAATCGTAGAGCTCTTGCGGGTCGTCTTTGCCCCGCGTCATGATCATCTTGATGCGTTCGATGAGCTTGATCTGCTTGAGTTCCTGTCAGTAAGGGCTGCCCCATCCGTCGGCGGAGCCGGCAGTCTTCGGGAGTTCTGCTTCGTAGCCGATGTCGCCAGACTTCAGGCCAAATTTTCAAGTAGCTGGAGTCGCCAGACCAACCCTTTCAACATGCATTATAATGCTGTCGGATTTTGATT
>CAZROJ010000030.1:0-11508 GCA_964601665.1 uncultured Pirellulaceae bacterium
TCAGCTTGAATGGCTTCTTGGAACGCATCGACAAGTTTTTTGAATTGCTGATCCAACAGCCCACACTCGTCAGGTTTCATTTTTTCTTTTTCCAGCGAATAACCGAACGTCCAATGAAACTCGATGATCTTTGGCTCGATAACCAACGTGCCTTCGATCCCATTTTTGTTACAGTGATGAGTGAACTCGGTGATGGCCGGCTCAAGCTGGTCCAACAGCGTCACCAGCTTTCCGCCGCCTAACCGAGGGACTCGTGCAGTCCAACCGTCGTACTGTTGGTGCTTTTTATGGGTAATCCAGATTTGCCCCAAACCATAGAAGATCCAGACCGGCCCGCAAAAATCTGACACCAAAGCATAAGACCGTGGCAGAACGCTCCAGTTTCGCATTCGAGTTCGAAAAATCAGATGACGGCCGCCAAATCGTTTTACAATTCGATTCAGAGCGTTCGAAGAATCGTCATTTTCCTGCGTTGCGTTGGCAACTGTTTGAGCATCGTTCATGGTCGCATTCTAACGCCAACCCTGCGCGTCGCCAATCGGCTTTCCCGCAATCAAACGGCTCCGGGAATCAAGCGGCTCCGGGAATCAAGCGGCTCCAAAATCAAGCGCGACATTCACTGCCTCTGAACCAACGCGGCCATTTTGGCTTCAATCGTGCCGGCCGAAAAGTCTTCCGTCTGCACTTCCACCAGCTCGCCACCTTTTAAATAGCACAGCGTCGGCAGCGACGAAATGTCGTAACGACGGGCCAAGGATTCTTGCCGGTCGACGTTAACGACGCCCACAACGATTTGGCCTTGGAATTGATGGGCGAGTCGTTCGAGCGTCGGCGACAGCTTCGCACAAGGACTACACCACGGCGCACCAAAATCTAAAACAACAGGCAGCGAACCCGCGACAATTCGATCGTGATTCGCTTCATCGACCTCGACCATCGCCGGTGGGGGCTGGCTACAACCCGCGACCATCAGCATCGACAAAATCAAAAATCGTGTTCGCTTTAAAACCATCGGCGAAAAGTTGTTCAAGGCTTGGAACATATTTCAATCACATGATCATCGGGGTCGTAAATATAGACTTGCCGAGCCCCATCGGGTCGCGACTGCGGGCCGGCGGCGATTCTAATCTGCATTTGATCAATAGATGCGATCGCTTGGTCAAAATCATTCGTGACATACGCAAAATGATGCCCGCGGCTAACACTACGCACACCTCGCGAACCCCAACCCGCCTGTCCCGCCAAATCGCTTTGCTGAGTCACATGGATCATCGTCGCGCCCAGCTGAAACCACGCGCCGGGAAAATCAAAGGCCGGCCTAACCGCTTCATCGAAACCAAGCTGATCCACATAAAAACTGCGACTGGCGTCCACGTCCGCAACGATCAACGTAAAGTGGTCAAACGACTCAAGCTGAATCCCCGGCATCGATCAAACTCCCCAATGATAAATCGCAAGTGCCCAAACAAACCTAAAGGCTCTGCTTAAACTAGCGACTATTCAAGCAGAGCACCAACGAAAAAAGCTGCCCGATGGACAGCTCGTTTCGTTTCAGATTGTTTTGCCTGGTCTAGCGGTACAGTTCGAAACCGAACGAAAAGCCGTGAAAGAACATGTCGTCCGAGTCGCTCGTTCCCGCACCGATACTTGGTGTTAGCGAAATCCCAAGCTGGTTCGTACGGTTTGCCAAGTTATCCGAAACAGTTCCCATTTCACCCAACCACAGGATATTGTAACCGGCTCGGAACTGAGCACGCTGAGTCAAACGGTATTTGGCCATCAGGCCCGCTTCGTACGAAGTCGAAATCGTTGCGTTGTTGTCTTCCGCATCGACAAAGGTCACTCCGTTAGAAACCAGTCGTGTGTCGAACTGATTGAAGTTAGCGTAGATACCAGCCTTACTGAAACCGGAAAGCGACCATCGGTAACCGACATCGTAGTACAGTTCGCCGCCGATGTGCGGACCGATCAAGTGATTGACGGCATCCATCTGGAAGAAACCTTGCTCGGCAGGAATTCCAGCCGGATTTGCAAATGAAGGAGCGACGGCTGCACTTTGGCTGAACATCGAATAGCTATCGTCGACCAAAAAATATCGCAGACCGACAAACGATTTCATTACGTCCCAACCCCATTTGACGCGATTGAATTCCAAACTATGCAGGAACGTCTCCTTGGCTTGGCTCTGTTCGGTCGCGTTAAAGAAGGCTCGCATATTGCCGCCGTTGAAACCATCCGCAGGAACAAACCGCGACTGAATCAACCCGCCAGGCTGTACCGCGTTACGAGTTTGCTCGATTGCCAGCGTTCCCATGTAGGAGATCTCACGACCACGCGTCGAATCGGTACGTCGACCGATCGTGAATCGCCAGCCGGCTTCCGGATCGAAATTGTTCAGCGTGCCGAAGTTCGAATTGTTGATGAATCCGTCTTCGCGATCGAAGTACAGCACTTCAGCGATCATGTAACGCCGAGCCATCGAGTTACAACCGCACGAGTTAAACGTGCCAGCGATTTCGCTCGGATTGTAGCATCCATTGGTTCCGCAATTTTGGCAACCGCAGACGGATCCGCCGGACATCGTCGAAGCATCGCCGACAACCGAATTGAAAACAGGTGAATCCGTCACCGTTGGCTGCAGCGGCAAACCATTGCCAACCGTCGGCGCCATCATCTGATTCATATCGGCCGGGCTCTCAGTCGGCAACTGCACTGGCTCAGGCATGACCGGATCAATCGGGCCGATCAATCCTGGCACATCCAAGGCCGGTGTATCCAGCTGCCCAGGCAAGGCGCCGGGCGATGCTTGCATCGGCTCGGCAACGCCGAAATTAACGGCCGGCGGAGCGTCCTGCATCGCCAATGGACCATCGCCAAACCCGCTGGCCTGAACATTCGACGCTTGCTGACCAATACTGCCCGCTGCATTCATCAAATAGGTGCTTTCAACCATGCTGGTATCGCTGTCATTGTCAGCGTACCGAACGGGCGGAAGCAACGGCGGTGTCGATTTGGATTTGTCGAGCGGCCCAGTGACCACGGGCGGCACCAGATTTTGTACGCCCGTTGACGACACCACGGGAGGCAACTCAGACGAATCTTCGTCAGGGTCTTGAACCATCAAAACGATCGGCGGCAGCTCATCTTGTGCGGATACTCCAATAATCGGCGGTAAACTATTTACCGTCAGTGGCTTGGACGCCGTTTCGCTGGCGGTCGTGATAATCGGCGGCACATCACGCTCGGCTCGTACGCCTTCCTGTGATTGCGGCATCAACAACTGTGCTGAGTAGCCAACTTGTTTAGCTTTCGAATCGGCTCCAGGCAACTCCCGGAATGACGCCTGGCTGGCCGAGCCGGCGTTGGCTGGCTGAGGAATATAGGCTCCGCCATAGACATTGGACGACGCGAAAGGCACCGGAGCAGCGCCAGCGTTGATCGCTGGCCGACTTTTGGCTTGTGGCATCAGAGCGACGCGTTTTGCCTGCAAAGCCGACGCCTGTCCGGCAACGATCGGCGGCTGAAGCAATTGTTTGACGGTGGCCGTCTGCGGCGAATCTTTGGCTGATTCGACAGCTTGAATGAAGCCGTAATCGTCATCTTGACCGAATGTCGTTGTTGCGGGCCAGCAGAAACTTGCACCAGATAGAGCCAAAGCCGCAAACAACCGGTTTTTGAGTTTGTATTTCATCAGTCTTTCGACGCAAAATTGGATCTTCGATGGCAAAACACTTCTGCCCCAATCCATATTTCGGCCAGTCACAATGTCAACTTTTGCTGATTCTCCGGATTTTCGCGGATCTACTGAATTTCTCTGTAAATCCAATTACTCAGCCGCCGCATCCCGCTTATTTTAACAACACCTTCAATTTAACGCAGGTTTTAGATTTGCCTGTGGCCGGCCAACTCCGGCCAACAAGGAGTACGTCCGGACTGACCGATCATGCTTCTGCGATTGGCCGGCGTCATTTGTCACATTCAACAGTACCCAACCGACCGGCGCACCTTCAAAAACAAACTGGCTGGGCCGAGCGTTGGCATGGAGCGGGGTTTGGGTTTTGATTATGATACGTGTTAAAGTTTTTGATGATTAAAGAGCCGTTTGGTCCGTAGCGATAATATTTCAAGCATGTCTCAATTTTTAAGTGTTCTAAAAGCGCCTTACGAATTTCTCTTTGGCGAGAACGGAATCTTCGATGGACAACGGGAACACCACAAACAGCGGACCGAATTGTTCTTGGGACTCCCCGCAGTTGTGCTTGCTGTCTTAGCCGCGTTATTTTTAATCGTTGGCGAATTGAGTGCCGGAAAAGACCTCGAAGAAAGTTACTCAAATCGTATCGTCGACGCACGCGAGGCTCGCAGGGAAATCAGCGTGGAACTAAACCGCGAGATGCGAATGAAATCGGCAAACGCGCCGCCCGGCACGCCTCAGAACGAGCTAATCTCCGAAGATGACCCAAGACTTGCCGACCTGAATGCTTTGATCGCCGACGAGGAAACGTACCTCAAAAAACTTAACTCGTTGGATCCCGACGAGCCCGAGCATCTTTTCAATTTAGCAAAGCTATACATTGCCAAAGGTGATAATGCACAAGGTTTGGCGATGATGAAACAACTGGCACCGCTCGATTCCCCTGGATATTTAGAGGCTCACCTGTATTTAGCGTCTGCTTACCAAAACACAAAAGTCAGTAGCCGCCGCGACCGGTTACGCATCTTGGGGTTGGCTGATAGCCAGGTGGATCGAGCACTGATTCGCGACGAAAACAATCTTGCTGCCATTCAAATGAAGGCGCAGCTAATGATGCAAGTTAATAATTTCGAAGAAGCACGAAAGTACTTCCGCAAACTGTTCGATCAAGAACCGCGAATTTATACTCGACTGCTTCAATTGATCGAACGCACAGACAATTCTAGCGATGCAAAACTGGCGGTGCTGCTGAGTGCGAAGAGCCGATTCGAAGAACAGCTGGACGCGATGCAAACTCCATCGGTCGATCGACTTCAAATGCTCAGCTTGCTGGCCGATTGCCTGTACCGACTAAAGGATTTCGACGACGCGGATGCCCTTATAAACAGAGAGCTTCGGCTGTTGACCGAAAACCCGCAACTTGCTCAAGAGCTGGGTCTGCAAAGCTGGGCCAACCGAATACTCGCCATTGGTCGGTTTTTACGTTTCGCTGAAATTGGCAACCCCACGATGGTTTTGCCCTCCAATGCCGAAGAAAAAATACGCTTGCTTCAAGAAGGCTTTGAACTCGACCCCACCAACGCCAACATTTTACGAACACTGACCCAATTACAAGCTAGTCCAGTCGCAGGCGTTAAGGAAAAGGTCGTATCGATTTACGACGCTCGCAATCGATCCGATTCGATTGCCGAAGTTGACAATGTTCTAGGTGTCGTAGCCTTGGGCGAAGAGCGGTTTCGAGACGCGTTTGAGTTTTTCGATCGAGCTTGTCGCAAAGACCCCAAAAATTCTGGTTATTTGAACAACCGAGCCTACACGCGGATGCAAGAAGCGACACGGCAACTAGAAATCGCATCCCAAAACGTCGAAAAAATGGGCGACGAAGCAACCCCGGAATCGCAAAGTTTTTTGGATGATGCCAAGAAAAATGTAATCAGTGCCGCTGCCAAGGCGGTCGCCGATGTAGACCAAGCCATCGGAAATATTCGCGCCGGCTCGGGTTCCACTCGGTTTCTGACCAACTACTACGACACCAAAGGCAATGCGTTGATGCTGCAAGGCAACTACAATCTGGCGGCGGCTGAATTTCTTCGCGCGGCAGTTGGACGACCGAACGATCCAAACATCGCAGCATCCATCCGAGACTGTTACCAAAAAGACGGACAAACCGAACGCGCAAAGATTTGGGAGGCCAAACATCAACAGCTGCTCGCCCAAACCAAAAACAAAAAGTAGCCTTAGTGCTTTGTCAGAACTTCCATCAAAATTGATATTAAAATTGATAATTGATATTAGTCACTTCGATGCCCCGAAATGCCAGTTCGAGCCAACTTCCAATCAAACGAATTAAACCATGCCTTCCAATCCTGCTAATGGAATTCTTCAATCGACGGCCGAATTTATTTTGTCTCCGTTGAAGACGCTGAGCACATTTTATCGAGATTTAGCGGAAGTCGACGACCGATTGCATGACGACTCGATCGCCGTAAGGCTGATCTGCCTAGTGACGATCCCCTTTCGAATGCTGGCCGGGCTGGCCAACTTGATGGTTCAAAACTGGCCAACTTCTCGTTCCGGTTGGGCATTTATCATTGGCGTACCGGCGATGTTCACAATAGCCGGTGCTTTGAGCGCTTGGATGCTGGCCGACTATGTTTACAACGAGGCCAGGATGATTGGTACAAACTCGGCCTACTATCAGTTGAACGTTGAAAATCGACCGGATACGCCCGAATCGGCACTGAGCTTTGCGAAAAAACTCGTCGAAGTTGACCCCACCTCAAAGGAACTAAAATTCCAATTGGGGATCGCTTACGCTCGAGCAAAAAAGTTACCCGAGGCCGCCGATGTGATGCGTAGTTTGGCTCCTGATAACGAAATCGGGTTTCCAAGAGCCCACGTCTGGCGAGCGAATTATTTGACCGCAGGTAAATCGCTCGATGAACTTCGGCAAACCATGGATCTGGCTCAGAAGCAACTTGATTTCTCAATGGCCAATGAAGCAGACAAATTTGTGGGCAAGTACCAACAGGCTCTGCAATTGATACAGTTCGCCGATCTATTAGATTACGGATCGGAAGAACGTTTAAATGCGCTCGTCGAGGCAGACCAAATTTTTCGCGAAATTCAAGGGCCACAAAACTCGCTCGCCGCGACGCCGGCGAATGCTGAACCATCGAACACGAACGATTCAAGCGACGAAGATCCGGAAACCAAAAACGACCAACAGAAAGAAACGGCGCAAGATGAAAACCAAGCTGCGTTTAACATTCGCCTTCAGTCTCTACGACCATCGATTCGCGTTCGCAAATTACTGGAATCGATCGACAGCGAAAAGTACGACTCTGCCGGTGAAATTAGTCGAACGAAACGTTTGATCGAAAATCTGATGCCGCAGGCGTTGCGTTTCAATGCGGATCGAATTCCTCTCTGGGCTTTGATGGTCAATACCGCGTCCGAAACTCGTGACACTGACTTCACGCTCAACATCATTAATCGCGCTTTTGAAGCCGCAAAAATTGACAAAACCAAGCAGGCGTTGATTCAGCTGAAAACTGCCGTCCTGCGTCGCGCGGCAATTGCGATCAACGAATTCCCCGACCACGACTCCTACCATCGTCGCCTCGTTCATTTGTGCAACGCCGTTCGGACGACGCCGGCAGATAATGCAAATTACGTTTATCTGCTGCAATACGTAGGCTACGACAATCCAACGCCGACGATTCAATTTGCCCGAGCGAACGGTTTGGCCAGTCCGGGCGAAGCCGTGCCGGTCGATCTTGAATGGCTTTTCAAATCCAGCGCCGAACTCGAACACACCGACATCATCAATATTTTGATCGGCTTACAGCAGTTCCACGATGGCGACATTCGATCGGCAGAAAAGAGCTGGGAAGTCGCGCAACAATTCAACCCGCTCTCTCGCGAGTTCTTGATCAAGTTCTGCCAAGTGATCGGGCTCAGTCCAAATTCTAAACTCGAAAATATCGAAACGATTTTGACCAAGGCGGCCCGAACCTTTCCTGAATCGCCGCAATTCATTTCTGCGCGGGCCTATTACTTCAAGAAAGAACAAAAATTCGATCTAGCCATCATCGATTTTCGAAAAGTGCTTTCCAAAAGACCAAACGAGATCGTACTTCACAAACTCATTCAGTTTTGCTTTGAATACTTGGGGAAACCCGACGCCATCGCTGCAGAAGAGCGACTGCTTCAGAGCAAACTGGCAAAATTGCCACCCGAGGCTCAAAGCCAGGCGATGCGAGTGCTACAGCAGCTGGAAGAAAGCGAAGCAGCTCGAAACGCTCGAAAAAACCAGGCTTTTTAGCCATTCCCTGCTTCGAACAATCCATGATTCTGATCGCCCCATTAAATCACAAATTGGCTAAAACCGGCGCCAAGGTAACAAAATACGTTCACAAGATTCGTTCAAACCCCAGTGATTTGAGATTTTCGACGGTCCAACCGATATCATTTAGGGGTTTAAAGCTTAGCGACGCCGCAGACAAGATTTTTAAAAATCGACGCGGATACTTGCTGCGGCCCGGCCCCGATTTCAAACTTACAAAATCCCACCAACTCATTCGACTGAAACTCTGGAGTCAGTACGCTGTTTCCCAAACTCACAAAATTCCATCTGACGCTTTTATTTTTCGCCCTGGTGATGGTTCGCATCGTCGTTGGCTACCATTTTTTTAAAGAAGGTACCGACAAACTGAAGAGCGGCAAATTTACGTCCGCAGGTTTCCTCACCACCGCTCGCGGCCCCTTCGCGCCGCTTTTTCGTTCCATGGTTGACGACTACGACGGATCACAAAAACTCTGCGTCGTAACCGAGGAAAAAGACGGCGAGCGAAGCTTACGGATTTCACCCGATCTGACCTTAGAAATCTGGAAAGATTTTGGCGATCGAGCACGCGACTATTACGGCTTCGGCAGTATCGAACTACAACAAGAACTCGCCGCCGATCGCAAACGCTTGGCTGACGTGATCACTAAGGCCCGCACGGAAAACGATTCCAGCGTTGACACCCGCGCACTTGAATTTCAAAGAGCCAAACTCGAGACGATGATCAAACAGGTTCGCGAGCAGCCTGAGCAAGTCCAAGAAATTCTGAGATCGCATGAAGAGTCGTTGATTGACTGGGTCAAGTGGAACCAACTAGAACTCGTTAGCCACTTTTCCACTAAGGATCGCCTGCAAGGCTTTGATCGAGACGGCGACCAACGAACCGAAGCCGCGACCGAGATCGATTCGTTTCGTTACCAAGTGGATCGAATCAAATCCGACCGATCAAAAAAGCTCTGGCAATGGTCATCGCAAGTTACCGCGATGTGGGATTCCTTGGAATTGCAAATGAACGATCTGGCCGTCGAAAAACAGAAAGCACAACGTTCGGGACCGATTGAACTCCACCGTCCTTTTGACCAACCCACCAGCCGACAAAACGTCGTCGACAAAATCATTCCTTGGTTCGACACCGTCGTCGGTGTCTGTTTGATCCTTGGCTTGTTCACTCGACTGGCTTCGTTCGCAGCGGGAACGTTCTTGCTTTCGGTCGCCATGACACAGCCCTTCTGGGTGCCCGGCGTCGACCCGACCTACTACGTGTGGATCGAAATCGCCGCCTGCTTTGTGATCTTTGCTTCGCTGGCTGGAAGAATTGCGGGCCTCGATTACTTGCTGCACGGCTACTTCACCACCAGTAACCCTAAGACTCAACCCTCCCAATCCTGATTAAATCCTTGGCCGTTTCACGGTCATTTATAACAACAAACAACTCGTTTGCTTTCGAAACTTGGAGCCCACCCATGAATAACTTGACCCCCGAAGAACGCGAGATCGGCCGCGACAATTACTATTCGGCCGTCACCGAACACGATCGAATCTCTCGTCGAAGCTTCTTGGCGACCACCGCAGCAGCAGGTGTCGCTGGCGTGGGCGTGGGCGGCATGTATTTTGGCTACGGCAAACCTGATCGCCCGGTTCGCGTTTGTGTGATCGGCACCGGCGACCAAGGCAGCGTTCTGATGGGCGCGATTAATCCGGATTTCGTCGAAGTCAAATCAATCTGCGACATCCGCCCGTCCAGCGTTCACCGCGCGTTCCATGGCGACTGGGCCACGCCCAATACCATCAAAGTTCGACCGGGGCTGATGAGCGTTTACGGGTGGCAGTCGCGCGACGAAGCCGAACGCTACGTCAAGGTTTTCCAAGACTACAAAGAAGCCGTCCATGACCCTGATATCGAAGCGGTTATCATTGCGACGCCGCTGTTCCTGCACGCTCCGATTGCCGTCGAGGCCATGCGAGCCGGCAAACATGTGCTGTGCGAAAAACTAATGGCTCACAGCATTGCCGAATGCAAGCTGATGGCTCGAACGGCCGCTGAAACAAACACGTTTCTTTCCATCGGTCACCAACGTCACTACAGCATCCTGTACGACAACGCAGTCAATTTGATCAAGTGGGGCCTCCTCGGCGAATTGCACCACATCCGTGCCCAATGGCACCGCAACAACCGCCCCGGCAATGATTCGTGGATCACGCCGATTCCAGGTGGCCCAAAATATGCCAATGGCCAACCGCTTTTGAACGAAGACAAAAAACCAATCGACACCATTAAGCGTCAATTGGACAGCTTCGTCGATCGATACCAGAGCAAAGACGTTAGCAAGGACGACGTCAAACGCTTGTACAACCAGATCGCTCAATGGCAAGCATGGGACGCTGATAAAACCGTCCAAGCCGAACAGTGGGGTTACCAAAAACTCGACGCCGGACAGTTCTACCCAGATCGCCCTCGCACGGCTTTGGAAGAATTGGTTCGATGGCGAGTCTGGGATCGAACCGGCGGCGGCTTGATGGCGGAACTTGGTTCACATCAACTCGACGCGGCCAGCATTTTCATTTCCGCACTCGCCGGCGACCCGAACAAACACGTTCACCCGCTCAGCGTTCACGCCATCGGCGGCCGGCACACGGCTCCCAAAGATCGCGATGCAGCCGATCACGTCTATTGCACTTTTGATTTCCCTGGCCCGGGTTACGATTACAACTTCGATGTCGGCTACAAAGATCAAGTCAATCAGTATCCGCCAAAGACCGGCATCCCTAGCTACGAAACCGACCCCAACAAAAAAATCGTGGTCACGTACAGTTCGATCAATGGCAACGGCTACGGCGGTTATGGCGAAGTCGTGATGGGCACCAAGTCGACGCTTGTCTTGGACCGCGAAAAAGAAGTCATGCTGTACCCGATTCAAGGCACGTCCTACAAATCGCGAGTCAAAACCAATAAAGGCGGCCAACCGATCATCGATACGTCCGCCAGCGGCGACGCGGCTCCGGCCAAAACAGCCGAGGGCTACGGTCCGGTCAGCCGAGGATATCGCGAAGAGATCGAGCATTGGGCTTGGTGCATCCAGCAAGGCGACCCGCGCAACCAACCTCGCTGCAACGGCCCCGTCGCCCTGGCCGATGCGGTGCTCGCCTTGACGGCTCGCCAAGCGATCCAGAATTCGCAAAAACCCGGCGGCCATGGCTTCATTCAGTTTAAACCAGAATGGTTTGACGTGAACGAAGAAGCGGTGCCCGAAGCCGACAACGCCGAAGCAACCAAGCTGGCGTGGAGCCAAGCGAGAAAGAACTGCAATCTAAGTTAATTGAATCTCGAGGAACGAAGATCACAAAAGCAGCCCGCCAAAGAATTCAAATTTGATAGCTAGAAATTTGATCAAGCGGAGTGGCAAATCGACTTGCCGCTCCGCTTTTTTCGTTTCCATTCATCGTTTCCATTCATCGTTTCCATTCA
>CAZROJ010000030.1:11608-29493 GCA_964601665.1 uncultured Pirellulaceae bacterium
TGCCGCTCCGCTTTTTTCGTTTCCATTCATCGTTTCCATTCATCGTTTCCATTCAAAACGTTCGGTCGACGTGAAAAATTTGACTCAAAGTCGCCGCAAACCAATCGCGAAGCGACGACAGGCAATAGCCCCGGATGCAAATCCCGGGTTGGCTTCGCAAACGAGGTGTTGTCGCGAAACGATGGCAGGTGCCTGAATTCCCTGAGTTTCGGATGGCAGGTCCAACCGGAATAAATCGTTTCTGGTTCAACTCCATCGTCACTTCGAAACAAACATACACTCATCAATCCGCAAGCATTTTTATCGCGTACGATTGCAGACACGAAGACGATTCAAATCGCATAGACAGGCCACTGGCAACCGATCACAATTTCATAAAACTAGCCCCTTGAAAACCATGGAATCGACTTCATGATCGACTTACGCAGTGACACCATAACTCAGCCTTGCCCGGCCATGCGAAACGCCATCGCCACCGCACCGGTCGGCGACGAGGTCATTGACCGCGACCCAACCGTTGCGTTGCTCGAAGAAAAAGTCGCCGACCTACTTGGCAAAGAGGCCGCCATCTTTATGCCCTCAGGCACGATGACCAACCAAGTCGCCGTCCGTCTTCATTGCAAACCGGGCGACGAATTCATCTGCGAATCTGGCTGCCATATTTTCAATTACGAACAAGGCGGCTACGCTCAACTCAGCGGCGTTGTCGCTCGACCGATCCCCGGCCAAGGCAACATCATCGCACCCGCTCAACTCAAGCACGCCGTCTCTCCGAACGATCAACACGCCTGTCATACTCGGCTGCTGAGCCTCGAAAATACCCACAACAAGGGCGGCGGCATCGTCTTGCCCTACGACAACGTGGCTCAGACAACCGCTTGGGCCAAAAACAGTGGACTGGCCACGCACTTGGACGGCGCACGTTTTTTCAACGCCGTGGTTGCCTCGGGCATCGCCGCCAAAGACTGGGCTCAGCATTTCGACACGATCAGCGTTTGCTTCTCAAAAGGGCTGGGCGCTCCCGTCGGTTCGGCGCTGGTCGGTGCCCGTGACATGATCTACGAAGCCGCTCGACACCGAAAACTTTTTGGCGGCGGCATGCGACAGGCCGGAATTATCGCCGCGGGGGCGCTTTATGCCTTGGACAATAATATCGACCGACTGGCCGAAGATCATCAACACGCCAAAAACCTCGCTCAAATTCTGACCGACGTGGAAGGCATCGACGTTGATATTGAACGAGTCCAAACCAACATCGTCATTTTCAAGCTTGCTCCGTCGCTGGGGTCGGCGTCTGATTTTTGCGATCGCGCCTGCGAGCGAGGCGTATCAATGCTGCCGTTCAGCCACGAGCACGTTCGCGCGGTAACGCATTTGCATATCGATTCCGACCAAGCAAATCGAGCGGGCCAGATCATCGCCGAATTGGCAGCGAACCCAAACGTTAACAACGTGTCCACTCCTGCGAACATTTAGTGCTTATTCCAATCCCTCGCGACCCAACGGAAAACAGGTCGCTCGAAAAGGTGCTGGGATAAGTTCTTACTTTCTGGAAATGGGATTCATGAACAAAAAACAGCTGGTTGGACTGGGCGTACCAGAAGATTGTGTCAAAACAGCGATTGCGATCGTGCAAGTCGCCGCGCGGGACAAGACCGTCGAAGCGCCAAAAAAACTAATCCCAAAACTGGTCGCCGCTCCTCAAGTTTACGCCGCCGACCCGACCTACGGTCCTTTGGCCGAAGCGATCATCCAATTCCGCGCTACCGATATTCCGCTTTCTGAAATCGAGTACAGCAGTTGGGGTTCGGATTTTGACGAATCATCGATTCGCCAAATCCGAAACGCGTGCAAACTACCGATTTCTCGAGCCGCCGCGTTGATGCCGGACGCGCACTCGGGCTACGGTCTACCGATCGGTGGCGTATTGGCTTGTGAAAATGCCGTTATTCCTTACGGTGTCGGTGTTGACATCGCGTGTCGGATGAAAATGACGATTACGGATCTACCGGTTGAAACTTTGGTCGAAAACGATGCCAGCAACTGCCAAGAACTGGACAAGGCCCTTGAAAAAGGAACCCTGTTCGGAACAGGTCGTAAATGGAAAAAGCCGAACGACCACGCGGTCATGGACGAAGACTGGACGGTGACCGCAGTCACTCGTGAAGCCAAAGATCGTGCCGCAGGACAATTGGGAACCAGCGGAAGCGGTAACCACTTCGTCGAATGGGGCGTTTTGACTTTGCCAACAACGGACTTCGGTCTGGAAGCCGGTC
Organism: uncultured Pirellulaceae bacterium; assembly: GCA_964601665.1. Lineage (GTDB taxonomy): Bacteria > Planctomycetota > Planctomycetia > Pirellulales > Pirellulaceae > Mariniblastus. The sequence goes on from CAZROJ010000030.1 coordinate 13,885, forward strand.
GTTACGTCGCGTTGCTGTCGCACAGCGGTTCGCGTGGTCCGGGAGCGATGACTTGTCGTCGATACACGGACATCGCACGAAAAATGGCTCCGTCGAAAATCAAAAACGACTCGCAGCTGCGTCACCTTTGCTGGCTGGACATGTCCACGCAAGAAGGCCAAGAGTACTGGGCGGCGATGAATTTGATGGGGCGATTTGCGTCGGCTAACCACGAAGTCATCCATAACAATGTGACTCGTCTGGCCGGTGCTCAATCGCTGGCTTCGATCGAAAACCACCATAACTTCGCTTGGCTGGAGCAACACAATGGGCAATCGTTGTTCGTTCACCGAAAAGGTGCAACGCCAGCCGGGGCAGGGGAGCTGGGGGTCATTCCGGGCAACATGGCGGATTCGTGCTTTGTCGTTCGCGGCAAAGGCAACACGGCCAGCTTGAATTCGGCTTCGCACGGTGCCGGTCGTCGGATGTCGCGAACCAAAGCGAGAGAGCAGTTTAACTGGCGTCAGTGGCAGGATCACTTGCGTGAGAAAAACGTGCGTTTGTTGGCAGGCGGCTTGGATGAAGTTCCGGGCGCCTACAAAAACATCCACGACGTGATGGCGGCTCAATCGGACTTGGTCGATATCGTTGGCGAATTCATGCCACGCATTGTCATGATGTGCGGCGACGGAAGCCGACCCGAAGATTGACTCGAAGCCCAAAAATTTAGCCGATCGCGAGGCAAAAACGTTTGCCTGACTCGATCGACTCGCAAGAGGCCAATGAGTCAAATTATCTGGGAACCAAAAACGGGAGCCGAGCAAGGCTCCCGTTTTTTTTGCAACGGTTAGTGCCGGCCCATCTCCGTCGTTTTACTAATCGTGATTGTCGTCAGCAGGATTTGCGTCAGGATCTTCTGGTTCAGCATCGGCGTCGGCCGTCTCTCCATCATTTTCTGCTGCCGCCTGGGCCGCTTTCTTTTTGCGAATTGCGTGCACCGATTCGCCGATGATCTCGGTGATTTGATTCCGATCGAGTTCTTCTTCCTTGATCAAAGCCCGTGTGAGGTTTTCTAAATCGTCACGGTGCTTGGCTAACAAATCCAACGCACGCTGAGCCGCATCCTCCAGAATTGCATGGACCTCCTCGTCGATCGTTTCCATGGTGTGTTGCGAAAACTGGCTGCTCTTGTGTATCTGGCCACCCAAAAAAGGATCTTCGTCGCTGGTCTTGTAGCTCACCGGTCCCAGCTTTTCGCTCATCCCCCAATGGGTCACCATTCGGCGAGCCATCGACGTTGCTCGTTCGAGATCATTTTCGGCACCGACGGTCAATTCGTCATAAATCAGAATTTCTGCCGCTCGACCGCCAAGTGCCATCACCAAGGTGTCGCGAATGTCGTTTTCCGAGAAATTCATTCGGTCTTCTTCGGGAATCATCTGCGTCACCCCCAAAGCGCGACCTCGCGGAATCACGGTGACTTTGTGAACCGGATTGGCACCTTCTAAATTCCATGCTGTCAGCGTATGTCCCGCTTCGTGGTAGGCCGTCTTTTCTTTTTCCGCCTCGGTCATCACCTCTTCGCGTCGGGCCCCCATCAGAACTTTGTCATGAGCATGGTAAAAGTCTTCCATCTCGACTTTGTTTTTATTCTTTCGAGCGGCCCACAACGCGGCTTCATTAACCAAGTTCTGAATATCTGCTCCGGTCATGCCCACGGTTGTTTCCGCCATCACTTCCAGATCAACATCCGCCGCCAAGGGCACGTCACGAACGTGAACTTTGAAAATCGCCAAACGGCCTGCTTTGGTCGGCCGACTGACCGTAACGTGCCGGTCAAAGCGCCCCGGTCGCAGCAGAGCGGGATCTAAAATGTCTGGGCGGTTGGTCGCCGCGACCACGATCACGGCCTCGTTCGATTGAAAGCCGTCCATTTCGCCTAGGATTTGATTCAATGTTTGCTCACGTTCGTCGTGTCCGCCGCCGACACCCGCCCCCCGTTGTCGTCCCACTGCATCGATTTCGTCGACGAAAATAATCGCGGGCGACTGAGCTTTTGCGGTCGTGAACAAATCACGGACTCGGCTGGCCCCCACGCCCACGAACATCTGAATAAACTCCGAACCGTTGACCGAAAAATAGGGCACACCCGCTTCGCCAGCGATCGCCCGGGCCAAGAGCGTCTTGCCTGTTCCCGGCGGCCCAATCAGCAACGCCCCCTTGGGAACGCGACCGCCAAGTTTTTGAAAACGCGTTGGATCACGCAGGAATTCAACAATTTCGGCCAGATCCGCTTTTACGCCTTCCAGACCGGCAACGTCTTTAAACGTAACCGGTTCGTCAGATTTTTCGTATTTCTTGGCTGGACTGCGCGAAAAATTGGACAGGAATCCGCCGCCGCCCATCATTTGGTTCTGCGAACGTCGCATCGAGATGATCATGAACATCAGGAAGCCGAACGACAACAAGAAAAACAACCAGTACCACATCGGGAACGAACTGGGTTCTTGGTAGGTAACTTTCGAAACGTTCTTTTTCGCTAGTTCGACGGCTGCCGCGTGTTCCGACGAATCTTGGGAACCCAACACAACCGTAAAAAACTTCTCCAGGCTCGCCCCTTCGGCCGGCTTAATGATATCGCCAGTTCGAGGGTTATAAATCGTTTCCAGCGGGGGTTCGACCTTGAACATACCGGTCGCGTTGAAGGGACCAAATTCGACAAATTCGATCGCTGTCTCGAGCGGTTCGTCGTTATCGTCGAGCAGCGGTTCACCGAATTGGTCTTTGCCTTCGAGCAAATTCAGGAAGTACGAATAGCTGATCGTCGAGCGTTGGCTGTTGTTGTACAGACTCAACAGCAACATCACGATCAGGAAAACAAACAGGGCTGGAAACAGCCAGCTGAAGCCCCGTCCTTGTCGATTTTCTTTATCATCGGAGTTGCGTTGTCGTTTTTCGGAAGGGTTATCCATAAGTATATTTTTTTTGCGGCTTCACATGAAATGAACCGCTTCGCATTTGAGTCAAATTTATCAAGATCAATCGAACATGTGCGTCGATGTCATCCAGTTTGGTAGCTGTTCGAAAAGCACCCAACTTGCCATATAACGCCGAAGGCTACGTTCAAAAATTGTAGGCGGTGAATTGAATCGCAGATTGTAACGAAAACCTTAAATTCTCGCGATGCGGGTCAAACCACCTTTCATGACCGCGATGTTACTTACCTACGACGATTTAGCAGCGTCAAAAAGTGCCAACGGTCCGAACGTCGACGGTTCCAACCGCTTTTGCTGGGAAAAAACACCTATCGGCTAGGTCACGCTCGTAACCGGGCCGATCAAATGCCGCCAGCAACGCGGAGGTAAAACTGAAGCTCCTCAGGTTCCAGACCGCTTGGCAGCTGCGACAGAAGCTCGGATTCATTCGAGCTCGAGATTTCACGGCACAATTGCTCAAACCGTTGAATTTTATCGCTGGACAACAACCATTTCGCCGCGACGAAATGACCCGATTCGGCCGCTCGGTTTAGGTGGTCAAAAACGGTGTTTCGGTCAATTCCACGCGCTTGCAAGACATGGTCCAGCGAATACCCGTCAGCGATCATTCGCCAAGTCCAAAAGAAGGAGGGCTGAATCGAATCGGGCTCAGGAAGATCCTTCCGAATGATCCGCTCAGCCGCACCAGAATTATCGCCAGCTAAACGCTTAAAACCAGACTCAGGCCTTCCGTCCAAAACTCCGTTCGATTCGACCACTTCATGGCAAGGACTGGTTTGAGTTTTTTCATCGCTTTCATCGTTATCACCAACCACTTCGTTGCTGCCGCCGTCGTCGTCTTCTTCGTCAGCGAACTGATCCTCGTTCTCGTCATCAATGCTTGCCACCAAATCCATTTCAAAACCGAGACCCACCGATTCAAAACCGGCTTCTAAATTGGTCTCAAAACCGGCCTCTAAACTGGCCTGAAAACCGGCTTCGCTTTCGAATATTTTTGCCTGAACACTTGGCTGTTCAGCCTTTGGCAATTCGATCGCTGACGATTCAGCCTCAGGCGTTTCATCGTCTGATTGCGTTCCGGCTGAACTCGCTGGCCCAGTACTTATCGCTTCAACATTCAATGGCTCGGTAATCAACGCGTCACTGGTCGCTGTCAAACTTAAATTATCATGCGGTGCCTCGGATGCCGCGGTCGCTGAATCGCGCCTGTCAGTCGCTTTGGACTCGGATCGATGGGGCCGTTTATCTTTTAAATTCGTCGAGATCATTTGCACCAAGGCCAAAGGCAGCTGAGTCGTAAAATCAATGTCATCGATTCCCTTCATGACTCGACGACCATCTTCAGCGACTTGCATGGTCGGCCGGAATTTGGTGGTCTCAACTTGCTCCAAATAGTGATGCCCTAGCAAAAAATCTAACAACGCGATCACGTCGGATTGTCGTAATTTTTTCAGCAGTCCATGCGTGGGCAATCGGTCCAAACCCACTTGTTTAATCTTTTTAGAAGTCGATCCCGTTAGCATTTGTGCGACTAAATTTTTGCCAAACCGTCCATGCGTTCGCGCGGCACCGCTGAGTGCCACCTGAACGGCGTAAAGACACGCATCCGGACTGCCGACGCTTTTATCCGAAACCGGCCCCTGCGACTCGGCCGGCCCGCAGTTGTCACAGTTTCGGCATCGCTTGCGATCCGGGTCGCCAAAGTACTCAAGAATTTCCAACTGGCGACATCGCCGAGTCGTTGCGAAACGAATCACGCTGTCCAGTTTGTCATGCTCGGCCTGTTGACGCCGTGCCAACTCCCCAAAATCGATTTCTAGCTCACTGAACTTCCGCCTTCGATCCAGCACGTGAATTGCGCGTCCTCGAAACGGCGGCACGTAGTCGATCATCGGCAATTTAACGAGTTGTTTGATCGATCGATTGACCGAAGCCCATTTCATATCCAACTGGTCGGCCAACCACTTGGGCTGAAACATGACTCGTTCATGTCGCAAATCTCCGACGATTCGCTCTAGACCTCGCAAGACGTGCCGCTGCGATCGCGCGTCACGAGGCAAAAAATCGATCAACGTTGGCAAATCGGAATCGATCCGGATGCCGGCCGAATTTTGGCGGCTGTCCAAACGCTCGATCGCTTTGGCTTTTTCCAGCAGGTTCTCACACGTTGCAATTCCGGACGTGCCGATCTGCAGCCCCAAATCGTCTTTGACTTCCTGCAGCGTCATTTCGATCGGGTCTTTATCGATCGAACAAAGGTAAGCGTAGACTTCGCGGACGGTATCTTTGGAGGGATAAGCGTTTTCGATGAAAAATTCTTGAATGAACTTGTCTTGATACGAATAAAGCATCAAGCACTCCGACGGCTGACCATCGCGTCCGGCTCGCCCGGCTTCTTGATAATACGCTTCAATGCTGCCGGGCAGGTTGTAATGCACAACAAATCGCAGATCGGATTTATCAATCCCCATGCCGAAAGCATTCGTCGCGACAATAATTTCAATCTCGCCCGACATGAATTTCTCTTGGACTTGACGCCGCGTATCCACGGTCAGGCCTGCGTGATAAAAAGCGACGCTGCGGTCAAGTTCTTCGGACAGCAACTCGATCAATTGCTCGCAGTTTTTTCGCGTCGAAGCGTAAATAATTCCGCAGCCGGGATGCGATTTTAAAAAGCCTAACAGTTCATGGTCTTTCGCTGCGTTGCCTTTGGGTGATTGGACCAATAGCTTCAAATTGGTTCGAGCGAATCCGGTGACGAATTTTGCGGGTTTTTCAAGCTGCAGGATCTTGGAAATGTCGTCTTGGACCAGACTGGTCGCGGTCGCCGTTAGCGCGACGGTCTGTGGATTTCCAATGCGTTCGCGAAATCGCCCCAGCCGAGCATAATCAGGGCGGAAATCGTGTCCCCATTGGCTAATGCAATGGGCTTCGTCGACGGCCAACAACTGGATTTTGGTGCGCTGAACCGACCGCATAAACGAGCTACTGCGCAATCGTTCGGGGGCGATGTAGACCAATTTATACTTGCCGCCGACCATGTCCGCGATGCGATTCTGTTGTTCGTCGGACGATAAAGTACTGTTAATAAACGTCGCCGGAATTCCTCGTTGCGTTAACGAGTCGACTTGGTCCTTCATCAAAGCGATCAGCGGCGAGATCACGATCGTAACGCCTTCTCGGGCAATCGTTGGCAGCTGGAAACAGAGGCTCTTGCCGCCGCCAGTGGGCATAATGCACAACGTGTCTTTGCCGGCCAAAACCGCTTGGATCACATTTTTCTGCCCCGGGCGAAATCCGGGCAGGCCAAAATTGCCAAGCCACTGTTCAGGTTGAATTGTTTGTTCGGTCACGTAAAAAAACTGTTGCCAAAAAACTGTTGCCTATTCCCGATACGGTTAAATCATTCCGCAAAGTATAACGTTTTTAATCGACATCGCTGATGCGGATTTAAAATGCCGACTGACAAAGTCCGCGTTTTTCAATAAAATCCCGCGCCCCCTTCGCTTAGCCAGATCGATCAATCACAATTGGGCTTGGTCCTGCAACGGGTGAGCCGACGGCGTTAGCCACGGGCATTTTGAGTTTTGGGACAAGCACTTGAGCCAGTCGGCCCCACTGGGTGAAATCGAGCCCAAACTATTTATGATTCGAATTGAAAAACTGTCGAAAACGTTCGTTGTTGGCGATCGAGACATCCACGCGGCGCGCGAAGTTTCCTTCGAAGTCCACCCTGGCGAGGTTTTTGGTCTGCTCGGCCCTAACGGAGCAGGCAAGACGACGGTCATGCGGATGATCCTTGGCTTGTTGAAAGCTGATTCCGGCTATGCGGAAATCCAAGGCATCCGCAGCACGAACCAGCCGAACGAACTAAAACGACAGGTCGGCTTCGTTTCGGCTACCGCTGGAATTTACCAGTGGCTGACCGGCCGCGAAATGCTCTCGTTTTTCGGCGAAGCCTACGGCCTTGACGACGATCAACTGTCTCGGCGAATCGAACATCTGACCGACGTGCTAGAGCTCGCCCCGTTCATCGATCGCGGCTGTGCCACGTTGAGCACCGGACAAAAACAACGCCTGAATTTAGCCAGAGCTCTGGTGCACGACCCGCCGGTGATGATGCTGGATGAACCGACCTTGGGTTTGGATGTCGTTGGCAGCCAAGTCATTTTCAATTACATCGACTTGCTTAAGTCGCAAAACAAAATCGTCATTCTGTGCACCCATCGACTCGAGCAAGCTCAGCGTGTTTGTTCGCGGTTCGGTTTGATATACCGCGGCCAAATGACGCTGACCGGCACGCTGGATCACCTGCAAGAAATGACCGGCAAAAGGGATTTGGTCGACATCTTTGTTGGGCTGATCAAAAACGATAGCTCGGGCGATTTAAGTGCCTCTGAATTGAAAGAGGATCATTAGATGTCAAACGACTCAAATCTTGGCTCGCCAAATAACCGACAAAACGACCACTCATCCGGCGAAGGGGCTGAATTGAATCCATCGCCTCAACTGGCTCCAGTTCGTAACGACGGCGGCAAGACCAGGCGTCCGTTTCGGATCTCGCGTTTGATGCTGAAAGAGCTTCGTGAAACGCTTCGCGACCGACGCACGATCATCACGCTGGTGTTAATGCCCTTGCTCGTTTACCCGGCACTCAGCTTGGTCTTCAAAACGTTTTTGCTCAACAACTTGCAAGGCCTAACCGAATCCGATCCGATCGCGATTCGGATTGCGTACGCTGGCGATGCGCCCAAAGCAGATCTCGACCGTCTGATTACTCGATTTCGCATTCGCATTTTGGAGCTAGAAGCGAGTGAACCCGCGATTGAACCCAAAACGTCAGAGAGCCCTCAACAAACACCAGACATTGACATCGCGCCCGATCCGTTTCCAGGGCTAAAAAAGATCAACAGTCATTTTTGGGCTCACCTGCCCGATGGCTCCCCGGACGCGATGGCGGAAATAATCAACTCGGCCGCCGGATCGCCAGAAGACGAGATGCGTTTGGACGTCGGGATTTATTTCTTTTCGCCCGGCCCGGATTCACCCAATTCGTTCCGAGTCAAACTAATCCGTCGCAACGACGGGCTCTCGCAAACGGCCGCGGACTATTTGAAGTATTTATTTCGCAAAGCAAACGAAGCAGAGACCAAAGAGCGACTGGCTTTTGCCGGATTGCCGACTGATCCGTTCTGGTCGACGGAATTCGAAACGATCGGCGAAGTCAGCGTCTCAGGCGGCAGCGGCCCGGTACCGCTGGCCAGCCTGGTGCCGTTAGTCTTGGTTTTGATGACGATCACTGGTGCGGTGTATCCTGCGATTGACCTCACGGCCGGAGAACGCGAACGCGGAACGCTGGAAACATTGATGGCCGCGCCGATTCCTCGGTTTGGAATTCTGTTTTCGAAATTCGTCGCCGTGGTGACCGTTGCGATGCTGACGGCACTGCTGAATCTGATCGGGATGTTCGCAACGATCTGGGCTTTTCAATTGGACAAACAGTTCGGCATCGAGATTTTCAACCTGTCAACGATGTATCAAATCTTGCTGCTGCTGATTTTGTTTGCGGCATTCTTTTCAGCGATTCTGTTAGTCGTGACCAGCTTTGCCAAGAGCTTCAAAGAGGCTCAGGTTTATCTGATCCCGATCATCCTGCTTTCGCTGGGACCGGGGCTGATGGCGATGGCTCCCGGCATGGAGCTGACTGGTTTCAATGCCGTCTGCCCGATGGTCAACATCTTGCTGTTGGCCCGCGATGTGATTAACGGCAATGTCGATCCGACGTATGCGACGATCGCAGTTATTTCGACGATAGTCTATGGCGTGATAGCGCTGACTTTAGCCGCGCGACTGTTCGGTTCGGATGCGATTCTGAACGCCGACGCCAATAGCTTCAAAAACATGCTCCTTCGCCCCAAACGCTCGCAAAAAATCACTCCGTTTGGCGCGGCGTTGTTTTGCACGCTGATGCTGGTTCCCCTGAACTTCGCGGCGACCGAATGGCTGAACCGTTTCCCCAGCGAAACGAGTGCCGATTTCGCCAATCGTTTCATTTTGTTGGCAACGGCACTAGCCGCAATCTTCGTCGTTTTCCCCTCTTTGATTGCTTGGTACCAACGCGTCGAATTTAAGTCGGGATTTGGGATTAACGTTCCGAAACCGATGTTCGCGGTGGGCGGAATTTTGCTGGGGCTAAGCCTGTGGCCGATCGTGATGTGGCTGACAACCGTCTGGCACGATTTGTACGGAGTCATCGCCGGCGCGGAAGCTCGTGATGCATGGAACGATCAATTGGTCGAACTTACCAAACAGATGGCGACGAAAATTCAATCGGTTCCGGCGTGGATCGTTTTGGTTTGCTTGGCGATCGCACCGGCGGTGTGCGAAGAATTTTTCTTTCGCGGCATGTTGCAGCGATCGTTTTTACGAAACATGAAAACATGGCAGGCGATCGTTCTATCGGCGATCGTCTTCGGCGCGTTCCATACGATTTCGTCCAGCGTAATCGCCGTCGACCGGTTCATCCCAACCTCCTTGGTTGGTTTGATTCTGGGATACGTAGCCTACAAGTCGGATTCGCTGCTGCCTGGAATCTTGCTGCACGCGATTCATAACGCCTGCGTTAGCTTCCTTGCTCATTTCCAAGAAACACTGGCTAAGCAATCATGGTTCCCGCAAGACGAATCGATCCCGTGGCATTGGGTCGCTGGCGGTGCCGTCGTCGCGGCGATCGGCATGACCATTATCGTTTTGGGAAAACGACCGACCCGCCAAATGAATGACGGAACTTGACGTAGCAATTTCCACCGCTGCCAGTGACGAATCGAACGTTTACGTGGAACCTATTTATCGAAAGAATCGCTGCGAACTACTGCTTGCCGTCTTTTTTCAAACCCGCTCGGTCCAGCAAGGATTTCTGGAAAAAGTCATCGACCATTTCGTCTTGCGGCGGAGTCCCGTAAGCACCGTTGGCCGTCGGATCGTAGCTGACCGAAAACTTGTGCTTGGCAATGCGAAGTTCGTCGTTGGGATCAAGACGCTTCCGAACGCCGGGCATCAACTTTTTCTCATTGATTTTGACGCCGTTACGCGAATTCAAATCTCGCACAAACCAATAGCCCTCTTCGATTTCCAACAGGCAATGGTACGACGACACATTTCCGAAAGCCAAGATGATATCGCAGCCGTCGCGTCGGCCAATTCGCAATCGTTTTTTCAGAAGTGGGATGGGGTCGCCACCACCCAGAGGGACAAGTTCACCAAACATAATTGAAGGGTCTCATTCGGGGCCAATAACGTCGCTGTACAAACTAGAACACAAGCATCAGAATAAGGTTCCCGAGGAATCGCGATTTTAGCCGAAATTCCTTGGCCATGATGAGTTTCTGACTCAACTTACTGTAGGCTGTTACTCTCGCATCGTCAATTAAAAGCCAACACACGTGACTGAAGATTCACTACCAATTTTGCCGGGAACCCCAACGATCGACCGGAAAGTCCGGCCTGTGGGGGATCTACCCGATGTATCGGTCGGCTATCCACACGACCGATCCTCATTTGATTGGCGATCGGATGGACTGAATTACTTTAGTTATAGTTACTACCTGAAAAAGGTTTTTGGTTTTCGTGTCCAACGGGTCAGTGTCGATGCGGGGTTCACTTGCCCCAACGTCGACGGCACGGTGGCGGTCGGCGGCTGTACGTTTTGTGACAACCGCAGCTTCAGCCCCAGTCGACGGTTGCCTCGCCAAGACATTTTGGACCAAATCGACGAAGGCATCTCGCGAATCAAACGCCGCTATAAATGCAAACACTTCATGGCCTACTTCCAACCGGCCACTAATACCTACGCCCCCGTCGAAAACCTTAAACGACTCTACGAACAATCCATCTCGCACCCCGAAGTCATGTCGCTGGCCATCGGCACCCGGCAAGACTGCGTTCCGGACGACGTTCTGGATTTACTCGAACTGTTCGCAAAAAAAGTCCCGTTGACCGTCGAATACGGTCTGCAAACGATCCACGACAAGTCGTTGGACTGGATGAACCGTGGTCACTACCACGATTCATTTGTCGACGCGATGGAGCGTAGCGTCGGACGCGGCTTTGAACTTTGCGCTCACATCATGCTTGGCCTACCCGGCGAGACCCATGACGACATGATGGCAACGGCCAAGGCGGTGGCTGAATCTGATTTGGATGCCGTCAAAATTCACAACCTGTACGCGGTCAAAAACACGCCGCTGGCCGACCAAGTTCGTAGTGGCGAAGTCGTGTTGATGGAGAAACAAGATTACATCAATACGGTCGTCGATTTCTTAGAGATCTTGCCGCCCACGATGGTAGTCGAACGGATCAGCGGCGAAGCTCCCGGCGATTGGTTTCTGGGCCCCGAATGGTGCTTGGACAAACCGGCAATCCTCAGAGGCCTAAATGCGGAATTCGAACGCCGAAATTCTTGGCAAGGCAGACACTTTGTATAGCCGCAAGCAATGGCTGTTCGCTTTGTTCGCCAGAAATAATTTGACAGTCTGGTTTCATCAGCCCAACGGGCAATGGGTCGCGCTGAACACGCTTCGCTACGACCGATCCGTGCAGTTCTAATGCGGCGCTCCGTGCAGTTCTAATGCGGCGATTCGTGCGGCGACTTGGAAAGGATGGTTGCGGCACGGGGACCTGAGTCAGGGGAAAAAGTATTTTTAAAATTTCACCCGAAAAATGTTTTTAGCGATACGCATTGCAAAAAACCGCACGGAGGCTGGCAGTTAAGCCACGAAAAACTCCAACCGCTGATTTTTAGCGATTCGGACTTAAAGTCTTGGTTCGAAATGGCCGAAAGTTTGTTTTACGAAAGCGGTTCGGAAAAAACAGAGACTTGGGAGGAAACCGAGATCAGTTTCCCCATCAATTCCTCTTCAAATCCCCTAAACCGCTTGACCCGACAGGTCGATCGTTAATAATGAGACCGAAGTTGGCGTCGTGGCCAAGTGGCTAAGGCAGCGGATTGCAAATCCGCCATCGCGGGTTCGACTCCCGCCGACGCCTCTGAAAAGCCCGTTAGCATCAATGCTGGCGGGCTTTTTTTGTTTTAAGCCGAAACGAGCGAGCCCGAGAGTTTTCGAGCTCTTTCGATATTAAAATTGCAATCCTTTGTTCTAACTGTTGCTTGCGCTGCCAATCTGGCTATTTCAAAGACTGGGCCTGAAGGGTCGCCCTGTCGCTCCAACTCAATCGCGTCCAATAACTAGTTTGCCGTCTTCGATCTTGCCTCGCAGACCGGTGCCCTCGAGCGTCTTGAAAATTAGCTCGCCGCGCGAGACCTTGACGACGTCGATCTGAATGATCGAGCTCAGTTCCGATGGATCACCACTTTCTAAAACCAGCTCGAAACCCCCATTGGCTGCGATCGTTCTCAAAATCGTCAACCGCGACGCCTCATTCTTGAGCGTAAAAACGATTTCATCGCCCGCTTCAACTTTGACTCGGCGAACCAATTCTCGCTTCAACTTCGACAGTTCCAGCGGCGCTCCTTTCGCTACCACGCTCCTGCCGCGAAACGTCAATTTCAAGCCGGGAAACTGCCGTTTAACATCGGCAGCGTCGGACAAACGCTTGGCTACCGGGAATTCTCGTGTCGCTGTCTGCATGACAGGAAAATCAATAATCGTGATTGATTTCCCGTTACTGCTGATCTCGAACGTCTTGTTGAAACTTGATAACACAATCTGCACGCGAGCGTAGAGCGTCGACGGTGGCAGCGAAAAACCGGCCCACAAATCGTACGGCAACTGTTCGAGCCCCTTTATTTCGAACCCATTGGTCCGCCCTAGCTCCTCCAAAATCGCCTTGGGCTCAACGATCACTCCGGTCTGCAGCGGGCGTCTTGAAGTCCAGCCGATAGACGATCGTCGTCCCTTTTTCTTGGCCACTTTCTTCAGATCCGCTTCCAAAATCGGCAGCATCGCCGCGGTTTCAACCGGGCCAAAGTAATAACAATCCTCGAATCGACAAACGCCCAACCCCGCAGCATCAGCAACCTTCCACAAGAATTGCTCGACCGATCGATTTTCAACGCCCACATTCAGCAACTGGCCCGGGTCAACTCGGCGGTCAATCACGACCGCAATTTCCTCGTTCGCCGAAAAACCCGCTAAAAGTCGGCGAATTGGGGAATCCCGCAGCCACACCGACAACGGCTTAAGATTCCGGCGTTCCAGCTTTACCCCAGTCAAATACTTGATTTGAGCCGTCGGAACCAGCACCGGCGGCAAATCTTGCCCGCTAGCTCGATCCAATCCAAGCAGCGGCCAAACGAAAACACAGGCACAAACCAACCCTGCAACGCCCGAACGGACCTTGTGGCCAACCCAAGCCCCCCAATCACCCTTAACCAAACCAAATTGAACGCTAGCTGATATCATCGTTTTTAGCCTCAAAAAATCGCCCAGTCGTCATATCCGTTACCGTTTGAAATTTGCACTTGGCAAACGATTAAAAAACCAACGTTCTCGCAAAACCAAAGCTAACGCATCGTTGCTGGAGTTCAACCTCCCAACTACACTCGACCGTTCGATGCGGCGACGATCTTTGCGTATTGGTTTTAAGTCACCGAACGATTTTTGATCCTGCTCGTACCAGCCAATAAAACTTTCGTTCACGTTCACTAGCGTTTTTAATTTTTCTGGAGCTTGGTCAACTATGTCGGAATCGCCACAACGATATCCGCTACTCGACAAGATCTACCAACGTTTTCTGAACGAAGAAAGCTCGGCCGATTTCATCCATCAGGTGTCGTCTAAATATAACCTCGCGTCTTTGGAACGGTTAGCCAAAGGTGGCGGCCATGTTACGCGTCGCGCTGCGGTTTTGGCGATTGGCTTTTTGGGTTCGTTCCAAAATAACGAAGTCATGGGCGGAGCGTTAAACGATTCTGATCGCGCCGTTCGCATGTTGGCCGACCATGGTATCCGCGAGATCTGGCAGCGTCAGGGCACCCAAGGTCAACAACAAACATTAAAAATGATTCAACGATTGGTCGATCAATCGCGAATGGACGAGGTCATCGACGCGACGACAGAATTGCTGCAAACCAATCCTGAATTTGGCGAAGCCTTCAATCAACGGGCGATCGCCTACTGTGCCAAGGGCGATTACCAAGCGGCGTTAATTGATTGTCGTGAAGCTCTGCAATGCAATCGTTTTCACTTTCCCGCCGCGATCGGCCTTGCTCACTGCTGCATGCAGATTGACGAACCTTCGGGAGCCCTCGCTGGCTATCGTCTGGCATTGAACATCAACCCGGATCTTGATTCGGTTCGCCGCCAAGTATCGCGGCTGGAACGCATGCTCGAAAACAATTAGGTTCCGCCTCTCGGCCGGCTTAAAATTCAGATCGTCACTACCAAGCCGTCGTCGATTTGCCTTCACTAGCTTTCGCTAGCCTTCATTAGCTTTCGCTAGCACGCCTCCCATCGCTGCAATTGTTTAGCCACTTAAGCGTAACCGGCCAAACAAACATTGCTTCGCTCTTGTGATTGGCCTACTCTCGGGATCAATCTCTTTTACTGGTCCAACTAATCCCCGCCTATATTATGATTCTGCGAACTTTGATCATCGCGATTTTGATAACGTTGCCACAAACGTTTTTTTTGGCCGCTAATGTTTTCGGCCAAGTCGAAACCGTTATTGAAGAAGGCGATTTGACTGGCGTCATCGAAGACGAACAAATCTGGAAAGGCTCGTTTGCCGCCGGCCTGAACGGAAAAACGGGTAACAGTCAAAACGTCGATATTAACTTCGCACTCAACATGACGCGTGAAACGGACTTTGCGACGACCAACATTTTGGCCAACTACTTTTACGCTTCCAACAACATCGCGACCACGACTGACCGCTGGTTCAGTCAAGCCAGACAGGAAATTAATCTTTCCAACCCGAGATGGAGCTGGTTCAATCAACTGGGCGTGGAAATCGATCGCTTCAAAGCCTACGACTATCGAGTGGCGTTGCATTCGGGTTTGGCTTTCAAGCTGATCGATGAAGAGACTCGAAAGATTAAACTCCGGCTCGGTGCTGGTGCGTCGCGAGAAGTCGGCGGCGTCAACGACGACTGGTTGCCGGAACTGCAGTTGGGTGGCGATTGGGAGCGTCAGGTTTTTGAGAGCACCCGAGTTTTCGCTTCGTTTGACTACTTCCCGAACTTTTCAGATTTTGGGGATTACCGCCTGAACACGAACGCGGGGTTGGATTTTTTGGTGAACGAAGCTCGCAACATCAACTTTCGAATCTTTGCTCAAAACCGATACGACAGTACCCCGCCGCCTGGCAACGAATCGAGCGACTTGGATTACGGTGCGGCGTTGGTAGTTGGATTCTAATTGGTTGAGTGAACTCCAATTCAGATTCGCGCCTAGGATTTTCTCGTCCCCTTGAACGCAGGCCACAAAAAATCCCGCTCAATGCATCGCACTGAACGGGATCGTGATTCTCAGCCAGCGAAAACCAATTCGCCACGCTAGATTCTATTTGCTACTGAATCGATTTAGTGCTCACTCCAGAACTCAAAATGCCCGCGGCTAGCGCTGTGAATCTCAATTCCGTGCGGTTCTTCGTGCCAGCACCTTTACCAAGCAAC
>CAZROJ010000031.1:0-18732 GCA_964601665.1 uncultured Pirellulaceae bacterium
GCAATGAATAGAGCGCTCGTTCATCATCGATCTAGAGAAATCATGCTGGCATCTTCAATTCGTACACAATTCCGGTTTCCGGCACTAGCCGCGGGCACATTGAGTTTTGGGATGAGCACTAAGTTCTAAGGCGATCGGCAGTTCAATTTCTACCGCTGATGTTTGCAACGATTGCGAATCTTGGGCATCTTGCCCGGTAGTTTCTCAATCGCCTTTTGCCTTTCGCCTAAGTTCGTTTGGTTGGAGACTGCTTCGTCGCCTTCGTCGGTCGAGCGTTAGATCAGTTCTTCTTCAAGGGTTGCCAGTTCGTCGGCGGTTTGAACTTTTTCGGGGTTGTAAAGAGCTTGCGGATCGGCGACTTTGCGGTAACCAATGTTTCGCAAGACTTCTAAAATCTCGCTGCAGGTCGGGAACATACGGCCGCTGGCTCGTTTGTATTCATCCATGGCTTGCATGAACTCGATTTCCATCTCAGAGTAGTCGCGTTCGCATGTGGTCGGATCGATTTGTCGACGACGTTTTGTTTTGCGTTGCTCGAGGACTGGTTTGGATGCCTCGGCCGCTGCCTTTGTTTTTTTCTTTCGACGAGTTGAGCTTTTGCGATTGCCGGTTTCGTTCAACTGAGCAGGGCTCTTTTTTGTTTTCGCTTTGGCCATGGGGGAGTCTTTGGGGATTGGTGTTAGGTTTGGCTGAATACAAGAGATCAAGTTTTTCGAGGCGGAGGGAACCAACCCTCGATTTCGTTAACTTAACGTAGGAAAGCTACAGCGCTGCGGCAAAGTTGCAGGGTAAAAGCGAAACTTTGGGTCAGATAAGACTGGATGCCTAGGCAAAAGAACCAGCTGGACCGGTCGTGCGGATTATTCAGACGCTGGCCGTTTAAGCGGCTTGCTAATGGTCGTCAGATTTTGCCCGAACTGGTCGAACTGCCAATGCTGCTGGTTCGGATTGATCGGCAGGCGATCGGCGAATTCGTCGGTGTTGGTGTTTAAAGAATGCAGTTGGCAGGTTACGGGGTGGCAGAAATCTTGTCCGAGTAATGTTTTCGCCAATCGTGGCATGCTTGGCTGCCGGTTTTGAAGTCGCGGCAAATGTTAGGACGGTACTCGTGGTTTTTGCATTGTCGAGTGTCCATGTCCAGCCAGATGCAAGGCCCGTCTAAACTGTCAACGCTGCCGTCGTAGTTCGGCAGTTGGTAGCTGTCGACGTAGTCTTGCCATTCGGCTTTTAGAGCAGCGGGAAGCCGATGCCAGTGCGATTCACCAGGACGCCCGGCAAGCAATTCCGATTTCAGCCGCGGGTTATTTTTCACTCGACGGCTGAGAACTTCGTCGGACTCGATTTCTTCTTCGGTCATCGGAGGCTGCGGAAGGATGTACGCCGGGTAGCCCATGTGAAAACAGCACACGCCGCAACCGTGGCAATCGAGAATCGGCAGCTGGCCGGACAGTTGGGCGAGTTCGGACATGTGTTTCGTGTCAGAAAGAAATGAATCGTCGAAGCAGCAAGACCTCTAACGATACTGGAATGTCTGGCGAAGTAAACTAGACAGCTGTTGAGCAATCGTGGCCGAGGCGATTCGGACCCGCGCGGATCCAGTCGAGTAAACTTGGATGTTTTCCAGGTTCGAGCCCGTTTCAACCGTCGCGACAAATACTTTTGAAACGGTTTGCGACTGACCAGACGCGCTTTTCGCTTCGGCTGCTCCGATCTCGTTTTGCTTCCCGTTTTGTTTCCCGTTTTGCTTCCACTGCCCAAGCATTAGCTTTCCCAAGGTGCCGCGGTCGGGCCGATCGTTGCAGCAATCCGGCCGAAAGAATACTTCTTGCCCGGGCTGCAACAAATCAACATCGTTTTCGCTGACCAGTAAACGAATTTGTTTTTTGGTTTCGTCAACAACTCGGGCGATCGGTTGGCCGCGAAAAACTTGGGCACGAGAGGGACTCGCCGGGTTCCGCGACTCCAGCAACGATTCGACTCGGCCGCTAATCGAACTGGTTAATGTCAGCTCGCTCAACTGCTTGCGGAGATTTTCGCGGCGAGCGATAGCAGCAAGTTTTTGCTGGTTCGCAACGCCTAACAATTCGATCAACTCGGGCTGAATTCGGCATCGCCTTGTTAGCTGAGCCACCTCGTTCGCTGATCGGCGAAATTCGACTTCGGCGGTTTCAACTTTAGACTCGAGTTCGGGGTTGGCGATCGTCAGGAGTGGTGAATGAGCCGGCACGGTCGCGTCTTCTTCAAAAGTCGGTTGAAGGGACCCGTCCATGGTTGCATAAATCGTATGCGTGTTTAGCGGGTGGACTTTGAATTCTAGGTAGACCCAACGAGGCAAGGGAATGCAAATAGCGAACCAGACGATGGCGGCCAGAACGATCGCCGCTGCCATTCGCGACCGGGCGGCAGAACCCGTTTCTGCGGTCGTCGATTTGAAATACAAAGCCCGAGCAAAAAACGCGGCCAGCACTGCGGCGATTCCCCAGCCCACTGAGCCCAGCGAATACTCGGTGGTCACGCAAATGATGGTTAAAACAATCGAGGCAATCACGAACAATTGATAGGCGAACGAGCAAGCTCGAAACGTGACCAAGCCCCAGCGAGTCGATTTAATCGTGTGCCACGAAAAGTAATCGGCGGTCAATTTCTGCCATTCCAATTTTGCTGCGGCCGTTAAATTTGGCTGGCCAAGCAAATCGGACAAGACGTAGTAACCGTCGTAGCGGAGCAGTGGATTTCCATTGATCAAAAGAGTGCTGACGCTGCACATCAACATGATTTGGAAGAGTATGCCGTTGAGTGGACCCGGTGCGGTCAGGGTCCATCCGATCGCGGCCAGCAAGGCCAGCACAAATTCCACATAGATTCCGGCCGCCGAGATTGCGATTCGTCTCCATCGGTTTTCCAATCGCCAAGCGTCGGACACGTCGCAGTAGAGCGTTGGGAGGAAAAATAACATCAACACGCCGATCTGCCGGCAGCTCGCCTGGTTTGCATTGGCGGCGATTGCATGGCCCAGTTCGTGCACTACTTTGACAAACACGAAAACACACACGAAGGCAAAAATTCCTTGCGGTGTTGTTAACCATTGCAACGATGAAAGTTCCGGAAACCGCTCCGTAGTCATCATCACAGCACCGGCAATCAGCGTTAAAAAGATCGCAACGCAAGCCATGACGGCGGGATGAAAAAAATAACCGACCACGGGTGACAGGATTCTTAGAACCGGCGTCGGGTCGCAGCCAGGGAAGCGAACGGACAGCGGGTTTTTGAAAGAGTTAGCCAGACCGCTTTGCCGCGATTCGATCATGTGCAGCCGCAGGCCGTAACCAGACCAAGGAACGTGAACCAATTGATCTTGGATCAATCGCCCCAAAAATCGTTCGGCCGTGGCGGTTTGCAAGCTTTGGCGGCGATCGTTGGTATTCCAGTTTTCAACCCAATGCTCAAGCGAATCGGATTGGCTCAGCAAAGCGGCCAACGACCACTCTTCCGGGCTGAACAAAAAATAGGTTCCAGAAATCGGGTCCGCAACAAGCCGGTTGCCGTCCTCCCGGCATGTCACGTTCAAATCGCCTCGCAAGCTTGGTAACGCGTTCATCGAATCTCGCTTGAATTGACTCGGTTGACCTTTGGTTGGCCGCTGGAATTATTTGCGACTTGAATCAAGATGTCGCCCGTCAATCCAGCGACTATTTTGTTGTCAGGGTTTTCAATCTCGACCCAGACCGGCACTTGCAGGTTAACGGGGTTCGCCGTTGGTGCCACAAAAGTCACGATAGCTGGAAGTTCCTTGACCGGTAGCCATGCCTGTTTGAAAACAACCCGCGCGGTCATTCCAGTTTTAATTTGGCTGGCCTGCTGGGCCGATGCCATCCCTTCCAAACGCAATGTCTCTGTCGAAACAATCTCACAGATCGTTTCGCTCTGCTGGACCCATTCGCCGACCTGTTTTGAGACACCGACGACCAAGCCGGCAGCGGGCGCGATTGTTTGTGTCCGATCGAGTTTCATTTTTGCAAAGTCAATTTTGCTTTTGGTCAGCTGTGTACGATAGGCAGCGATTTCCAATTGTTTTTTGGATTGCTCCAATTGCAACGCTGCTCGTTCTTTTTCCAGCCTTTGTTTTTCAAGTTTGGACAGCGGCACCGAGTTTGGGACGCGACTGTTCGCGGCGACGGCCCGATCGTACTCGGCGGCCTCGACGACAAAGGACTTTTCGAAGTATTGGCGGTCGGTTGAATTGGCCGCATCCATTTCGGCCAATTTATGGTCCAACTGACTTTGAGCCAGGTCCAATTCAAATTCTTTGGAATCGATTTGTGCCAAAAACTGTCCCCGCTGGATTCGCATTCCCTCTTTGACAGACAGCCTGACCAAAAGCCCCGCTTGGCGGCCCGGGATTTTCACCGCCGGCGGAGTTTTTACGATCGCTGAGTTTAAACGCACGATTTCTTGGGCGGACAGCGTTGAGTAGGCCACTAGCGAAAATACGACTGCACTCAGCCCAGCGGTAAAAAGCCTCGCAAAAAATCGAACGCGTCGCTGGCGTGGATTTAGGCATTCAAATAGTGGCCGACGCCAATTAGCGTGTCCGAAATTGAGACGCGAGTTTCGTCGTTCAATGGTTGGGGACATTTCAGTTCTCGAGTGGATTTACATTGAAAAACGATGGCAAAGTCAACTTAATCGGCAAACTTTGACTGCCGCCCTTCGATCCGACTGTGAGGCAGTTGGCAGGATGTGACTGTTATCGGTTCGGATTGGATAAAGTCTTGCGAATATCCGACTTTTTAGATGTGGACAATCGTTGTTTCTTTTACGGCTTGATCCGGTTGGCTGGCGAGTCGCCGAAGTGATCGACCGGTGATTGATAAGACCCTGTTCTGGTTGCGAACTAAAAGTAAGGGCTGGCATGATGGATATTAAACAAAAACTTGGCGCAGAATCAGTGCCTCGGGATGCCAGTAATTTTCAAGACGCCTTTAATCCGTCGTACGTCCGATTGGAACGTCGTCAGCTACTGAGTGCGACCTTCATGACGATTGGCACTTCCGAATTGGTGCTGGATGATTTTGATGCCGGGCAAAATCTGAGTTTTTCGCAAGGCACTACGGATGTAAATCTTACCGCACAAGACAGCTATATTTTTCGATTGGCCGCTGGCAGCTGGTCGGGTGATGCTTCCCACCCGTTGATCGAAATCGAAAATTTTGCCGGTGGCATCAATAACCAGTTGGAAGTTGCGACTTCGTTTTTTATGAATTCGCCGACCAATTCGCAACTGACCATCGACGGGGCGACGGCTTCGGGTGGCATGGTCGAGTTCGATCAGACGTCTGCGAGCTTGCAATTTGGTTCGCTTCAGCTGAGTAATTTCGCTAACGACAATCGCGGCTTTACGCTTTCGGCCGACGGAGACGTAACGTTGGAAAACGTAACCGTTTTTGACAGCGACCCTAACGATTCTGTTGCTCCAGCGGCAACTTATAACGTCAACGTTGACGGGCCACTGCAATTTTTGGGAAACAATGGCAACTTGATCGACAATCCAAGTGCTGGCGTAACGTTGCTGAGCCAAAACAGTATCGTCATGGCGGGCGATGCAACGCTGGAAGCCAACGGCGGTCCCGTTTTTATCGCGACCGTTGGCGGGGGTGATATTTCGTTGTCCAGCGTTTCGTCGGGGGCCAGCGGTGATGCCATTTCAATTGTGGCCGGTGGCGACGTTTTGGACGTTCGAGCGACGCCAGGAAATGTGATCGCAGCACCGGCGGGACGGATCGAAATAACTGCCGGCGGAGAGATCGGTGCGGCCGGAGTTGGAGCGATCAACGTGGATTCGCAGGGGTTGCAGTTTATGTCCCAAGGCGCGGCCCATTTTGAATCGACCCAAAAAATAACCGTTGATGCAAATTCAAGCTCACTCGGCGGATCAATGATTGCCGGAGAAATTGATGTCTTGGCGAATATTACAACAGGCGATCGTTTTGAATTTAAAACCATTGCCAGTGTGGGAGTCGGAGATTTTCTGATCGACGATGGTGCGGAAATTCGTTTAAGCGCGTCCAGCGATGCGGCGATCGAGATTGAAGCCGTAAACGATATTCGGATCGCAGACGGGCAAATTATCACTTCGGGCGATGGGCAACATGCGGTAGCGATTCGTTCGACTGGCCCCAGCGGTACGTTCATCAATGGGGCTGGAGCTTTGCCGACGGTCGTAACGAATCATTTGGAAGTCAATGTTGGATCGGGCATGGGTGTCGCGGGCATGCCCCTGCGCACGGAAGTGGATCAACTAACGGCCAACGTTAGAAATACTGGCGATCTGTTTTTGGCCGAGAGGGACGGCATTGAGCTGGTCCAAGTGGCCACGGCTGACGGCGCGATTGATGTCCGGGCCGGTGGCTCGGTGATCGCGACGGACGTTCGTGCTCAAGAAACCGAAACCGTCGAAGATAACTCGGATAGACTCGTCATTGGTTCGGCGTCCGGCGATGTGCGGCTTGGCCAGGTGTTTGCGGCTGACGGAATGATCATCGATGCGGCCACGGATATTCGGCAGTTGCCAGATAGCACAATTCGAAGCGACGCTGGAGCAAGTTTTGTGGCGGGTGATTCGATTCGTTTGGCAAGCAGGCCTGCGGAAGCGATCGACATTCGCTCGCAGGCTCAATTTTCAGCTAACACCATCGAAATTGGAGCCGATGGCTTTGAGGCGGGAGATCCTGCGGCAACCAATGTGACTTTGGGAAGCGTCGAATTCGATGCGAGTCAGGTCATTTTGATCGAAGACGATTCGACGCGATTGGCTGGCAACACGAATGTAGATGAAATCTTAATCGTCTCCGGTGGCGACGTGACCAACGCAGCAAATACGACGTTGACTGCCACCGATGTTCAAATTGAAACCAACAGTAACGTTGTCTTGGGAGCTTCGAACAACGATCGGATTTCTTTGGCGCGCGTCGGGTTGGTTGCCTCAAATGGGCATTTAGAAGTCGATTCGGATTTGGAGATCAATGGTCAGAAAATCGAAACGCCAGCGAGTCCAACCATTGGGCAACCGCTGCAGCAACAGACTCGGGTCGAACAAACGTTGTACGTTGTCGCGGATGGTTCGGTTGAACAATCCGTTGGGGAACTTTGTGCAAAGCGATTGGGGATTCGGGCGACCGAGCACGTTCATTTGTCTAGTGTTTCTTCCTTTAACGAAGCCATCGCGATCGCGGCGGGTGGGTCGCAGGATGTCGCCGACGCCATAATCGATTCGACTTTGGAGACGCTTGGAAATATTCCCAACAGTGACGTCGACGCCAATCGTGATCAAGCGATCGCGTTTAACCATCAAGGTACGGCCAACGTTGAAACGGTAACGTCTCACCACAATTCGGATTCAAGCTCAGGCCTTTCATCGACTGAAGGAAGTATCACAGCGCTGGCCAGTCAATCCATTCAGATTCGCCAAGACATAACGGCGGAATCGGGGATTCTTGACCCGCAGGTGACTTTGTGGTCCGCCGCGGGCGACTCGAATGATCCCGCGATTCATTTTTTGGGAGGGCAAGTTTTTGTAAGCGGTCCGACCAATTTCGGTGGCGTCAATTCCAATCAAACGTTCGCCAATTTCTTTGACGAAACGGGGTTTGCGTTCGAGGGTACGACTCGGCTGTTGACGCTCAGCCCTGATGGTACAGCTTCGCAGGACATCATTGTCGAGTACGGCCAACCGGGGGAAGCGGGATATCGTATCGGCGTTGTTTGGGACGCATTGAATGAGGCAGGATCGCCACGCGAAAATATCAACTTGTTTGTCCCGTCCGTTGATGTCGACTCCGAAGCCTACAACGATCCGGTTTACCAAAACAATACGGTAACAAGGCATCAACTGGCCGGAAACGAAGGTGGCCGTGAAACCATTTCCAAGGTCGCTCCATTTTCCAGAGAAGCAATTATTGCTCATACCGATGAGCCAAATGTTTTTGCGAACATTACCGTGCGAAATGACCAGCACATTAATTTGTTTTCGGGCGATCTGAATACGCTGGACAATTCATTGAACGAGACGCAACAACGCCTTTTGCTCGCTGAACTGGACGCCCCCAAAAAGGCGACACCAATCTTGCCAACGATCAACGAATTTGACCCGTTGCCTGTCAGATCGGTCGACGGAGTGCCGCTCGATTCACCGACACCGCTCGAGCAAACGACTGGCTTATTCGGTCGCCAAGTGGCCGCCTTCGAACAGGGCGAGCTTCAATGGGTTCAAGTGGCCATTCCGATGGACGATTTGGAAATGACCGGCGATGAAGTCGTGCTAAAACATCCCGCTCGATTTTATCCCGCAAATGAAGCCGCCGAAGAGTATGGTTTTGAAAACATTGGCGAAAACGAAACGGATCGAATCGTCAAACAGATTGAAGGTTCACCTGAGGCTGAGCCCGGTTACTGGTACCGAATTTTCAAGTCTTACGAGAATCGCGATGATGAACTGATTTTTTACTATTTTAAGACTGGCGAGGCGGATCTGAGCGAGGGAGATGCTTCCACAGACACGCCACAAAACGAGCGACGCTTGGAGGCCGCGCCGGCGGATGACGCGACGGACCTGAATCCTGTTCCCGAGGATAATCCTGCTTCCGAAAACAACTCTGGTATGAATGCGGCTCCCACAAACGCGGCTCCTCGTGATGTTACGCTTTCGGATCCTGAAACCAGCGCCTTGCCAGACGATGGAAAGGCGGCCACTTCATCGATGGCTCTGTTGGCATTAATGGGGTTTAAATTGACAAAAAAGCAGCCCAAGCATGGCAGTTCAAACAGCCGCTGTGTTGAAAACTCGGCCGATGTGCCGCAAAAATTTGACCGCCGATCGAGGCTGCTGCGTAAACTAAGGTCAACCGCTTAACCTATTCAGAACAACGTTCGCCTGACGCAGTTAGTGCTTATCCCAAAACTCAAAATGCCCGCGGCCAGCGCCGTCGGCTCACTCGTTGTGGGATAATCGCTTATTTTCTGTGCGGAAACTAGTTGAAACATGAAAACTTGCCCGAGTTGTAGTTTCGAATTGCCGTCAAAAGTGGACGCCGAATGTCCGCAGTGTGGCTTCGATTTATCTTTGGATGACAACGCGACCTTGCGATTGGACGAAAGTGCCAAAACGATTCGCGATGAAGAAGTCCTGGGCGATGATTTCCAATCTGCCGATACGCTACGCGATGGGGAGCTGCGCGATGTGCAAAGTCAAGACGAGTCGGAGGATTTGGCTTCTGTTCAAAGCCAGGCGAGCAGCGGCAGGAAGGTCGAAGAGGTCGATGATGATGACGATTTATTCTCCGATGATTTGTTTTCCGGCGAATCGGCGACGAATGATGAGCTGTCCGATTCCAAAACGTTGCCTTCTGCGGCCGAACAAACTGTTGGCGATAACGAGGGTTTATTTGTCGACATCGCTACCGGACCAATCTTAACTGGCCAGGTTGATTCGGAGGCTGACAACGGCGTTACGTCCATTGATGACGACGACGATTTGTTTACCGTCGCCGTTGCTGAAGTGAATGAAGTTGGCGACACCGGCGATACGATTTTGTTGAACCCTTTGCACACGATGAGTCGTCCGCCGATCGATACGGCGGCGGGTTCGGCGTCTCTTGAATCGACAACCGCATCGTCTGAATCTGGAAGTGTGGAACAAAACGCAGACCAAGCGGTGATTCGATCGGGCCGTGCTTCCACGATCGCTGGTCCTAAAGCGGCCTTGGAAGCAGCCGAGGCCTACTCGGAAGGTTTGCGGTCGCTGATACCGCCGCGAACGATGGTTCGCAAACAGGACTCCGCCGATAGCTCGGACTACCAAGTCATTAAACGAATTGGCGCGGGGGCGTTTGGGGTGGTTTTTCGAGCCCAACAGGTACCGCTGGAGCGAACCGTCGCTATCAAGCTGTTGCAAAACTCTTCGGACGATAAGGCCCATCAACAGCGAGTCAAAAGTGAGTTTTTGCGAGAGGCCCAATTTACCGGCCGCCTTGAACATCCCAACATCGTTCCGGTTCATGACATCGGCCTGACGGTAAGTGTCTCCGGTAAGGCCAATCCGTTTTACGTGATGAAGGAAATTCGTGGTCAGTCATGGCACGGTGAAATTCAGAAGAATTCGGTCAAGGAAAATCTTGAAATTTTCAAAAACGTCGTCAACGCAATCGGCTTCGCTCATTCACAAAACATTCTGCATTGCGATTTAAAACCCGACAATGTGATGCTGGGTGAATTTGGCGAAGTGCTGGTTGTCGATTGGGGGCAAGCGGTCGATCTGTCGGTGCCGGAGACCATGCGGCCGGGTGGGACGCCGGCCTATATTTCGCCTGAAATGGCAAACTACTGGATCGACATTTATTTGGATCGAAAGAGCGAATCTGCGGCCCGAGCGGAGGTGGGGGTTCGTTCGGATGTCTATTTGCTGGGCGCCATTCTTTTTGAAATCGTGGTCGGCTACCCGCCGCACTGCAATCAGGCTGGACAATCGCCCTACGACGTGATTCGCTCAGCGGCCAAAAACCAGATCGTCGAATTCACGGTCGACAATGACAAAGAATTATTGCAAATTGCCTTAGCGGCTCTTCGTGCGACTGATGACTTGCACTTGGAAACCATCGAAGACCTGTCGGAGGCGATCGCCGAGTATGAAAACCTCACGGCCAGCATTGATCTTCGTCGCCGGGCGGATGAACTTTTGCAGCAAGCGATCGAGGCCAAAGACTACGACGATTTTCAAAGGGCTCGATTTGGCTACGAAGAATCGATCCAAAAATGGAACGACAATCAGCCGGCGATCGAAGGCTTGCGCGAATCAAAATTAAGTTGTGCCCAGCAAGCGTTGTCGGACCAAAATTTTGACCTTGGTTTGGATGTAATTCAGGACGACCAAGGGCAGCCGGAAGCCGACTTGCGGCGCAAGCTTATAAAAGGAAAACGATCGCGTGATAGCCGTAAGCGAATGGTTTTCTTCCTGACCGCTGGGCTCATCTGGTCAATCGTGGCTGGCCTTGCCATTAACGCTTACATGATCAACCAAAATTTGAGGTCGATCGAGCAGTTGGATATTGCCAAAGAACTAACGGCTGAAGCGGAAAAAGCGCTCGCTCCGCTGCGGCAAGAAGCCATCGCTAAGCAACAGGAAATCGTGGCCAAAGAAGCTCAGATCGCTCAGAAACAATCGTTGATTGAATCGAAACAATTGTTGATCGAAGAGTTTCCGGCCAAGATCGCAAAGAAGAATGCCGAATTCAATCAAAAAATTGCGGAACGTGAAAACGAATTTCAACTGAAAGAAGAAGAGCTTCAGGCCAAAATGGCGGCGAGCGTTGCGAAGTTCAATCAGGAATCGGCCGAACTGGAGCAGCAAAAACAGACACTGAACAGTCAAAAAGAACAGCTGTTGGCCCAAGTTGTTCAGCTAAATGAATCGTCAAAATTATTGCGATACAAAAGCGGCCTGAATCAGATCGAGGCGGCACTCGACAATGGCGAATTCCGCGACGCTCGGCGGCAGCTTGATCAATATTCCAACCAGCAAGACTGGGAATTAAAGCGACTCAACCTTTACGCTCACCGTGAAATTCAGTCCTTGTACCCGGACCGCCCCGTCCGAGCGATAGCTTTTGCGGCCGATAAACTGGCCATTGGTTTCGACAACGAAATTCAGCTGCGAGATATCGCTCAACTGTCCAAAGTTATTCGGTCATTGCCGCACTCAAACGCGTCGGCAATTGAGTTTTCGGCAACGGGCGATCGGTTGTTCGTTGGCGAGCCGGGGGCGAACGATCGATCGGCCGGGAAAATAGCAGTTTATGATCTGTCAAATTCAAACGACAACAGAGCCGTTCAAGAAATAGATGCACAGAGCGGTTCGGTTGATGAAATCGAGTTCAATGACGATGGAAATTTAATGCTGGCCGTCGGTCGCGTATCGAAGTTGCGACAAAGTGCTGGAATCGGGCTGGAAGAGCCGCTGATGGTTTGGGCTGAAGGCGATCGAGTGGATGTGAATCTGGTTTTGCCAGACGGTAGCAAACCAAAATTCGATTCGGCGAAGTTCTCTGATTCGGGCGATCATATTTTGTTGGTCAATGGGGCAGGTTTGCCGCGTG
Organism: uncultured Pirellulaceae bacterium; assembly: GCA_964601665.1. Lineage (GTDB taxonomy): Bacteria > Planctomycetota > Planctomycetia > Pirellulales > Pirellulaceae > Mariniblastus. The sequence goes on from CAZROJ010000031.1 coordinate 12,147, forward strand.
ATCAACAGCTTCACATTTTTGCAAACACCGATTTGGGGTATCAATGGCGAGCGTCGTGTTCGGTTGCGGGCGCGGCAGCGGCAACCTTTACGCCTGGCGATGAGCGATCTGTTTTGGCGGCGGTGACCGACCCGAAGAATGGCGAACACGTTTTAATCGAGTGGAGATTTGCCGAGTCGCGGTTATTCAATGCTGCCGGTTCTGATCGCGATTTGGTCTCGCAAAATGTTTCGGTCGTTGCCCCGTTGGATTCGAAGATCGTCCAGTTGTCGGGAAACAGGCAGTTTTTGATAGCAGTTGATTCCGACCGCAAAACTCAGGTTTGGGACTGGCGAACGAAAGAAAGTCTAAAGCTCCGCGGTCATGCAAAAGTGGCCGGTGCCTGTTTCTTATCACTTGGATCGAAGCTGGATACTTGCAAAGTCGTTACTGCAGCGTTGGGCAATCAAGCGGAACTTTTGGTTACGGACCTGTCGAAGTATCAGCCAGAAGTGCGCCGCGAGCAAGTGGGTGAGTTCGCCGCAGATCTACCACCTTCGGTGACGGCTTACGTAAACGTTGTCGACCAAGGGAACACGATTGAAGCCTTTGGCAATAATCGCGGTACGGCCGTGGTGAGCGTCAACGGAGATCGCTCGCAGTGGAACATTAGTGCGTGGCGGTCGCATGTGGCCAGCGATCAGTTTGTCTTTGCCCGGTCAAATGAGGATTCCATCTACGTTTACGATCGTAAAACGGGTGCTCTGCGACGCGTGCTAACCGGGGTTGCGGATACGCTTGTTGGCAAAGAACGAATAACAGAAATTCAAGTTTCAGCGGACGGAAAGACGGCGTTGATTCTGACCGATGCACCGCTGCCACAATTTCGGGTTTGGAATTTGGAAACGGACAGAATCATCCGAAAGATTGATTATGGCCAGCAAAATCTGTTCGGCACCGGCAGCAACAAGCGGCTGCCAAAACTTCAACTGTCGCGCGACGGAAACTGGGTGGTTGGCGCGAAAGTGGGTGTCTACGTTTGGGCGACCCGAACAGGACAATTGACCCGCTGCGAAAACAAAGCTGAGACCGCTCCACGAACGACCGCCAGCTCGATCGCCTTTTTACGCAACAGTCGCACCAACGATTTTTTGGTTTCGTGGCGGGATCGCGTTTCCCGTTTCGCGCCCGGACAAAGGTCCGAAGTGTCCACAAAGCGATTTAAAGATCTGTCCGATGCGACCGGTCGGTCCAATGTATTGGACGCCGTTGAAACAGATCGAAGCTATCAGTTGCTGGGTTTGAGTCGTGCTGATGATCGCGGCATCGTTTGGTTGGATGCTGCCGAGTCTTCGCCGGTGTCGACGTTTCGGGGCGCGACCGATGCTTCGTTTATGGTGGGACGCAATGTCGGCGTTGTCGCAGGAGCAGCCAGCAGGAACGGCCCGCTGTTGATCCAGAAACAGATTGACGCTCGAAGTCCGATTCGAACCATCGATGCGGCCTTGCTTCAGGCTTCGGCTGGTGCTGCGAGGTCGCGCGGTTTTGAAAAAATTGATTGGTCTCGGGAAGCTGGCTTCCTGCTGCAAACGACTCAGCGCAACAAGCAGTCTGTTCGGCGAATGTGGAATAGTTTTTCGTTTGAGGAAGTCGATTCGAATGCGGTCCTTGGCGCAAAAGTACTGGCTAGCCCGGTCATTGATCAAATCGTAACCAATGGGAAAAGAGTCGCGACGCTGTCGGCACAGACACTTTCTTTTTGGAAATTGAAACGCGAAGGGGTGGAACCCGATGGCGTATTCGATCAACCGTTGTCATGTGTTGCTCTTTCGCAAGACAAAAGGTTGTTGGCGGTAGGAACTCAAAACGGACGCTGTTTGATTCTAGATTTTGAAACGGGCGACGAGTTGGCCGATATCGAATTGGCCAAAAACGCTAAAAGCATAGTTGGCGGTAAGGCAGAAAAAAAAGGCGCCGCCCTTCGCAGTCTTGCTTGGCATCAAGCATCCAGTCGACTTGCGGTTGGTTTTGAGTCGGGGCGGATTGTCCAGGTCACCGTCAACTTATTGGGACAAACGCCATTAAGTGTTGGCAAGCCGCTGGCGATGGATGGAGCGGTCACGGGGGCTGTTGAGAATTTGGTTTACTCTCAAGATGGTGTGACCCTAGTCGCGAGCATTCCAAGCCAAGGGCTGGCGATCGCCTTGGGCGAAATTAAAGACGGCCAGCCATCGTCTAAAATTGTTTTGCAGCAGTCGGATGATCAAAAAATTGTCGACGTGGACGTCGCGGCCAATGGACGTCGATTGGTGACCGGTTCGGATAAGGGTCAACTGGCGATTTGGAACATTGAACCATCCACCGGAACAGCAAACTCGATCGGTACCCAATCTTCCAGCGTTAATGAACGTTTGTTGCTGCGACTGGCCAATCTGCATCAGTCGGGAATCTCGTTTGTGCGATTTATTGACAGTCCTGATGGCGAAACCATTGTGTCGTCGGAATCTGATTCGGGCGATAATGGAGTCATCTTCTGGCCGTCGGCGACAACGGAACGTGACGCTGAACGGTTGAAATGAAATTGGCGTTCAAATGCGGGTGGCGGATTGGATTGTGCTCGAGTTGTTTTGGATTTGACGTTTCTTGGGCAAAAAATTGTGTCGAAGCGTTGTCAGGCCGGTGCTGACATTCCGATTTTCATCGGTTCTGCTACATTTTTGGTATGAATTCACTGTCAGATGATAACGAAATCGTCATCGTGTCCATGAACCCGGGATCGGGCGCAACGGATCGTCGCGGGATCGTAGACCAATTGGTCGGTGAATTGTCCGCAGAGGGTTTTGACGTTTTATTGCTGACCGACATTGGTGAAGTGATCTCGGTGGCGGAAGAGCATTTCGGTGGCCGTCTTCGTTGCGTCGTAGCTGCCGGAGGCGACGGAACGATTTCGTTGCTTGCCAATTGCCTGCCGAACAATACGCCGATTGCTATCTTCCCGTTGGGTACCGAAAATTTGTTGGCAAAATATTTGTCGGTTGTGGCCGATCCAAAATCGGTTTGCAAAATGATCGTCCATGGGAATTGTCGGCAGTTGGATGTAGGGCGAGCCAATGGGAAACTGTTCTTGGTGATGGCCAGTTGCGGTTTTGACGCCGACGTCGTTCAACGATTGCATAGCAAGCGGTCGGGGCACATCCGTCATTGGTCTTATGCAAAACCGGTGATGAATTCGATTCAAAAATACAAGTATCCGAAAATCCAAATCTCGATGCTGTCTCGAGATGGCCAAACCAGTGCTGCGAATTCGCGTTGGGCTTTTGTTTTCAATGTACCGCGGTACGCCATGAATTTACCGATCATGCCAGATGCGGACCCCGAAGATGGTCAGTTGGATTTGTGCACGTTTCGAGGCGGCAGCTTGTTTCGCGGGTTGTTTTATATTTTTGCGGTGGTGATGCGAAAGCACCGCAGCTGGACCAACAGCAAGTTGTTTCAATTCAAGAAATTAAATATGACGTCGGATGCGGAAGTTCCTTATCAATTGGATGGAGACCCCGGCGGCGTGTTGCCGCTGGAGATTGAAGTGGTGCAAGCTGGTGTGACGATTGTCGTGCCCGAATAAAGTAGCAATGGTTTTGGTGCTTGATCCAAGCATGCACTGGCGTTCACATTGCCCGTGGAAATCAACGAAATCAACACAGCTCAATTTTCGCGGCTCATGGTTTGGGCTGGAGCATTTTCGAGATCGTTTTGAACTGATCGCTGCCGGCTTTTTCACAAAGTTCAAACATTGCCGCTTCGGTGGTCGTCAACTGGCAGCCGTTGGCCTCCAATCGCTTCAAAGCGATCTCGTGATCCAGCGGGAATCGACTGCCAACCGCATCGACGGCGATCAGGACGTCAAACCCCGCGGCAACCATATCCAGAGCGGTTTGGGCAATGCAAACGTGGGTTTCGATTCCGCACAGGAGCAATTTTCGCACGCCCGAATCAAGCAAATTCCGAAACGGTGTCGCGCATTCGCGACAGCTGAACATCGTTTTCGCCGGCAGTTCTGTCGACTGGTCACCGTTGATCGCAAAAATTTTACTGCGGATGGGTTCGGCCGTCGGACCAAGGCCTTTGGGGTATTGTTCGGTTGCAACTACTGAAACCGAAAGTACTTCCGCGGCGTCGAGCAATCGGATGACGTTTTTTGAAATCTGATCATGGCCTTGAATGTGAGGAAGCAGTCGTTCCTGCATATCGACAACGATAATCGCCGAATCATTTACGTTCATTAAATGAGGGCTGCGTTGAAAAGATTGGTCAGCCATAAATTTAGCTTCCGACGGCCCGCGATTGGGTCGTGCAAAGTATTTCAAAAAAGTTAGAATTCGTGGTTTCGAAAACAATTTAAGTTTATCCACATTATTCATGAAAATCCACGCGACGACCATTTTGACAGTTCACCATGGTGACGAGGTTGCCATGGGCGGTGACGGCCAAGTAACGCTCGGCAGCGCCGTTATGAAGGCCGATGCGATGAAAATTCGTAAACTGTTAAATGGAAAAGTGCTCTGTGGCTTCGCGGGCAGCAGCGCGGACGCCTTTGCCTTGATGGAACGCTTTGAAGCTCAGCTGAAAGATTCACCAAACAATATTGTTCGGGCGGCGACTGAATTGGCCAAGCAGTGGCGGATGGACAAAGCGCTGCGGCAACTTGAAGCGCTGTTGACCGTCACCGATGGCAATCACACGCTGTTGGTCAGCGGCACCGGCGATGTGATTCAGCCGACGGACGGCATTGTAGGAATTGGCTCAGGTGGAAACTTTGCGATCGCGGCGGCGCGGGCGTTGAAGCGGCATGCGAGCCTGTCGGCCGAGGAAATTGTTCGAGAGGCATTAACCATTGCCGGTGAGATTGATATCTACACCAACACAAATATCGTCGTAGAAAAAATTGCGGTCGAAAATTAGCAACTAAATCGTCCGTTGCAACAATTCAATTCGATCAATCACAACACACAAAATAGAAACCTATGTTTAGCCCTATCAACCAAGATCAACTGACGCCACGACAAATCGTAAAAGAACTGGACCGTCATATTGTGGGGCAAGCCGATGCCAAACGGGCGGTTGCGATTGCGATTCGCAATCGATGGCGTCGCCAACAACTGGCGGATGATCTTCGGCAGGAAGTTTCGCCCAAAAATATCATGATGATTGGCTCGACCGGTGTCGGAAAGACCGAGATCGCTCGGCGTTTGGCCAAGCTGACGGGTGCTCCGTTTATAAAAGTCGAGGCGACCAAGTTCACGGAAGTTGGCTACTACGGCCGCGACGTTGAAAGCATGGTTCGCGAGTTGGTCGATAACGCGATCGGTATTGTGCGAAATGAGCAACGTGAAAGCGTTGAGGCAGCGGCGAAGGACCGGACGACCAAGCGGTTAGTGGAATTGTTGTGCCCTGCCCCGACGCAGAATTTTTTGGACGACGACCAGGAAGAAGCAGCGGCATCGGAATCGCTGGAACGCACTCGAGAAAAAATGCGAAAGATGCTGGAAGCTGGCGATCTGGAAGACCGCGAGGTTGAATTAACGATCGAACAAAAATCTTCGCCGGTGATGGTTGGCGGTATGGGCGTTGAGCAAATGGATATGGACTTCCAAGGGATGCTCGAAAAAATTATGCCGACCAATCGCACCAAAAAAACGCTCAAGGTGACTCAGGCTCGTAAAGTAATTTTTGAACAGGAAAGCGACAAGCTGCTGGACGAAGACAAAATCAATCAGGCGGCCATTGAGCTGGCGGAAAACACTGGCATTATTTTCTTGGACGAAATCGACAAAGTGATTGCCAGCGAGGGCAAGAATGCGGACGTCTCGCGGCAGGGTGTTCAGCGAGACTTGTTGCCAATCGTCGAAGGCACTTCGGTCCAGACGAAGCAAGGCTACATTCGTACCGACCATATTTTATTTATTGCAGCGGGTGCGTTTCATCGTCACCAGCCCAGCGAATTGATGCCTGAACTGCAAGGTCGCTTTCCAATTCGTGTTGAATTAAATGATCTGACCAAAGAGGATTTTGTCAGGATTTTGACCGAGCCCAAAAGTTCGTTGACTCGGCAGTATCAATCGTTGCTTGAAACCGAAGGGATCGGGCTGACGTTTACCGAAGATGGTATCGATGAACTGGCGTCGATCGCTCATCAAGTAAACCAGTCGACGATGAATATCGGTGCGAGGCGGTTGTATACCATTTTGGAACGGCTGCTGGAGGAGCTGAGTTTTGAAGCGCCGGATATGGGCAAAGGTAAGGTGTCGATCAACCGGACTTATGTTAACGACCGATTGGGCTCGGTTGCCCAAGATGAGGATTTAAGCCGCTACATCCTGTAGCTTGGTCATTCGTTTAGATTTTAAACGATTGACGAACCAAGTTCTGATTCCGAAAAGTGCCCGTGGCGACGTGGCTGTGCCAACCGCGGTCGAGCGTGTTCTCGGTAGTTTTTCAATCGGCCTGTCGTCAAAATGCTTGCTTTCGGGTTTGGGTTCCTTTACGATCACATTCAATCCCGTCAGGGTCACATCAACTAACTTTTAGGGATGTCGATGCAACCGGCTGA
>CAZROJ010000031.1:18832-29293 GCA_964601665.1 uncultured Pirellulaceae bacterium
GATATCTTTAATTCAGATATCGAAGCGGCTCGAATCGCCGGCTTACCGGTCGAGCTGAACACTCGGTCTTTGACGCAGTCAGCCAATAAAATTTCAGCCAGCAAGCTTGCCTCTTCAAAAAACAGGGGAGCACGCCACCAAGCAGCACTCAAATGCTTGACCACGCTGGGCACCATGCTGCCGGTTTTTGATGGGTTGACCGCCCGGGCTCTGGCGGTGCAAAAGTATACCGACGTGATTCGCCGAACTGGCTGGTATTTGGTTGCGGTACTTTTTGTGGCGTTGCTTGGATTGCTGCATTTCAAATACTACGTGCTGCCCTCGTACGAAGCGGTGCGCGAGGATATGCGTGTCTTTTACCAAATTACATCTTTCAGTTTTGACATGTTTTCCTATATAACGCCGACGATCGCGATCATCGGCGGGCTACTACTGCTGGGCCTTGGGATTATGCTTACTGGCAAGTTCAGCTTTTTGCTGGCGATTTTCGGGGGCCGACGATTTGTTCGGACGAGTGTTTTATCGGCGGCGGCTGAGTCGGTTCCGCTGTTGCGACAGGGTGGCATGAGTGCCCATGATGCAAACAAGATCGCGGCAGAACTTTATTCGTTGGACGCGGTTGGTCGAGCAAAACTTGACGCGGTTGTTACTGATGATCAACAATTTGTGGCAACCTGCCACACGTATTCGCAGTACTGGTCGACGGTTGCGAACGATTGTTTTCAACGAGCCCAGATTCTGGTGCCGGTCGTCGGGCTGACCATCGTGGGCGGCGCGGTGCTGCTGGTGTACGGACTGCTGGTGTACGGGCCGTTGATTGGGTTGCTGTACGATTTACTGGAAGCGAACCAATTGGGATGAGCATTCAGGATTTGAAAGCCGACGACGAATCACTTCAAGCCAATTGGGGCTTGGTGGACGGGTCGCGCAAACAATTGGCAGCCAAGGTAGTCGCAATTGCGGAATCGGTGTCGGGCGGCCGACGGTTGCAGTTGCGCTCGGTGGGGCGTTGGTTGAATTCCGATGGCGGGTATGAACAGGTTCTGAAGCGGCCGGATGTGATCAATTTTTGTTTGCCTTGGGTGAAATCCCTCAAAGCGAAAGCGAATGGCCCGCTGAGCGATGTTGAGGCGGACCAAGTCGCTCGACTGGGGTTTTGTAGGTTCTGCCGCGACGCACCCGAACCACGCAGCTTGGTGCCATTCATTTACCCGATCTGTGCGATATTGTTTGGCATGCTGGTGCTTGGGTTTGCGAGCTTTACGATCCTGCCGACTTTTGAGCAGATGTTCAAAGAGTTTGGGATCGAATTGCCGCGTGCAACCAAGCTTTTGTTTTTTGTTGGACGACTAACGCGGCAGTATTGGTGGATCGCGATCGTGATATTTTGCGTGGCGTCTACCACGACTTGGATTTTCACTCGATTGAGCCAACGCCAAAGCGTCTACTCGCGCAGCTGGATCGATTGGCTGTTAGATTCAATGCGGCCAGCGGTCGCCAATTGGACGGGGCACCTTGCAACGCTTTTGAATGCAGGGGTTGCTGAGCGTTCGGCAGTGCAAGTGGCGTCGGAGTGCTCGGCCGTATCGTCGTTGCGTTCGACTAAAATTGATGACCAAAGCTACACTTCCAGTGGTTGGCTAGATCAAAAGCGGTTTGCGTTGGTCAACGAAACGCTAACGATTGAAGACCGGTCGGCCAAGGCGGCCATGCTCAGAGAGGTGGCGGTTTACTATCGCTCGATCAGTGCGACGGTCGGCGGTTGGTGGCTGAAGGTTTTTGCTCAGTTTATTACATGGCAAATCGCCCTAGCAATTTTGTTTACCGTTGCATCGCTTTTCATGCCATTGATTTCAATCATCAGTGGTCTGACGGGGGTATTTTAAAAGTGCCACAAACCGAAACTGAAATAAACATCAAAAGACAGGTGCTGGTTTCGTCAGTGCTGGACGAGATCAATTCGTCGACCAGTATTTACCAACGTGGATTCTTAAGAGTGATGGCTGTTGCGCAAACGCATGGTTTGGACATTGCTCAGGTTGCGCTGAGCTTTAGCGAGACGGCACCGAGTGGTCAGGCGTCAGCAATTAATCAGGTTTCCAGCTTATTGGACTCCGGCACGCCACTTGTTGACGCTTTGGAACAATGCCCGACCGCTCTGCCGAATTCGGTTATGGAGGCATTGAAGGTGGCCGATCAGCACCAAGTTTTGGACCACGTTTTTCAGCAACTTGTTGAATCTCATCAGGTTACCGCCGCTGCCAACCACTCGGACCATGCCAACGACGTCAAGGCCATTGATCTGCTCAGCCGGCTGGCGGGCAAGACAGTTTTCGTGCTGTCGATCACGACTTTTATTATGCTGTACATCGTTCCTCAATTTTCGGAAATGTTTGACGAGTTTGGTGTCGAGTTCCCTGCTTCAATGCAGTACGCGATCGCGTTCGCCAATTTATTTACCACGTATTGGTTTTTATTTCCGATGGTGCTGGCGGTTTTGTTTTATGTGATGGCGATTCGCTCGCCCCATTTTTTAGCTCGATATTTTTTACGCTGGATGCCAGGTCAGTGGAACAGTCCGGTGTTTCCGAAAAAAATCAAACAGAAAATGTCGCTCGCTTGGAAGCTGCTGAATTCGCCGCAAGAAAAAACGGGCGATGAACCTTCGCGGGGCATGGATCACGTAAGTCTGGCGGGAAAACGAGAATCGCGAGTTATCGCGACGGCATCCAGTAAGGAATCGGCGGCTTGGCTGTTGCGAAAGATGGCGATCGGCAAACACACGTCAAGTCAAAAGAGTGGTTATTTTGTCCTTCGACTTTTTTCGACGTTTGTTATCGGGGTTTTGATTCTGTATGGATTCTTGCTTGCTGTTGGGGTATTTCAATCTTTGATCTCACTTATCCAAGAAATGTAGTCGAATGTGTACGTCAGTAATTTACGGCCGCCGTTGCAATCGCTCGCGCCTGCGATCGGGCATCACTTCGCTTGAGATCGTGGTTGCGTCGGGAATCATTTTGGCCACCGCGTCGCTCCTGACAACGCTCAGTTTTAAGTGCGGGATGATTTGGCGAGACGTTTCGGCGCACCGATTGGCTGTGGCGGAGCTCTCGAGCCATCTTGAAAAATTGACGGTTTTGGATCGCGAAGAATTAGCAGAACAGCTGGTGGAATTGAAGCTTTCCAAGCTGTGCCAGAAACGCCTAAAAAACGCTGCCATTGCCGGAAGTCTTTCCGAAGATAACCTCGGTGTGCGTATTCGTTTGCAGCTCGATTGGGATCGTGGGCACGCCAGCAAACCCGTTTCGTTGACGGGTTGGTTGATTGAAAGCGAGTCGGAGCAATGAGCAATAAAATATCTCGACGAACGGCTCGACAGGGCTTTACGTTGATCGAGCAAATTGGTTTGATCGCGTTGACGACAACGATGATTTTGCTGACAACAACGTGGATACATGAATCCATGAAGATGTCGAATCGATTCAAACAGAGACGCGATAGTCACCTGGCACTCGCCAGTTTTTCGCGACAATTCCAGAATGATGTGTGGCGTTGCGATTCGATAGAATTTATCGAAGGGGAACAAACTGTTCGGCTGAACCAGCACACGGGAGGCCAAGTTCTCTATCGCCTTGATGGCAATGAAATTAAACAGGAGACGCTGGAATCCGGGCAAGTGCGAAGGCGACAACGCTACGAGCTTGGGGACGAATACTTTATCGCTTGGGATCGTAGCAATTTGCCCGACCGAATCGCGCTGAGTGTATTTCGTTCGACCGGTTCCACGGTGGAAGGGCCAGATGCCGAAGCCACTCAGGCAAAGCGGGAGTTGACGATTGGAGCGACTGCGAATCGGTTCGGTCAAAATGTGGTATTTGGACTTGGCAATGGAGCAAAACAATGAAACATGGGCCGGGAAGTAATCGTCGCGGTGCGGTTGTGATTATGGTGCTCGCCTGTGCGTCGGTCGTGGTTTTGCTCGTGTTGGCGGCCCTTCAGGTAAGCTTGGCGCAGCGTCGTCAGTTGCGGCGCGAGCATCAACTTGAACAGACGCGATGGGTTTTGGATGCCGCGATTCGAAAAGCTCAGCAAACGCAACAGGCGATAAAAACCGATAGTTTGGAGTTGGAACTGACGCCCAAGTTGTTGAAGTTCGAGCGAGCAAAAGTAACGGCCGCTTTTGATCGGCCAACCAATACAATTCAAGTTCAAACGATTATCGAATCAGCCAATCAATCGAGTGTTACGAAACGGTCGGCAAGGTTTAATGTTTTGAATCTGCAGGACTAAAACAAACGCATCGTCGCCGGCGCGGTCGGTATTTCAAAACCAGCTGAAATGACTCGTGAAATTAACGGCGATGCGAGCGTTCAATTAAAACAAATTCCCATCGGAGCAATAATGAATACTGAAACCCAAGAAAAAATTCGTTTGATCAAACGACGAACTGGCTTTACGTTGGTCGAGTTGTTGGTGGTGATCGCAATTATCGGTATTTTGATCAGCATGCTATTGCCGGCAGTGCAATCCGTCCGCGAGGCTGCTCGGCGTACGGCTTGCGTTAACAATTTGGCTCAGATCGGCATCGCGCTGCACAATTACGAATTTGCCCAAGAAGTATTCCCGCCGGGGGTGCAAAACAGCTTTGGGCCGATCACACATGATCGAAATGGAGAAGACGTGAGCTTTTTTGTCGAACTATTGACTCATTTGGAGCAGCGAGGAATTGCGCTGAATTTTGATAAAAAGCTTGGTGCCTACGCAGAGGCCAACCAGCCCGCTTGTGTAATGAAAATCCCAACCTTGCATTGCCCCAGCTTTGGCTACGGTTACAACGATCTTAGTGAATCGGATCCAGGCAAGAGTAACTATGCGGGATGTCACCATGGAACCGAAGCGCCCATCGATGTCGACAACAATGGCATTCTGTTTTTGAACAGCCGGATTTCTTTTGCTGATATCTTGGACGGAAGCAGCAATACGATTTTGGTGGGTGAAATGCTGCCAGCAAGAAACAGTCTGGGCTGGGCTTCAGGGACTCGAGCGACGCTGAGGAATACAGACGTGATGGCCAATGCAAATTTTGGTTTTGGCGCAAGAGACACCGACATCCTGGCCCACTTGGACGAACTCGAAACCGTCCCAGCGGACGGTCCTGTCGGCGGATTTGGCAGCATGCATCCGGGCGTGACCAACTTTTGTCTGGCCAGTGGTGCGGTCACATCATTGATCCACGACATTGACGCAAAAGTTTTTCAAAACCTTGGCAACCGAGCCGATTTGGAAATGATGGGCGAGTTTGAATAAATTGCGAGTTTGAATAAATTTTAGGTAGCCGCTTCCCGGCAGCGTTGCCAGACCATCAATAGCCTAAAACGGGCTGTAACCAGCGTTCGCATTCTTCGACCGAGAGTCCTTTGCACTTCGCATAGTGTTCAACTTGGTCTTTGGTGACTTTGTTGACAGCAAAGTAGCGTGACTCGGGATGGCCAAAGTACAGTCCGCTGACCGCCGCCCCGGGCCACATCGCGAATGAACTGGTTAACTTGATCCCCGTTTTCGCTTCGGCGTCCAAAAGGTCCCATAGCTGAGACTTTTCGGTGTGGTCGGGGCAAGCGGGATAGCCAGCGGCCGGCCGAATGCCACGGTACTTTTCTTTGATTAGCTCTTCATGCGAAAGCCCTTCATCGACGCCAAAGCCCCAGTCTTGCCGCGCTTGCTTGTGCATCATTTCGGCGAACGCTTCGGCCAGTCGGTCAGCAAGAGCCGACACCATGATCGCGTTGTAATCGTCCAAGTCCTCGCGATACTTGGCGGCCAATTCGTCGCAGCCGTGTCCGGTCGTGACCGCAAACGCACCCACGTAATCCGCGCGACCGGAATCGATCGGAGCCACGTAATCGGCCAGTGAACGGAAATGCTTGATGCCCTTGCGCTGCCACTGCTGCCGCAACATGTGAAACTTGGTCAACGGCTCGCTGCGGTTTTCGTCTTTCCAAAGTATGACCGAGTCGCCATCGCTGTTGGCCGGCCAGAAACCATAAATGCCGCGAGCGGAAAGTTTCTTGCCATCGAAAATCTCTTTCAATGAAGCTTGGGCATCGGCAAACAACTTAGTCGCCTCTTCGCCCACAACTTCGTCTTCTAGGATTTTTGGATACTTGCCGTGAAGTTCCCATGAAGCAAAAAACGGAGACCAGTCGATGAATTCAGCGATTTCTTCAAGGCTGACTTCCATCTCGACCGCTGGCAGCGAATCGCAGCCGTTGTCAGTCCCAGGTGTGCCCACCAATCGAGTGCCAGTGAAAGCGGGTTTGGCCACGTCGACTTCGTTCCAGTCGGTTTGAAAACGCTTTTCAAAAGCTTCTTCGTACGGCACCAGCGTCATCTGGCGTTCTTCGTAGCCAGCGACCAGCGTTGCCTGGAGTTGATCGTTTTCGGCCAAGTAAGCCGGCTTTAATTCTTTGTTGATCAAACGGTCCACCACGCCGACACTTCGCGAAGCGTCCAGTACATGGATCACCGCGTGATCGTACTGTGGGGCGATTTTAACCGCGGTGTGTTTATCGCTGGTCGTCGCGCCACCGATCAACAAGGGGATGTTCATGCCCGTGCGTTTCATTTCTTTGGCGACGTAAACCATTTCATCCAATGATGGCGTAATCAACCCAGAGAGGCCGATGATGTCCACGCCATGTTCGACGGCGGCGGCCAAAATGTCATCGCAAGAAACCATCACGCCCAGATCCACGACGTCGTAGTTATTACAGCCGAGCACCACGCCGACGATGTTTTTACCAATGTCATGGACATCGCCTTTGACGGTCGCCAGTAAAATTTTGCCACGAAAGGATTGGCTTTCCAGTCCCGCGTCCAGCTTTTCTTGCTCCATGAACGGCATCAAATAGGCCACCGCTTTTTTCATGACGCGAGCGGACTTGACCACCTGCGGCAGGAACATTTTCCCGCTGCCGAACAAATCGCCGACGATCGACATGCCCTCCATCATCGGGCCTTCGATGATCGACAAGCACTTATCGTATTTCTGCCTAGCTTCTTCGGCGTCCTCTTCGGCGTATTTGGTGATGCCCTTAATCAAAGCGTGCTGCAGACGCTGTTCGACGGCAGCTTCTCGCCAAGTTAAGTCCTCACCGCTGCCTTTCTTCTTGCTACTTTTGACGGTTTCAGAAAATTCTAGCAATCGATCGGTCGCATCGGGGCGGCGGTTGAGCAGAACGTCCTCGACCTTTTCCAGTAAGTCTTTTGGGATTTCCTCGTAGATTTCCAGTTGTCCCGCGTTGACGATTCCCATATCCAAACCGGCTTCGATCGCATGGTACAAGAACGCAGCATTGATTGCTTCGCGAACCGTGTTGTTGCCGCGAAAGCTAAAGCTGACGTTCGAAACGCCGCCGGAGATTTTTGCACCGGGGCAAATTTCTTTGATCCGCCGCGTCGCTTCGAAGAAGTTCACGGCGTAATTGTCGTGTTCCTCCATGCCCGTGGCGACGGTTAAAATGTTGGGGTCAAAAATAATATCTTCCGGCGGAAAGCCGACTTCTTGGGTCAGCAAATCATAAGCACGCTTGCAAATTCGCACTTTGTCATCGGCCTCGACCGCTTGTCCTTTTTCGTCAAAGGCCATCACAACCGCTGCCGCACCGTAGCGTCGAACGAGTCGAGCTTTTTCGAGGAAATCTGCTTCGCCTTCTTTCAGGCTGATTGAGTTCACGATCGCCTTGCCCTGCACCGACCGCAGTCCGGCTTCGATGACCGACCAACGCGAGCTATCGATCATAATTGGAACGGCACTGATATCCGACTCACTGGCAATCAACCGCAAATACTTCGTCATCGCCGCTTCGCCGTCCAGCAACGCGTCATCCATATTGATATCAATGACCGCCGCACCGCCGCTGACTTGATCACGAGCGACCTCGATGGCCTCTTCCAATTGTTCTTCGCGGATCAAACGAGCGAACTTGCGCGAGCCGGTTACGTTGGTCCGTTCGCCGACCATCAAAAAGTTGGCGTCCTCGCGCATCGTAAGCGGCCGGGAACCGGACAGCCGCGTCAACGGTTTGACCTTGTTTCGCCGGTGTGGCGGCAGGCCTTTGACGGCCTCGGAAATTGCTTTGATATGAGCGGGCGTGGTGCCGCAGCAGCCGCCGACGATGTTCAGCCAGCCTTCGTTGGCCCATTCGCGGATGTCCGCCGCCATGTCCGCGGGCGAAAGATCGAACTGGCCCATTTCGTTGGGCGTGCCGGCGTTAGGGTGGCAGCTAATAAACGGCGTCGCGATTTTTGAAAGTTCTTCGATGTGCGAGCGCATGACGTCGGGACCGAGAGCGCAGTTCATGCCCACGCTGGCCATGGGGAAGTGGGAAACGCTGTGCCAGAACGCTTCGACCAATTGGCCCGAGACAAACGTCGCGCCGCCTTTATCGAACGTTCCCGAAACCATGACCGGAACCGTATTGCCCGATTCGGTAAAGTAGCGATCGATCGCAAACAAGCAGGCCTTCAAATTCAGCGTGTCGATGACCGTCTCGGGGAATAGAATATCCACCCCCGCTTCGATCAACGCTTTGGCTTGCAAGTAATAGGACGCCTCCATCTCCTGAAACGTGATCCCGCGAAACGATGGATCTTCGACTTTGGTAGAAATCGCGGTTTGCTGTGAAGTGGGGCCCATCGAACCGGCGACAAACCGAGGCTTCTCGGGCGTCAACAGGGTGAACTCTTCGGTTGCTTTTTTCGCATTGGCGACGGCAGCGAAATTAATTTCTCGCACGATGTCTTCGGGCAGATCAAAGTCAGCCAATCCGACTGGGCTGGCGTTAAAGGTGTTGGTCTCAATGATGTCAGCGCCGGCTTCCAAATACTGGCGATGCAGCCCAACAATGGCTTCCGGGTTGGTCAGCCCAAAAATGTCCGTGCAGTTTTTAAGGTCTTTGTGCCAATCCTTAAAACGTTCACCGCGCACTTGGGCCTCGGAAAGCTCCAAGCCGTAAATCATGGAGCCCATCGCGCCATCAAGGACCAAGATCTCGTTTTCTAAACGCTGCAGGAACAATTCAGCAACGGAGTTTTTTTCGGCTACAGTCACAGCAATCAATTGGCTTAAAGGATGTCTTGAATTCGATTCAAAGCTCGATTTGTTGCACGTTTACCGTGCAGTCTTTTTGTATCTAACCGGCAAGCGTTGTGCCGTCCCATGGTAATTGGAAAGGCTTTTGGCAAAACAGGTAAATGTATTGGCTCAAGTCTGGGCAAATCGGGGGGATCGCCAAGTCGCATTTTACACGGCAATCCGCGATTAAAGCTTCACTAATCTACCGACAGCTCAAGACTATCACAATCCGAACCGAAGATAGAGATACGGGACACTTCCGTTTTCCAGCAGGTGCAGGATGAATCAATCAACCACTCATCAAACCGAACGTCGATTTCGCCCGGCCAAATTGCCGGGTGCGGGATCGTCGCAGGTTTCAGTCAATTTTTCGACTACAAAAAATCGGCCTGTGCCGAGCCCGAGCGATGCTCCGGTCGGCACATCAAACCGCGTCGTCGCCGACAATGGCAGGATCCTGCGCCAGGACTCCATTTCGCAGCCTCGACCGAGCATGATCGTCGAGCGGCGGCTTGATAAATACGTAGAAGATTATCGCACAAGACGTGGGGTTTCGGAACCGAGTGCGACAATTCAGCCATCGGAACCCCCGGCGATCGATCCGTCGATTGCCCAGCCGGCAACCAATCAAGACGCTGTCAATCCGCGAGCATCGGAAGTCGTGATGCCGATCAGCCAGCCGGAAGAACATTTCGTAGCGCGTGCCGATTTTGATAACGCTTTTGCCGCCAACCATTGGGGCACGCCGGTAATCCAGCAATCGATTCCTCTTAGCGATTCGCTGCTGGTGCAACCTGAGTCGTCGCCGACGCAGTCACAAGCCACGCCGACGGAGCCCGTAAAATTCCAGCGAATTGATTCCGCTCACCCGACTAGCCAGCAGCTGGCCGGTCGAGCGAAGCTGAACTATCCGATTGAGCAAAATGTCGAGCCCAATGTGGATCAGGTCGCTCGCGAATTGGAGCGATACTCGGAACTCGGTTCGATCGCCGAGCAAACTGCTCGAAACAAAGAGCAACAAATTTTGGTAGACCCCGAGACCCGCGAAATCGTCGCTGCGGTCTCGTCGGCGATTGCTTCGGTAATCAAAGATCAGCCCGTCGATCAAATTTTGCCCGAGGCTAAAAATCTTTTTGAAAGTAACTTGAAGCAACACGCGATGGTGCTTGAGCAACAATCGGCTGCCAGCCAAGGCGACGAAAGTGGTATTAGCGATGCCATGATTTCGTCGATTGTTCAGCAGCGACAGCAGCAGGCGGATGTCGCCCCGATCGCTGCCACGGTTTCGCCGACGACGTTGGCCAGCCAACTACGCGATCGAATTGCAA
>CAZROJ010000032.1:0-6638 GCA_964601665.1 uncultured Pirellulaceae bacterium
CGTCAAATACTCGACCAAGCGAAAACGCGCCGACCAAGGCCCCTATGAATCGATCGAATCAGGTTTGGCTTCCTGCACGGGCCTTTCAGTCCTGCTGATCAACGCTTGTCGCTCCGTCGGCATTCCCGCGCGTTTTGTTGGCATTCCAAAATGGACCGACGGCAGCGGCAATCATTCTTGGGTCGAAATTTGGGATGGGCAATGGAAGTACACCGGAGCCGCGGAACCGACGGGCGATCAATTGAATCGTGGCTGGTTTTCCAAACGAGCGTCACTGGCGAAGATTGACGAACCGGCCCATTCGATTTACGCGGTCAGCTTCAAGGACACTGGCTTGCGTTTCCCAATGGTCTGGGCTCGCAATTCGCCCAACGTTTGGTCGACCAATGTGACGCAGCGTTACATTCGCGACAAGTTTGAACTCAAGCCAGATCAAGTGCTGTGGCGGGTCCGGGCCGTTGACCGTTCCGGCGAACGCGTGGCAATCAAGGTACGGGTGACCGACAGCGATAAAGAAGTCGTTTTTGAAGGAACCACAAAAAACGAATCGTTCGATGCCAATGACCATGTTGACTTGATACTCAAGAAAAACTCTCGTTACTGGATCACTTACGATCGCCGAAGCCTGCAAGACGCCAAGCCAAACAAAGGCAGGCCTGCGTTGCGAACACAGTTTTTTGAAACGACCGACCGTTCGCCAACAAAGCCATGGACAATCGACGCCAAACAGGCCAAGTGATCACGTTCGACGCGGCCAGGTTGATCGAACCTGCGACCAAGCGTGCCATCGGGGCGGTTTCGCCCGAACCAAAGATTCGATTTGGATCTGAGGTCGGTCCGGGCCTTTGGAGTCCGGTTGTTACTTGACGCGTTGCAGCTTCATCAAGCGACCGGAAACATTCCAGTCTTGCACGTACAGGTTTCCATCGGCGTCCCAGTAAGAACCGTGGGTTCCGCTAAACACGCCCTCGATCCAGTCCTTTTGCTGGACCTTGTAATTTCGGCCCAGTTTCGGGTTTGGATTAAAACCCAGCACCGCCATGATCACATTTTGTTTGTTCAAAATCACCACGCGACCATGCAAGTCGGGCACTGAAACGTAGTCACCTTGGATGGCAACCGAAGTTGGCATGCCGAGCCCGGTGATGACTTCTTCGATGAATTTTCCGTCGAGCGTGTAATGGAGCAGGCGGCCTTTGGGCTCGTGATTGCGATCGCAGATTAGCAATCGGTTGGGCTTGTAGCGAGTATCTAGCGTCATGCCATGGCAGACTTGAAACTGTTTCAAATCGTTTCCGGCCTGGCCGAAGTGCATTAAGTATTTGCCCGTTTTGTCAAATTTGAAAATCACATTGCTGCCGTAACCGTCGGCAAGGAAAATGTCGCCGTTGCTGGCGACCGTAATGGCTGTCGGCGAAAAACGTTTCAGCGTCAATCCAGACTCTTTTGGAAACGGCAGCTTGAGCGCGATTTCGCCGGTTTGCACGTTCATTTTAATGCCTTCGCCGTTGGCATTTCGCGCGGCGTAAATAAATTCGCCGTCGGCTTCTTTACGAATTTCTAGGTCGTGACATTTGGCGTATTGTTCGCCAACGTATTTCTTGATCAAACTTCCTTCTGGCGAAAAAACAAAAATTCCAGCGTTAGCACTCGTGTAAACGTGCCCTTTTGAGTCCACGACCACGCCGCCATGAGTCGGCCCCAAAATTGAACTTCCATCCGGCCGCAGCCCCCAGCCGGGAACGGTGTCAAAAGTCATCATGCCGCAGCCCATCCGAACCGGATCGACTTCCTTGGTTGATTCTTGGGCTGTCGCGGCCGAACAGCCAAAAAGCAACGCGGCCGACAAAAACAAAATAGGATTGAATTTCATGGGAGAGGTACCCTCGGAAAGTTTGGTGTGAATCGAAAATTTGGCAGCACGCAGAGCGAACCAAAGTCTTGTCGCGTTTCAGTTTAGCAAAACCGAACCGGTCAGGTAGCCAATTGTGGTTTCAGTTGCGATCGGAGTGCCCCAGATCCATCGCCGGATCGATCAGGTCGCGAACCCTTTGTTTCAATTCTTTCGCCGCTGGAAAACCGTCATCGGCCTTGCGATCCCAGACGGTCGAGCCATTTACCGCTACTAGAAAAACACCGGGCTCGCTCGGCACAAGTGCAACTTCGCCAAGCTGCCCTTCGAAAGTCTGCAATAACTCTTGGCTGAGCCACGCCGCCCGCAGCAACCATTTGCATTTGACGCAGTATTTGATTTCAACTCGAGCCTTGTCCATCGACGCTACCTTAAGCTTTCTGCATCGACTTTGCCAACCGTTTCATGCCTTCGCTGTTGGAGACCTTGGGCCGATAATCAAAATCCGTTTTGGCTCGGCTGATATCAAAGTAATGACTCTTGGCCAGCTGAGCCGCCAAGAATCGAGTCATGCGAGGTTCTTTTTCGGACCCAGTTATCTGCGCCGCTGTTTCCAGAGCGTAACCCAATCGGTGAGCCCAATAGTAGCTGATCGATCGCTTGACTCGAGAAACGCCAGCTAGTTGCAGGATGTCATTGATCCATCCCCACAGGTTAACCGGATCGTCCTGAGATAGAAAATACGCGCTGCCCGCAACAGGCGATTCGTTATCCATCGCTTCGGCGGCTTGCAGGTGAGCGTCGGCAGCATTGGTCACAAAAATCGTGTCGACCTGATTGCGACCATCGCCTACACGACGCAGCTGTCCCGATTTGGCTCGCTTGAGCAAACGCGGAATCAAATGCCGATCACCGGGGCCCCAAATCAAATGCGGCCGCAAGGCGCAAGTCAACAAACGCCCTTGCTCGTTTGCCTCTAAAACCGATTTCTCGGCCAACGCCTTGCTGTGCGGATAATGACAAAGCCATTGCTTGGGATAGGCAGCTGATTCGTCTTGGTTGATTTGGTGATCGCCGTCAAAGGTAACGCTGGGACTGCTGGTGTAGACCAATCGACCAACGCCGTTTTCGCGACACGCTTCGATAACGTTTTTGGTTCCAATCGTGTTGACGCCATGGTAGAGCTTCCATGGTCCCCAAATCCCTGAGATTGCCGCGGTGTGAAAAACGACATCCTGATCCTTGCAGGCAACGGTCACTTGTTCGAAATTGCGAACGTCCCCGTGAACTTGCTTGACCTCCAGGCCGCTAAGTCGCAGGTCTTCGTTGCGAGTCATACCCGTGACTTCGTAGCCTTGACGCACGAGCGCCTTGACGACATGGAAGCCCAAAAAACCGTTTGCTCCGGTTACCAATGCCTTCACTTGTTGTCAGCCTTAAATAGAAAAACGAGGTTGAGAATCGCGGTTTGCCTAGTTTAACGACTTGTCGCTAAATCATCGATAGCCGGTGCCGCGATTGTATTTTGGGCTTCCTGATGCCAGTGGCGGTCGATGTTTTTGATCCAACGGTCGTTGTTGGCAATTACCTTATCAATTTTGCACGTTGAATTTGCAAAACATATCACCCATCGGCCATAATAAAGCCATCCACACCCGCCATTTCATCCAAAAATCAATCAAGCCTATGTCTTCGGGAAATCCCAATCAAAACCCATACGGATCGCAGTTCTCGTCGCCCGTTCATCCACCGACCAAGCCGTCGGTTGCCGGCGGACCGATGGTTCGAAAAGCGAAACTCGGTTTCTTTGAACCGTTTTTCGATTCGATCTCGTTTTTGAAACCGCAGTATTGGTTTTTCTGGTTGCTGAGTTTTGTCGCGGCGGTACTGGGAGGCATTATCCCGATCGTCTTGATCGGCCCGATGTATTGCGGATTGGGGCTTTGCTTTTTAGCTAAAGAACGCGGCGATTTGGTGCACTTTGATTTGCTATTCAAGGGCTTCGATCATTTCGTCGCCGCGCTGATCCCGGTTTTGATTTATATGGCAATCAGCCTAGCGATCATCCCTGTAATCTTGGTCGGCGTGTTCGGGATGCTGGCCCTAGTTGCCTCAGGCAGCACGGCGGCGTTGATTATCGGCATTGTTATTTTCGTGATCGCCTACGTCGTGTCCATCGTTTACATGATGGTGTTGTCCTATGGGATTTTCTTTTCAAGTTTCTTGGTCGCCGAATATCAACTGGAAGGGATGGATGCCTTTAAGGTTTCGTTTGCAGGACTCAAAATGAATTGGCCGGGGTTGTTCGCGGTGGCATTGGCTGGAGCGATTTTGACGATTGCCGGCGCTTTGTTATGTTACATTCCACTAATATTGATGGTCCCAATGCTGTTTGGAGGGCCATTTTTGTGTTACCGGAAAATCTTTTCGCCGAGCGGAAACGGAGCGATTCCTGGTCCCGTGCCCAATGTGAAACCTAGTTTTTAAGAGTTGGGTATTTTTGGGTTTCAAGAGTTTAGTCCAGAACCTAAATTCAATCGCTGCCGTGACGACCGTTTTATTTTTGGGCGAAAGCAATCAACACGATATCGTTTCGATGAAACGGCACCAATCATTTTTTCCTCACTCGGCCGGCACTAGCCAAATCTATGACACGCACTGACTTCGGAGATGTTGTCGTTTTTGACCAGCCAGAAGCTTGTCCTTACTTGGCCGGGCAAACGGCTCGGATGCCGATGTGCATGCCGCTGGGACGAGTGAGTCGACTGGAAACCGATTGGCGACTGGCGGCCGGCCATCGTCGCACGGGAGAATTTGTTTACCAAACCAAGTGCCCCAGCTGCAGTGCTTGCCAGCCCGCAAGAGTCCTTTGTGACGAGTATCAGTTTTCGAAAAATGCCAAACGAGTTTTGGCTAAAAATGATCGTCAGTTTCGACAGGAATTGACTCAGCCAACTTGCGATAGTCAACGCATTGACTTGTTCAATCGTCATCGAAGAATTCGAGGCCTGTCCGCAAAGGATTCGGAGATTGATCAAGAAGGCTACGTGTGGGGATTTGTCCGTAGCTGCATGGATTCATTCGAAATCACCTATTGGGACGACGAAAAGCTGATCTGCGTCGCACTTTGTGATCTTGGCCGAACATCGGTTTCCGCCGTCTACACATTTTACGATCCGACTTACGTCAAACAGAGCATCGGGACCTACTCGATTCTCAAACAAATCCAGTTTTGCCAGGCTCATGGTTTGAAGCATCTGTACCTAGGTTACTACATCGCTCAATCGCCCCACATGCGGTACAAGTCTCGCTTCGCACCGCAGGAACGCTTGATCAATGGGGACTGGGTTCGCTATGAAAAGGAAGTGCCTTAGGCAAAAGGCGATTGAGAAACTACCGGGCAATACGCCCAGGATTCGCAATCGTTGCCAACATCAGCGGTAGAAATTCAACTGCCGATCGCCTTAGCGCTTTAGCGCTTTTTCACCGCTTAATTTCAGGGTGAGCCGTTTTGGCGATCGGGGTTGGGCCTCAATCAGCAACTCGAGACCGCCCCTTGAACCCACCGGTCTGTCCGAAATTACTGCGAAGACTTCTCCAAGATTTGATCGGTCATCTCGATCAACTTTGCTTGAAACTCCGCAGCCGCCTGTTGCTCTTTTAAAATAACGCTGGCATCCATATCGGGCTGGCCTTTGAGTTGGTCGATTTTCTTTGTTCGCCGATTCAAACGCAGTTGTTGGATTCGCAAAACTTTGAGCTCCGCCGATTTTTTCAACAAAGGCTGTTCGCTCTTCTCACCGCCCCCACCTCCGCCGCCCCCGCCCCCGCCGCTGCCAGCGTTTTGAGCCTGCTTTAGCGCGTCGATTAAATCGGAAATCGTGGACTCGATTTCTTGCTGGACCAGCTGAGTGTAAGCCCCCGTTTTTTCATTAGACAAAAGTTTGGCGGCGTTGGTCAGCTGCTCCTGCAAGTCGGCAACCACCTCCGGAAAAACAAAACTCGTGCCGTCCTCCAGTAATAAATCGTAGGCTTGCTGAGCCGATTCATTGAGTTCGGATTCGTCGTTGGCCATCCGGAACATCAACAACTGATCGCGAGTTTGAAGCGTCTTCAAAACGGCTCGCTTGTCATCGATTTCGATCGTGACCGCCGACGTCGCGCGTTGCCGTTCCAGCATTTCCTTGAAACGTGCCTCCAGCCGAGCCAGTTTTTCTTCGCGGGTTTCGTCTTTCAGTTGAGCCAGTCGTTCCTCGATTTCATCAATCGCTTGTTTCATTTTATTTTGAGCCTGCTGCTGATTTTCTTCGGCCCCTTCAGCATCCTGCTCCTGCATTTGCTCGGCCGCCTGTTGCTGAGCCTGACCGGCATCCTGCATTGCCTGCTGGCCAGGTTTCTGACCTGCTTGGTCACTGGTTTGTTGGTCGTCGTTCGGTTTGGCGGCGGGCGATTTCTCAATTTTCTCGGCGACCTCCATCGCCTTGTCGCGCAAGCGTCTCTGGTCTTCGGCCATCTGCTCCAATACCTCGGGCGGCAAAGACTCGATTCGACGCTTTTCTTTTTCTAGTTTTTCCAAGGCCTCGTTCATCTTGTCGAGTGCTTTTTGTTGGCTGGCGGCGGCATCTTCGGGCTGGGCGCTGCCAAGTTTTTCTTCGGCCTTGGCCTGAGCTTGCTGAGATTCTTCCAGCTCCTTTTCACCGGGTTGGGGGGCAGATTGTTGTCCGCTTTGTGGCTGTCCTTGCTGGCCATTTTTCCCCGACTGACTGCTATCGGATTCGTTTGATTT
>CAZROJ010000032.1:6738-12188 GCA_964601665.1 uncultured Pirellulaceae bacterium
CCATCGTCGGATTTGCCGCTGCTCGACTCACTTCCTTGCTGTCCAGATTTGCCGTTCTGAGATTCCTTTCCATCGGCTTCGTTGTCCCGTTTGGCCTCGCCTTTTTCTTGGTCGGCTTGGCCACCCGATTTTGCTTTTTGACTGTCTTTTTTTTCTTCTTCGCTATCGCCGTCTGGATTGGGTGAATCCGAATCGTCGCTTGAGGCATTTTCGGATTTAGATTTTTGATCCGACGAGCCATCTTGGTCCGCTTTCGAACCACGCTTTTCCGTTGACTTAGAAGGCGCTTGATCACTCGGCTGGCCCGCGTTACCAATTTGCTTTTTCAAGTCCTCGGTTTGCTTGCGAATTTCAAATTGCTGGTCTGCGATCTTGTCCAAGTCTCGCAGTGGAGCATTTTCGCTGCGCTTTGTCTTTTCAAGCAACGACTGTTGCTGCTTGGCAAGTTTATCCAACGACTCAATCTGGGCCTGAAGCTTCTGCAGGGTCTTTTCTTTGTTGGCAACTTTCCGCGTTTCAGCCGTTTGTTTTTGCTGGTCGCGAAGTTGCTTTTGGATCTCGTTCTTCCATTCGTTCAACTGGTCCATTTCCTGCTGTTTGTTCAGCGTGGGGGCCTTTTGCTGAGTCAACAATCGGACCAAGGCGTTGAGCCCGTCTTTAACCTCCAGCTGGAGTTGCCGTGCTTCGGCCAGTTTGTTTTGATTCAAAAGCTTGGTGATCGCCTCCATTTTGACCGTGATCAACTGTTCTTTTGACTGCTGGTAAGCTGCCGTCAAAAGCTTGGCCTGTTCGGGCCGTTCTTTTTCCAGTCGAGTCGCAATGGCACGGAATTGCTTTTCGACCTCTTGCATTTTCAGTTGTACCAATTGCTGCCGTAAGCCAAGCTCCGTTTTCGACTGCTGGTCATCGTCCTGCGCAAAGACAGACGAACCGCTGCCAAGCAGGATGGCGATCACAAGACAAATTGTTTTGATAAATGAAGACGTCGGCATCACTGGCTCCAAAAAAATATCGTTCGCCGTAGCGATAAATCGTATGAAAAGACTCGTCGGTTTCAATCACGACAATGACAACTTCACCAACCAACTCGATGCCACGAAAGCCTCGCGTTGATTTCAATCGTCAGTCAAAAATACTGTCTTCGTCAATTTTGTCGGGTTCAGGTTTCGTTCCAGAATCAATTCTTTTTATCATTTCGTCGTTGGCGTTTCGGATCGAAATGATCTGGTTAATAATTTTTTGAAACCCTTCCGAGTCATTCATCGCCGACAAAATGATTTTCATCTGCCTCAACGTTTCCTGCTGAGCAATCTCGGCTTGGGCGGCAGCTTTTTTAAGCCCTGCGGGATCACTCGCCAGCGAACGGCAATGGTCCATGTGCTGCGCCGACAGCGCGATCGAATTTTCGTCCATTTGGCGGATCGGACGGATGATTCGCAAGTCAAAGCGTTTTTCAATCTGTTGATCTGGCGCAAGTTCATTTTCGGCTTCGTCCAGTTTGTTGTTTTTCACTTCGACCAAAAAATCTTCAAAGCGATCGGCAATCCTAACAACTTGCGTGCCGATGGATTTTTGTTCACGTGTCGCCGTGATCAAGGACTGTTCCAGCTTCGCAATAAATTCGGCGTCACCCTGGTCGGCCGATTTTGTTTTCAAAATGATCGACTGCAGTTCCGTGGTAAGCAAAAGTTGAGCCTGATAGGCTTGGTCGAAAGCTTGCCGTTGCTCAATTTCCCGCAGCAGCAGGTCCGAGCGAAGTTCGGCTTCGGTGACGACTCGCAAAAGAAACTCTTGCGAGCGGCCAGTGTTTTCGGCTTCTGGGTAAAAATCTTTACCTGACATTGAAAACCGCAGCGTCGTGCCGGGCAACAAATCAAATTGCTCGATTTCCAACGGTACAACGTCGCTGAGCGTTTGCGTTTTGCTGGCCAGCAAACCCGGTTGACCCGCGTTTGCCACTTCGACAATTTGGTCGTTCACCATGACCTCTTTGCCATCGACTTCGGATTTCCAGTCGCACTGAAAACTAATTTTTTCGATGCCGTATTCATCGTCGATTTGGAAAGAAACCGGAATCGTGGCTCGAGGAACCACCAACCCGCTGATGCCCAATAAAGAAGCGCGAACCACCGGCGGCTTGTCCTCTTTGATGGTAATTTTAAATTTTGTTTTCCGAGCGTTCTGAACACCGTCTGCGGATTTCAATCGGATTTCGTATTCGCCCCCGGACAGACCACCCTGCTTCGGTTGCACCACCGCGAACGATTGGTTGTTCGCATCTTTGGCAACCAGCGGCGTCGACGTCCCAGCATTTTCCAGCGTCGCCGCTCGGACTGGTTGATTGGTTTTCAAGCTAATCTGGAGCTGGCTATTCCGCAGCACCGAAAACGGCCCCGGCCCCGCCAATTCCTGAGGAGCTTGGCCGGTGTATTCGGGCAGGCGAGCGGCCACTATTAAGTCTTCAATACTGGGCGGTTCAACCAACCGAACCTGAATCCAGTCCGTCACGTCATCGCCGCCGGTGGCTCGAATTCGAAATTCTGACGAAACGTTATGAAACATGAACACATGCTCGCGGCCGTCGGGTTTGCCCGTCCGTTTCATTGGTACCATCGAACGGCCAGCAGGATTGTCAATTTCCAGCGAAACCGGCACGTCGGAAACCGCACTGGCGTCCGACACCAAAACCAACTGTCGATGATCGATGCCGCGTGGTAATTTTAAAATCCCATCTTCGACGCCGACAATTTGCAGGTACGTTTCTTGCGGCCACTGGTCGTTGGTCAGTAATAAGTTGCGACGAAACCACGTGTTTAAAAACGAATTGCCGACGACGCCAACGCCGATAACACCGGCCAGCAAAATCCCTGTCACCAAAAGCCCCCAGTTAAGGTTTTGCTTGTTAGCGTCCAACGATTTCCCAAAATCAATTTTCGCTGCGTCTGCGAATCCCTTTTGAATGGTTACGTCAACCAGCTCACGCGAAACGCCGGCCGTCGTTCGATCGTTTTGCCTTTGTTTGCCCAGCTGATGCGCCGACAGCAAGCTTTCCTGAAGCTCTGGATGCTTTCGTTCGACCTCATACAGCAAAGCCTCATCGCTCGGACGCAGCCAAAGCGGCTTGAGCACTTTCCAAAATAGCACGACCGCCATCAAAACGCCGATCAACCCCAGCATGACAGCTCGCTGAGCGAAATCCATTTTGAACAATCGATCCAGCGCCATGTCCGCCAGCAGCACGCCGACAGCGATCAGCAGCCAATGACCAAAGCCGCGGACTAAAATCCACCGCGTCAGCTGTGACCGGAGGCTCGAAATCTTTTGCAGGATCGGATTAGCGTTGTTCATGTGGTCAATCCGCGAAATGCAACGCGGCAAATTCTATTTTGGTCTGACAGTAAAATTGGCAGCCCCTGAACTTACAACAGCTTGAACCATTTTCGAATGGTCCACTCAAGGGACAGCAGTAAAACTGGCAGCAAGTAAAAAGTCCATCGAAGCAATTGACTGCAATCCCACAGCGGTTGCGGCGGGCTATTAAATTCGACTCGTTCGATCGCGTCGGGAATCATTGTCGGCAAAGTTTTCAGCTGGCTGAGCGGTAGGTACTGGCCGCCGGATTCCTGCGCGATCTGTCGCAGCAATTTTTCGTTCAACCAATCCGCGCCCGCTTCGGCACTGGGCGGGAGTACTCGAAAACTGATCGGCTGAATCAGCTTTGCATCCGCTTCGCCGGTCACCTTTAATGTCGCCTCGTACGCCCCCAATCGAACGGCATCAAAACTTCCTTCGTAGCTGCCTTGCGAATTCGGCACTCGTTTGAGCGTTACCTCCTTCGCCAAACCGTCTTCACTGAGGATTTCGACCTGATGAGACGCCGCCCGAGAAGGCTCGAAGTCAACATCCAAAACTCGCCCCACAAACCGGACTCGTTGGCCAAGTTCAAATTGTTTTTTCTCGACATCCAAGAACCCTCGTCGAGCTCCTTGCATCGAGCGAGACTCAATCAAAAACCGAACCGCTTGGATCCAAAAACGATCAAAATACTGAGCCTGAACGCCGAGCCGTCGCCAGCGATACGTTTCCTGAAAACCCATGTACAGCACCGACCCCGAGCCATATCGGCTGGCCACCAACAGCGGTTGATTGTCATCATTGCCAAGCTGTTCGCCGCGTTCCAACAGCACCCGCGCGGTCGGTTTGGGAGCGATCGCCGGAAAATTCCAATAAATGTCCGGCATCAAATTCCAAATTTCTTCGGACTCCGCCGGCGAACTACGAAAAGACATCACCGGGTGGTCCATGTTGTATTTGACCGGCAACATTTGGCTGGCCGAAAAATCACGCGCCATCGCCAAGACTTCCGTTTCTTCGATCGACTGGCTATCGCCGAAGCGAACCGGCAACAGATTGCGAATGTCCTTCAAGCGATTCATCGTGACGAACTCACCCGAAAATTGAGGGCCGGCGACGAACATGACGCCACCAAAATTCGTTTTGCAATATTTTTGCAACGTCGAAATCCACTCCCGCGAAAAATCTTTTGGATCTGGATCCATCAAAATCACAACGTTGTACTGCGATATTTCTTCCAGTGTTTGCGGCAGACGTGTGATCGGCGCGTCGCCCTCTTGCGGCCGGCTTTCGTCCAGCGATTGAAGCCAACACGAAAGCAACACCGTCGAATCACGTTGCAGCAATCGAGACACCTGTTGATAGTCCCAGCTGGGCAAACCCGACACCAGCAACACCTTCACCTTGGCATCGACCACTTCCATTTCGCTGGACAAACGCGAGTTGTCATCAAGATCCGTTTCGCCAGCCAGTTGTGGGATTTGGACCGTAAAAACATACTTGCCCGGCTGCCCCAAAACATGCCCAAAATCCACTCGCATGCGACCGCCGCTGGCAGGCGGATTGACGACCTGTTGCTTGACCGAAACGGGTGGGCCCAATTTGCCCGAGGCATCGTCGATTCGCTGTTGAATCAATTCCACCTGAAGTTCGGTCGGAATTCCCTCGTCACCCACCCGCGTCGACTGCAGCACCGCTTCCACCTCGAAAGGTTCGTCGGGGTAGGCTTTCTCGCGAACATAAACTTCATTGACGCTCAAATTCCGCGGCGGCGTTGGATCACCGACACCGACGGTATAAATCGCAACGCCTTGTTCGGCTGCTTTTCGAGCGATCGCCACGGCATCTTCGCTGCCATTGTGCTGCCCTTCGGAAACCAACACCACGGCGGATACCCGAGCATTACTGTCCAGCGATTCTCGAACCGCCTGAAACAGGTCCGTTCCTAAACCATCAGGCACAAGGTCGGGAATTTCAGTCGATGGATCGGCTTGCCCGCTGCGGTCAAGCGAATCCGGATCGTTGGAAACTTCATCACCGCTTGAGCTTCCCGCGTCGCTTGAGCTTCCCGCATCGCTTGAGCTTCCCGCATCGCT
>CAZROJ010000032.1:12288-29247 GCA_964601665.1 uncultured Pirellulaceae bacterium
GAGGCTTCACCTCCATTCGAATTTTGTCTCGCCGGAAGCAACGCCACCTGTTTGCTGCCCGTAGCAAAATCGACAACGCGAAGGTTCCCTTTCTCGCGCAGCTGACTCACAACCGCAGGGTTTTCTTTGAAAGCTTGATTGATCAATCGGCCGCGCGGCACCAAACCCGAACGCAGCTCGTTCAGCGGCTCGCCCGTGAGTTCAGCCAGTCGCTTGGCATCCGTTTCGTTGGAAAACTTATCCGTTTGAGCGATCGAAAGCGAGCGATCGCGCAGCAACGAGATGGTCGGCTTGATTTCACTGACCTGCTGGTAATAAACCGACGGCTTGAGCCACATTAGGACCAAAAGCAAAAGCACCGCCAGGCGTAGCCCACCCATCAGCGTCTTGATTGGTTTGGGGCACGTGTTGATCTCTCGGCGGTACAGCCAAAACACCACAAACGCGATCAACGCGACCACCAAAATCAAGACAAACACGCCCCACGACTCGGGCATGTTTGTCCATTGAAGACGCGGCGTGCCAGCTTGGTTTGAATCGTTGACGACCAACCACTCGAGGAAACTTGTTTCGGCCAAAATCATTTTTGTTTGACCTCCAAAGCGTAAATTCGGTTTCCGCCATGAACCCAAATCCGTTGGCCATCGCTAAACAAATTGCCCACCGGCGCGCCACCCAGATCGACTTTGATATCGTCCAATGGCTTGATCATGGTTTCGGGTTCGTCCGGCATCAATGCGAACCTCAGGATCCGATTTCCGGCCGGGACATAGATTCCGTCGGCCGTTAGCATGCCTTTGCCATAGGACACATCGCCACGGAAAACGGGATCGCCGCCCCACAGCAGACGCCCCGAATCCAAACTAATGGCCGCAACCGTTTCGGGCCCACCCGCATATAAAATTCCGTTTTTGACGCCGATCAAATAGTCCAAACGCCGCGAGATCGGATCAAAGGCTTGCTCCCATACCAACTGGCCAGTTTCTCGGTCGATCGATTCAATGCGTTTGGCATCCGAAGACAGGCAAACCAATTGCCGGCCCCATGGAATGACCGTATCCGACGACCAGCCTGCATTGAAAACTTTTTTGTACAGCCCGCCCCAGCCGTTTTCACGAAAGAACCGATCCTCCGTTCCGCCGCGTTGATAACGTCGGGCGATGCGGACTTGCCCCGTCGATGCGTCCAAAACAAAGATAACGCCCAGCCCACATGAAACAAAAACATCGCTGCCGTCAATCGACAAATTAATCGGCGACCAAGCCGTCGCGCCCGTCGAAGGTTCCTCGCACAGGAAAGACTTCCAAATCGTTTTGCCACCG
This sequence comes from uncultured Pirellulaceae bacterium, assembly GCA_964601665.1. Classification (GTDB taxonomy): domain Bacteria; phylum Planctomycetota; class Planctomycetia; order Pirellulales; family Pirellulaceae; genus Mariniblastus. The sequence goes on from CAZROJ010000032.1 coordinate 13,611, forward strand.
TTCCGCGGATCCAGAGCGTAAACCCAAATCGCACCGCCGCGATTGATAGGCACCAAGATCGAATCGCCAAAGCCAACCGGTGCCCCCATCGCTCCGCCTTCGGCCAAAAACCCGGTCGCTTCCTCGTCAATCGCATCGAAGGCTTCGTCTGGTCCGGGGCGATTTTGTTGGGCCGCGAATTGGACCGGTAACTGCCAACGCACCGTTCCTTGTTTGTCCAAGTCGTAGGCGACCAATCGATTCGAGCGACTTCGCGTGTAGCCTTGGCCCCAATTCGTGTTGCGTTGAACTTGGATTCGCCGGCTCACGACGCCATCGTCGGCATCGCCTTCGATCGAATACAACACGTTGTCAACGATCGACATTTGAGCCGCAATTTGATCGCCGTACAGTTGCACTTCAGGCACCGAAGACGGCTGGACCGGCCCGGCGGCTCGTTTTTTCACATTGGAGCTAAGCCCGCGACCGCCGAACTGCCGTTCGATCGTTTGCCGAGTCATCGTGGCGTGGTCAATTTCGAATCGGTTGGTCCAAACGCTGCGCCAGCCAGTCAATTCGGCCGACAATTTTCCGCTCAAGGAAAGACTCGTATCGATCGGGATATCTTTCGTATTGAGCGAAACCAAATCTTGTGCGGTTTCAAAAAACGCTTGCCCCGAAGCAAACAACAACATGCCCGCGGGCCGCCAACGGTTTTCCTTCCACCCCGAAACCAAACGGGTTTCAATCCCGTTTCGCGTGCCACTGACCGGGTTGCCGAATGCGGCCTCTCCTCCCAAAACAATGCCGCGGGTGTCCGACGGGCGGCGATAACGAGTTTTCGGTTCGTAATAGTACTGGAATGCCGAAACCAATTCTTCGCAATGCATGCGAGCGTTCACTGGCAAGCTGACGTTGTATCGATCAGCCGAACCCAGCGGCATTTTGACTCCGGAAACGACAGCGACCTTTCGTTCGGCCAGTTGCGCGTCACCGTCTTTGATCGAAATAATTTTCTTGGCAACCAACTGAGCGGCTCGAAGCTCGGGATTCTCATTCAACGATTTGGCAACATTGCTTTCCGCAGCCGCCATGTCGCCCAAAAATAAATCACAGAGAGCGATTTTGGCGAGCAAACTAGAGGCGTCCAAGTCGGAGTCCGGATGGCGAATTGCTTTTTCGAACATCCGTCGAGCACCGACAAAATCGTAACGCTCTAAATAAAGACTGCCCAATCGCGCCGCTGCGTCGTCACCAACGCTGCTGATAAAGTACTTGCTGACCACTTGATTGAGTGCCGCGATCTCATTGCCACTTTTCCCACGAGCGATCAAAGCTTTGGCTTCGGCATCGGCATTGACCCGATACGCCGACAGCCCTTCCGGCGGAAGCTCGCTCAATCGCTGTTCGACCTGCCGGACCAGGCTGTAATAAATCTGCCCGTCGTCACTGTAAAGCGCATCGCCCGACCGCTCCAACACCGCCTGCAGCAACTGCGTGGCCACTCGGAAATTATCGTCTTGCTTAAATCGTTCGGCCTTTTCAAGAATTGCCTCGAGTTCGGGGTCAGTTCGAATCGCAGTCAAATCAGCCGTGGCCGGATCAATCCCCGAGTCGGCTCGGAATGGAAATCCAAACTGAGCGTTTGCTGGGCCGGCCAGACAAATGCCTCCAACAATGATCGCGGCGAATATTCGGAGTCGTATCATCGTTTCCTGCCCCAAAACCAACCCAAAAACTGCTCAGCCATCAAAGCCACAAACAAGATCGACAGGACCGTCATCCAAATTTCTGATGAACCGCCTTTGACCGATTGATCAGCCAAATCGGCTTCTGAAACCATTGACACATTCGCACCAAAAAAATCGCCTGCGGTTCTATTTTCAGGGATTCGTTTGAGGTCACCTTCGGCCGTATCGACGTTGGCCGCAAATAAAACCTCGTCTTCCCCGCCAAGGTTCCGGCTCAAACCCAGCTTGTAAAACCCGCTGCCCGAAATCGGTGGGAACTGAGCTTGGTAAAGCACACTGCTGGCAGCCAGGTCTCCAGCATCGCGGCCAACCGGTACCGTCGCCGCGTCGGTGGCTTGGTCAATTGAAACGCTGTCATTTGAGCCTTCGACATTCGAGGAACCCGGACGATCAACCGGCGCGGCGACAGCTTCGACCTTTTCGCCGGCTGGGTTCGTCAGCGTGATCCGGTTTTTGTAAACCGACACATCCACCGGAAACTTAATTTCGTCGCCCGACTGCACCACACTGCTTTCGCTCGACCGCCCCACAAAGTCATCGATCATGCCCAGCGTAATCGGAACAAAGGTCGCTCCCGTGGGCCACATCGACCAATCGGCATCGGCGGGAAACGCAAAGAAAACGACACGCCCTTTACCAAGATTTTTTTCAACCATCGCCGGCGAGCGGGTCTGGTCGGTTAACCGCAACGGTACCGAAATCGTTTTGCCCAGTTGAGCCTCGTTCACCTTTGACGTCCACCAAGTGAAAACATCAATTTTACTGACGCTGGTCGATTCACTGTCCAGAACAACTTCCAAAGCCGGGTGGATCTGCGGCGCAACTTCAAAATTGACCCAAGACGACAATGTTGGATCGCCTTTAATCGAATCCAACTTGACCGGCGAAAGTCCAGCGCCCTCTTTATAAAACGCATCGTTAAAAGTTTGAGCCCGAACGCGGTCGCCTGGCATGACGACCAAACCGCCGCCATTGGCAACCCACTGCTCCAACGACGTGACCCGCCCCGGCGACAGTTCGTCAATGTTGCACAAAAAGATGACCCGATACTGAGACAGCGAAGCCGTTTCAAGTTCGCTGGTCGTGATCGTTGTGGTGATCAGCCCCGACCCTGGCACGTCCAGCGAACGCAGGTAATGAGTTTCACTTCTTTCGGACACCGACGACGGTGCACCATCGACCAATAAAACCGGAATCCCATCCAAAACTCGGGCCGCGTACAACGAGCCACTGTCCTCGGCCAACTGGTCCGAACGCAGATCGTTTTCGCTCAACGACTGCCGATCGATCTCCGCTCGCACTCGGTAGTTTTTGTAAGCGACGCCACCCGCATCATCAGCGCGATCCGTTCGCCGCTGCGACATTGGAAAAACGTAACGAAACTCGATCGCCTGAGTTTGCCCCGGCGGCAAGTTGGCAATCGATTCGTAGTCTGGCTGGCCATCGTTAACCTGAAACATCACTCGGACTTGATTCACCTCCGACGCACCATTATTTTTCACCAGCACCTCGAACGGAATCACCTTTTCAGAGATCGGAAACTCCGTCGGTCGCACCGAGACAACGGTCAAGTTTTGATCTTCGGGCCCGCCCGTGTCGACCACAAAGCAACCCTCGGCCACCTCGCCGATGGAATCCAGCAATCGATTCGCAGCCGTCTCTGAATCTTCGTTTTGCAACCAATCCTTACGTCGCATATCCGAAAACAAATACACCACTCGCCCCACCGACTCGCGTTGCCCCGACAAATAACGCGAAACCGAATCCAAAGTCAGCGAATAGTCCGCACTTCGATCCGTGCAATCCAACCGGTCGATTGATTCACCCAACGTCGCCAGCGTATCGATCGTAAGAGGCTCATTGGCCAAAACCGGATTATCAGGATCGCTGGTCGTCACCAGCGTGAGCCAATCTTCGGTTTTGTCCGAAGCCGCAAAACTGGCGATCAAATCTTTGATCGAGTTTTTCGTTTCATCGAAAGCCGTCGCATTTCCTTTTGGCACGCGTTGGCTCAACGAATCATCAAGGATCAAAATCCTTTCGAGCTTTTGCGATTGCTGCAACACATTCGTCACCGCCGATGGCAAAAAAGGCCGGGCGAGCATAAACGCGATCAACAGCATGGCCAAACATCGCAGCGCCAGCAAAATGAAATTCTCCATTTGCACGCGGCGGCGGTTCTTTTTGTCGGCTTGAAACAAAAAATCCATAGCCGCCCATTCGACAATTTTGAATCGTCGCTTGTTGAGCAAATGGATCAGAATCGGAGACGCAACCGCGAGGCCTCCGAGCAACATCCAAGGATTTAAGAACCAGCTAAACATTGTGTTTGGTGTTGTTCAAATGAAAACTAAAAGAAACGTTTCGATTGCGTACCGGGATACCTCGCGAGTGAATAAAAAATGCATCGCTCGAAAATCTCCCAAGGCAAGCCCTTTGTTTTTGAGCCCGCAATCATGTGGACTCGACATCATCTTTAGTTCATTCGCTTCCTTGTTTTGGATCGAAAATTGAGGTAGCTGGACAACACGCCGCCCAGCGGTCGCGAAGTATCCAGTAAGACATAGTCCACGCCGGCAACCGCACAAACCTTTTTGACTCGTTCTTGAAATTTAGCCACCGCCTCCAAATACGAAGCACGCAGGGCTCGCGGCTCGGCCATCAATTCGGCGTCGACTTCGATGCCGCGAAACAGCGTGTTTTCTTCAAACGGAAAATTCAATTCATCGTGATGCATCACATGAAACACGATCACTTCATGTTTCCGCAAACGAAACTGTTTTAGCGCCGCCCCCAATTCTTCCGGGTCAACAAACAAGTCAGAAAAAATCGCGATCATTCCACGCTGTCGGATTTTTGCAGCGACCTGTAAAAATACGCCGCTCGCATCCGTCGTGCTGTTGGGTTCGGTTTGCTCCAGTTCATGCAGCAGTAATTTTAAGTGGGAAGGGTGCGATGAAGTCTTGAGTGTTTTTTCAATTTTGTTGGCGAACGTCACCAGCCCCACCGAATCCGCTTGCTGTTGCATCAGATAACCCAGACTTGCCGCCGCCGTTGCCGCGTAGTCGAACTTGCTCCAGCCATCGGTTTCGCCATAACGCATCGACTTGCTGGCATCGACGATCAAATGGCACTTAAGATTCGTTTCTTCTTCGTACTCTTTGATGTACAGACGATCGGTTTTGGACCAAACCTTCCAATCGATATGCCGCAAGTCATCGCCGGGCGAGTATTCGCGATGCGCGGCAAATTCGATCGCGTAACCGTTGTACGGACTTCGATGTTGCCCCGTGATAAACCCCTCCACGACCGCCCGAGCCCGAACTTCCAAACGCTTGATCTTGTCTAGCGCTTGAGGGTCAAGGTGCCGAGCGGTATCGTTGGCGCGGCTGGCGTTGCCAGACTTGCCAGTAGTTTTCGGTTTCGTTTTGCCGTTTTGGTTCATCGCCTAATTAAAACGCCTTCGCCAATTCCGGTGCTAACTGGTCACCGTCGCTACGTTCAGGGATTTCCGCCAGCAACTGATCGATCACGTCATCGGACGTTACGCCTGAGGATTCCGCATTGAAATTCGTGATCACTCGATGACGCAGCACGGGTTTGGCAACGGCTCGAAGATCATCCGTCGTTGCGTAAGATCGTCCCTCCAAAACCGCCCTCGCTTTACAACCCAGCAACAAGTTTTGCACGCCGCGCGGGCCGGCTCCCCAACTGATGGATTCTTTGACAAATTCAGGGCAGTCATCTTCCAGCACTCGCGTGGCCCGCACGATTCGCAAGGCGAAATGGATCAAGTGCGAAGGCACCGGCACTCGGCGAACCAGCTCTTGCAACCGCAAAATATCTTCGCCGGAGAGCACTTGTTGAACTTCGGTTGAAATGTCCGACGTCGTTGTCGCAGCGATCAAGTACTCTTCGTCGTAGCTAGGGTATTTGACGAACACCTTGAACATGAAGCGGTCTTGTTGAGCCTCCGGCAGCGTGTAGGTGCCTTCTTGCTCGATCGGGTTTTGCGTCGCCAACACAAAAAACGGCGATGGCAGCGTGTGTCGTTCGCCACCGATCGTCACTTGCTTCTCCTGCATCGCCTCCAGCAAGGCGGCTTGGGTTTTCGGCGGCGTTCGGTTGATTTCGTCCGCCAAAATAATATTGGCAAACACCGGTCCTTTCAAAAACTTGAACTCGCGAGCCCCCGAAGTTTTGTCCTCTTGGATCACTTCCGTTCCCACAATGTCGCTGGGCATCAAATCGGGCGTGAACTGAATTCGATTGAAATCGAGGTTTAGGGTTTTGGCGAGCGTACTGACCATCAGGGTTTTGGCGAGTCCGGGCACGCCTTCGAGCAGGCAGTGGCCTCGAGCAAAAATCGCGATCATCAGTTGCTCGATCACCTCGTTCTGGCCAACGATGACTTTACCGAGTTCGCGGCGCACCGACTTGTACGCTTCGCTGAGCTTTTCAAGGGCTTTCACTTCTTCGCCGGTCAAGGCAGCTTGTTCAGCAGAGGCCGGGGTGTTCATCTACGATTCCTTTTCACAGTGGGGCAATTCCACTCAATTCTAGCCGAAGCGTACCCATTTGTCGTCGCGGGCCGAGAATTTAAAGCCGGAAGACACTTGGTTATGTTCTACGAATTACCAATTTAATCTGTTCAAGTTTCAATTTGCCAACGCGGACTTTGAAATGCCAACTAATTCCCAAATAACAGGCCCAGCCTTCGTCAAAAACTCTCCCTTTAACCTTGCGTACCAAACTCGACGACCAAACCTGACTCGACGACCAAACCTGCCGAGATATTCGGTCAGCTGACGCGGTGCCAGCTGCTGTAGCGATTTTGATTTACGCTGCATAAAGCAAGTTGAATCATGTGCTAAATTCACAAAAGTTTAAGAATCTTTGGGGCTTGATTATAAAGAATGAAAGTCTATCGTCACCGCTTACTCGAAGAGACACTGAACCTTTTCAGCGTTCGCGTTTCTGTGCCGAAAACCTGTGCCGAAAACCTGTGCGGAAAACGTTTTGGCATCGGGAACAGGTTACGGGACTCGAACCGAATCCTATTATCGCCAATAAGTAAATTCTGGATCGCTGTGACCACGCTCCAAAAACAACACGACACGAAGACGACATTCATGAAATCGACTCCTGAACAACAAGTCGAAATTCCAGCCGAACAGGAGTTCCTGATCGATGCGGCCGTGATGCTGCATCAATACGGCACGCCAGCCTATCGTTTGGAACGCGTGATGGGACGAGTCGCAGGTGTGCTGAATACTGCCGCTGATTTTCTCTACACGCCAACATCGCTTTTGATCGCCTTCCAAAGCGGCAAGCACCGAACTCGACTTAAACGAATCGAGCCTGCGTCGCCGCAATTGGGAAAATTAATCGAATTCGACAATGTGCTGGACCGTCTGGAGGTCGGAACCATTACTCTGGAAGACGCCCATCGCCAAATTAAAAAGATTGACGACGCGCCCAGCCGTTACGGATTCTCGATGCTGGCCTTGGCTTGCTGGCTAACCAGTGCCTGCGTCACGATTTTGCTCGGCGGCGGCCTGGCCGAAGCGATTTACGCCAGTGCCGCGGGCGCGCTGATCGTCGCATGGGACCGTGTTCTGGAAATTTGGTTTCCGCACGAAAACTTGATCGAAATCACGTCGGGTTTTCTGGCGGCATTGGGGACGATTGTGGTGGGGCGATATGTGCCCGGATTTGACCAATCCACCGCGTTGTTAGGGGCTTTGATTGCTCTGGTTCCTGGTTTTCAATTCACAGTCGCTGTCGCTGAACTGGCCAATCGCCATTTGAGCTGCGGCGTCGCTCGACTGGCCGGTTCGCTGGTTTCGTTCTTGGGGCTGGTCTTGGGCGTTACGCTGGCTTGGCGGCTATTTGAGTTTTGGCGAACCGTGCCGGACGTGGCACCGGCAGATGGCTTACCATTTTTTGTTTTCGTATCGGCCGTGGTTCTAGCGCCGTTTTCGCTGGCCATTATTTTCCAAGCTCGTGTCAAAGAATGGCCAGTCATCGTGCTGGTAACATGGTGCGGTGCCGTTGCAACCTCGCTGGTGACGCAGTTTCAAGGAACAGAGTCGGGAGCCTTTGCCGGGGCTCTGGCCGTGGGCGTCGTTTCAAACTTATACGCGAGACTGTTCGATCGCCCAGCGTCGGTTGCTCAAATGCCGGCGATCCTGTTGCTGGTCCCCGGAAGTTTGGGCTACAAAAGCTTGACGGCGTTTGTCGAACACAACCAGACCGAAGGGATCGAAATCGGTTTTAACATGTCAATCATTGCAATCGCAATCGTCGGCGGCTTGCTAACCGCCAACCTGATCGTTCCGCCAAGACGAATTCTCTAGCCATCGAAATTTGTTTTCTACGGGGCATTCAAAACGCACTTGTGCCCTCACTTGAGACTTTGGAACCTGTGCATCGAAGCTGTTCTCACTGCAACCCCGCTACCGCTAAAGTGGTTCATCGTAAAATTAAGGTTTGCCACAGCACGAGGCGACGTTGACGTTTCAATTCGAGTTTTGTGTCGCGTGGTGACAGCGCACGAAAAAACCGCGTCCAGAAAGACGCGGCTATTCAAATTAACGCAGCGGTAAATGTTAGCCGCCGAAGTCGTCGAACGAGATGTTTTCCGGTTCGACACCAAAGTCTTCACACATTTGCGTGACGCACTTGTTCATGATCGGAGGACCACAGAAGTAGTACTCGATATCTTCCGGAGCCGGATGATCTTTCAAGTAATTGTCAATCACGACCTGGTGGATAAAGCCTACATAGCCGTCCCAATTGTCTTCGGGAAGCGGTTCGGACAGAGCGATGTTGAACTGGAAGTTCGGGAACTCTTTCTCCAACGCTCGGAATTCGTCGATATAAAACAATTCGCGAAGACTTCGACCGCCGTACCAGTAACTAACCTTACGGCCCGTTTTCAGATTTTTGAAAAGCTCGAAAATATGACTTCGAAGCGGAGCCATTCCAGCACCACCACCGACGTACAACATTTCAGAATCAGTTTCTTTGATGAAGAACTCACCATAGGGACCCGAGATGGTTACCTTGTCGCCGGGCTTCAAGTTGAAGATGAACGAAGACATTTTTCCCGGCGGCGTGCCTTCGGGAGCCCGCGGCGGCGGCGAAGCGACACGGACGTTCAGCATGATGATGCCTTTTTCGCCCGGGTAGTTTGCCATCGAGTAGGCACGAACGACTTCCTCGTCGACTTCCGACTTATAACGCCAAACATCGAACTTGTCCCAGTCCGGGTGGTACTCTTCCTGAATGTCAAAATCTTTGTACTCGACCACGTGAGGTGGAGCTTCGATCTGAATGTAACCACCCGCTTTGAAGTCAACGTCTTCGCCTTCAGGCAGTTCCAGAACGAGTTCCTTGATAAAGGTCGCTACGTTGTCGTTAGAACGAACAACGCATTCCCATTTTTTCGTTTCCAACGCCTCGTGCGGAACTTCGACAACCATGTCCTGCTTCACCGCGACCTGGCATGACAGCCGACAGCCTTCGCGGGCTTCACGCTTATTGATGTGACCGGTTTCGGTTTCCAGGATGTCGCCACCGCCTTCGAGCACTTTAACCACGCACTGGGCACAAGTACCGCCGCCGCCGCAGGCCGATGAAACCAAGATTCCTTTTTCGCCCAGGGCATTCATGAGTTTGCCGCCGGCAGGAACTTCAATATCCATCTGCCCATTCACAGAGATCTTGACGTTCCCTTTTGGGACGAGGAACTCTCTTGCAATCAAAATGATTGCGACCAACGCCAAAACGACGCCAGTAAAAATCAAAACACCGTATAAAATTGCCATAATACTTGATTCGAAAATGATCGATTCGTTTACTTAAATTTGGTTTCGACGACGGGTTAAATTCCGAGGAACGCTTGGAAGCCCAGCGACATCAAACCAACGATGATGAACGTGATACCTAAACCGCGAAGTCCCGGTGGGACATCACTGTACTTTAGCTTTTCACGAATACCGGCCAAACCAATGATCGCCGCTGCCCAGCCGAAGCCGCTGCCGACGCCAAAAACAACACTCTGTCCGATGTCGTAGTCGCGCTGCTGCATGAACAGCGTTCCGCCCAAGATCGCGCAGTTAACCGTGATCAAAGGCAGGAAGATACCAAGCGAGTTGTAAAGTGAGGGGAAAAATTTGTCCAAAACCAATTCCAGGATTTGAACCATAGCCGCGATGACGCCAATGAAACAAATCAGGCTCAGGAATTCCAAATCAATCCCCGAAGCGATCGCGCCCTCTTTCAGGAACGTATTCAAAATTAGGTTGTTAACGGGAACCGTGATCGCTTGAACCGCGATGACAGCGATGCCCAAGCCGATGGCCGTTTTGACGTTTTTGGAAACGGCCAAGAACGTACACATGCCCAAAAAGTAGGCCAACGCAAGGTTGTCAACAAAGGCCGAACGTAAGAACAGTTCGAACAGCTCGGTCCACGTTGCGTCGGTAAAAATGCCAGCAAAAATCATTATTCCGCCTCCACTTGCTCAGGCTTGAACGAACGCAAGACCCAAATGAATATTCCAATGATGAAAAACGCTGACGGCGACAGAAGCATCAAACCATTGGGCTCGTACCAGCCGCCTTCACTCTGCAGCGTCATGACTTCCAATCCAAACAACTTGCCGCTGCCGAACAATTCTCGAAAGAAACCAACGACCATCAAAATGAGTCCATATCCCAGACCGTTTCCGATACCGTCAAGGAAACTATCGCCCACGGTGTTCTTCATCGCAAAGCCTTCCGCTCGTCCCATCACAATACAGTTTGTAATGATCAAGCCGACAAAAACGGCCAGCTCTTTGCTGAGCGAATAGTAGAACGCTTTAAGAATTTGATCGACCAAAATCACCAGCGACGCAATGATTGCCATTTGGACAATAATACGAATACTGTTGGGAATTCGATCTCGGATCGCCGCGATCGCTGCTCCCGAACACCCACAAACGGCGATCACCGCGATTGACATGGTCAGCGAAGTTGAAAGCTTGGTCGTCACGGCCAGCGCTGAACAAATGCCCAGCACCTGCAGTGCGATCGGATTGTTATTAAATACCGGATCTAAAACGAGATCTTTACTTGATTTAGCCATGATTGACCCCTGACGTGGCAGGGCGTTTAGAAGCGTCGCCAGAAATGCTGGCTGTCTTGGGCTTTTCCTCTTCGTCGGAAGGACTACCAGCGTCGTCCGATTTCTGCAGTGCGATGTAGGGGCCGAAACCTTGATCGCCCATCCAGAATTCAACCATCTTGGTCACGCCATTGGACGTGATCGTTGCTCCCGAAAGAGCATCGACGCCATACGGGTTGCTCGACTGATCGCCTTTGGCAACTTCAAGAGCGACCTCGCCCCCGTCGTAGATCTTTTTACCTTCCCACTTCTGTTTCCAGCTTGGGTTAACAATCTCGCCGCCCAACCCCGGAGTCTCGCCGTGCTCGTAAAAAGTCAAACCAGCGACAGTCTTCAAATCTGGTTCGACCGACATGTACCCCTGCATCATTGACCAAAGGCCATATCCGCGAACTGGGAAAACATACTTTTCAACTCGGCCATCCGATGAACGCAATGTAAACACATGCGAAAATCGCTCGCGGTACTTAATACCGGCGATGTCTTCTTTCTTTTCAAGCTTTTCAGCCACGGCTGGTTTCTTGGATTTCGAACACCAGATCTGATCGAAATTCGCTTGAACGTTATCGATGGTTTTGCCAGCCTCTTTCAGAGCTTCTCCGCATTCTTCGATCGCGACCTTGCCTGTTTCCAAGTCAATGATCGTTGTCTCGAAGCGATCTTCGAAAACCTTGTTAATGCCGCCGGCTTCAGCAATTTCTTCGTCCGTAAAACCCGAGACCCTCAAAATGTTAGCGCGTCGGTCATTCAACGCGTTGGCACTCTGCATCGGCTTAAGCAGCACGGCAGCAGAAGACACTAACGCCCCGCATACCAGGCACAGAGCCACCGCGATCAAAAACGTGTTAGCAAGTGAATCTTTATTCAGTGGCATAGCGAGCTACCCTTCGTTTAACGTTCGATTGAACCACGCACCAGTCAATAAACGGTGCGAATACGTTGGCGAACAGAATCGCCAACATGATGCCTTCTGGAAACGCCGGGTTGATCGAGCGAACAAGCACCGTCAAGAACCCGATCAGGAAACCATAAACCCATTTTCCGTTCCGCGTCATCGAAGCGGAAACCGGATCGGTCGCCATAAATACGGTACCGAAAGCAAAGCCGCCAATGACCATGTGCCAAAGCGGTGAAATGTTTGAAACATTGCCCCAAGTTTCCTCGGTCGGCAATCCCCACAGCGCCAGCGAAAATACGCTCATCCCGATCACGCTACCAGCCATGATTCGCCATGAACCCACGCCCACCGCGATCAAGAAAGCCGCGCCAAGTAAAACGCAAAGCGTTGACGTTTCACCCATCGAGCCGTGAATGTTACCGATGAAGAAATCCCACCAACTGGAACCAGCAGCGACTCCGCCACTGGCGACCAATTCACCGATCGGAGCCGCACCCTCTTGAGCGACTGCACCCAAAACCGTGGCTCCGGTGTATCCGTCGACCGATTGAGTGGCCGTCCAAACCGCGTCGCCACTAATTTTTGTTGGGTAAGCAAAGTACAAGAACGCTCGGGCCGTCAACGCGGGGTTCAGAAAGTTTCGCCCCGTCCCACCAAAGATCTCTTTCCCGACAATCACACCAAACGCGATCCCCACGGCAACTTGCCACAGCGGAATCGTCGCAGGCAGCGTCAACGGGAACAGCATTCCTGTAACGAGGAAGCCTTCGTTAATTTCGTGTTTTCGAATCACACTGAAGATCAATTCACAGTGGCCACCCACGACCATGCAAACCAAATAAACCGGCACGAAGTACAGAGCCCCATGCAGGATACAGCCGAGCCAGTTCGAAGGAGCGAGGAAGGCACCAGGATCTGCGACTTCGAAGTTCGCACCGAAGTACCCCAGCTTCTGCATCACATCCGCTCGCCAGTTACCCGTCCACAGCGCGTCGGTCAAAGTTTCGCTGGTCGCGACCGCAGCACCGCCGGCGTAGATTTTTTGAGCCTGATAGCCTGTGTTATACATGGCCATTAAAATACACGGCAGCAACGCCACAATCACCATCGACATCATTCGCTTGGTGTCGATCGCATCGCGAACATGAGTGCCACCCTTAGTGACTTCGCCCGGTGTGTAAAGGAACGTATCGTTCGCCTCGTACAGCGGGTAGAGCTTTTCGAGCCGACCGCCTTTGTGAAAAAGCGGCTCGACCTTATCAAGTAAATTTCTGAGCATCGCCGTTTATCCTTCTTTCTCAATCACGGTCAGGTTGTCCCGCAGGATTTCCCCGTAGTTGTATTTTCCTGGGCACACAAAAGTACACAGAGCCAAGTCCTCTTCATCCAGCTCCAGTGCCCCTAATTGCTGCGATTCTTCAGTGTCGCCACTGATCAACGAGCGCAACAGTTGCGTTGGCAAAACATCCAACGGCATCACTCGTTCGTACGTTCCCATCGGCACCATCGCTCGGCGACTTCCGCCAGTCGAAGTCGTCATCGGGAATAATTTTTCGCTAAGCCAAGAGCCAAGGTAAATTCGGGTCAACGAAAACTTATCGCCGCCGGGCTTTTGCCAGCCCAAGAACTCACGCTTGGTGCCCTCTTCCAAAACCGAAACTTGGTTATGGAAGCGGCCGAGGTAATCTTTGTTCGGATCTGATTTTCGGCCAGACAAAACTGAACCCGAGATCACTCGAGCGTTATCAAGTTCGCCAGCCTTGGCAACGACCAGTTCAGTCAAGCAAGCGCCAAGGCGTGTTTTCAGCAGGGTCGGTTCATTGACCAGCGGTCCGCCAAGGGCCACCACTCGCTCGACCATGATCTTGCCAGTCGTGAACAAATGGCCAATCGCGATCACGTCTTGATAGCCAATCTGCCAAACCATCTTTTTAGGCCCGACCGGATCAACGAAATGAATATGCGTTCCCGGCAATCCAGCAGGGTGCGGACCGACGAATTCGTGCAACTGCACATCAGGAACCGATTCCCCCGGCACCCGAGAGTCATTTCGGTGGCAAACGTGAACCTTGCCAGCGGTCAACTTGCGGATAACCTGCAACCCGGACACAAACAAGTCTTTGTTTTCCGCGATGATCAGTTCGGGATCAGCGGCCAGCGGATTGGTGTCCATCGCCGTCACGAAAATCGAATGCGGCTCCGAACCCAACTCCGGCGTTCGGCTGTACGGGCGCGAGCGAAACGACAGCCAAAGGCCCGCCTGGACCAATTGCTTTTCAACCGTGTCACGATCCAAAGCACCAAGGTCGCTGTGCGAATCGAATGTCACTTCCTCGTCGCCGCTCAATTCGATCTCGATCGATTCGAACTTACGCTTGGCTCCACGAGTGATGCCGATCACCTTGCCGGCTCCCGGCGAAGTGAAAATCACACCTTCGCGTTTTTTGTCAGTGAACAAAGGCTGGCCGAGCTTGACCGTATCGCCTTCGTTGACCAGCATCGTGGGGCGCATTCCGATGTAATCATCGCCGATGATCGCCACCTTCGAAATTGCGGGACCTTGCTGAATGTCCTGCTTGGGTGTGCCCGAAATCGGCACGTTTAACCCCCGCTTGATTTTAAACGTCATAAGCTTGCTGCCTTGAGAGCCAACTGCTTCAAATGGAATATCGCTGCGATCGCGTTCTTGAAACTGGCCCAACGGCACAGCCCCAAGCCAGACGTGTCAGGCATGCCGGCGACATCGCCGAACGCGTAACTCGTCCGAATCAACAACGAACAATTAAATGGCTTAACGTCACCTAAACCGGACTTCGTGAAAATTTTCACTAGGTTTTCCTTGAAAAAACACGCTTTTTCAAAAAAACGAAAGGCTGGCGTGATTAGACGAAGAATGCCAAGAGTTCAGGGCGCTGAGCGTGGAAATCCGCCCCACACTCGTCGGCAGAGATTGTGGCATGGAGAATCAAACAGGTAAATGGCATGTGTCAACATTTGCCTGTTTGAAATCAAAAAAATTACGCCTTGACCGGTTCCCCAAGTCATTGCCGATAAACGTTACCCAACCCGCGTTTTTGAATCGATTGCTTGGGCACTCGATGCCGGCCGCAAGCAAAGTCCATCGAAATAGCAAACCACATGTTCAGAACCGAGGGCAGGGCGTTTCGATCGGCTGCCTGTGGAGTTCTAGCGGCGACACTACAGGCTTTTAAGGTTATTCAAATGCGCTTTGTCAATTGCTGGGGGAATTCTGAGTGATAACAATTGTCTGAAAGGAAAAGCAGGAGAAAAGGGGCACCGATATGACCTAGGGTCGAAACGACCGGAAGATCAAGGTGAGCGTCGGCGTCCCTTCCGTCTCTTTGGCGAGCGATCTTGTTGAGAAAGACAAGCACAAGATCGAAAAGGTAAAGCGGCCTTGAGGTAGGAACCGAACGGCGTGGCACACTTTGGCGGGAAGTAACGATTTAAAAGCGAGGAAGAAAAGATCTCACGTTACTCTGACTTCTTCCAACGCATTTGACATGCCAAAGCTTTACAAACGGTTGTCGATCGCTTGTTCGTCTTTCCGGTTTGTCTCGATAATTCCAAGTCAGAGGCAAGGAATCTGGCCAAACAAAAATTGCTGACCGTCAAGATTCAACTCGACGAAAAACCTGTCTTCGCCACTGCCATCACCTGAGATAGCGTCTCAGAAACAGACTCGAGTCTCAACTTGAGACGGTCGCAATTAAGTCAGCCAGTGCATCGTTGGCACCCTGCGTCGGTTCAAGATCGTCGTTTTAGGTGCGTCGTTTAAAGGGCATCAATTTAAATGTGTCAATTTAAGTGCGTC
>CAZROJ010000033.1:0-6065 GCA_964601665.1 uncultured Pirellulaceae bacterium
CCGTTCTGCGATTCGACCATCGTTACAATGCATATGCCGTGCCGAACACTATTGGAACAGGCGTTTTAACTACCGATTTTTGCTGGAAAAACATGAAGTCGAGTTTGATGAACGGTCTGTCTGGGCTGGAGTGTCAGTTGGCGATAAATTGAGTTGATGGGTTTGCGATTCAATCGGTACCTTAGAAATAAAACCCTTCAGGGGTCAAACTGGAAATTTCTTTTCCCCTAGTTCAAGAACCGAAGGCTTTTGAATCAATTCCTTCGAGATATTGGTGCCCAACTGATGCTCGGCGAGATTCTAGATCGCAATCCGGCACCACGACCCGAAAGGGTAATCGGAAATCGAGACCCGAAAGCGCGACCCCACAATCAACTTTTCAGTTCCAGCTGAAGCAGGACAGGTCGGGCCGTCAAAGCTGTCCAGTGCCACATTTTTCGTTACTTTGGCCGGTTTCTAGCGGGAATCTTGGAGGAAATCCGTTAGTGGCTATAATTAGCCCACCGAAACTAAAACACTTTTTCCCTCTTGCCAAAAGAGCATCATCGATGAGTCAAAATCCTTACGAAGCACCCGCTAGATATAACGACATCGCGGCAATGGCCGCCGATGTGGACGCAAGAACTGCGTTCATTAAAAACACTTACATTCACTTGTTGGGAGCCATCCTTGCTTGTATCGCGATCGATGCCACGATCCTGACGGTTTTTGGGCAACAGCTGGAACCGCTGGTCGGATTCGTGACCTCGGGCTGGAATTGGCTGTTGTTTTTAGGGGCCTTTATGTTCGTCAGCTACATCGCCGACCGTTGGGCTCATAGCGACGTCTCCCAGTCCCAGCAGTATCTGGGGCTCGGCTTGTATGTCGTGGCCGAAGCATTGCTGCTGATTCCTTTGCTGTACATCGCGGAGCATTATGCCAGCCCGGGAACCATTACGTCGGCTGGTTTGGTCACGGCGATCGTTTTTGGTGCCTTGACGCTGACGGTCTTGGTTACCAAGGCTGATTTTTCTTTTTTGCGTTGGGCTTTGGTCGCGGGTTCGGTTATCGCTTTTGGGCTGATCGTGGTTGCGGTCGTGTTCCCGGGGTCGTTGCATCTTGGTTTCTGGTTTTCAGCCGCAATGGTTGTGCTGGCCTGTGGAATCATTTTGTACAACACCTCCAATGTTTTGCATCGTTACAACACAAACCAGCATGTGGCGGCTTCGTTGTCGTTGTTTGCCTCGGTGGCTCTACTGTTCTGGTACGTGTTGCAAATTTTCATGTCGATGGATGAATAAAAATGTCTGAGCAGTTCGTTGATCTTTCGTTACCCGAAGAATTCAATAATACCGTTCGTTTGTTTCCGCTGCCGAGCGTGGTATTGTTTCCGGGGGTTGTCCAAGGCCTGCATATTTTTGAGCCGCGGTATCGCGAGATGATGAGCCACTGCATGGAGACGGATCAGTTGATCACGATGGCGCTGCTTAATCCGCAGCTGTCTGAGAATCCAAACGGTGACCCGGCGATCCAGCCGGTAGTTTGTATCGGACGGGTGCTCAATGCGACGGAACTGGAGGACGGCCGGTTTAATTTGTTCTTGGTCGGGGCAAAGCGAGCGACGGTCACCAGCGAGCCTGAAACGAGTTACCCGTATCGGATCGCGACGGTCGACGTTCACGAGGAAGTGCTTGTGACCGGGCCAAGTTTACTGCGAGATCAAGTGCTCGGTCGGTTTTACGATTTGGCGGAAGTCATTCCGGGGGCGAACAAGGTCATGTTGGATCAGTTCGAAAGCCCTGAACTGCCGCTGAATCGCTTGGTGGATATGATTTGTTATGCCGCGGGCATCGGTCCGGCCGATCAGCAGCGGGTGTTGGCCACCTTTGATCTGGAAGCCAGAGCTCGATTGCTGCTAGAGTTGCTGGAACAGCGTTTGGCCATTGTGCGTCAGATGGACGATGGCGGGCCGACGTTCCCGCCCGAATTTAGTTTGAATTAACCAAGGAAAGAAGATGCAAGTTTCGATTGAATACTGCACCATGTGAAATTTTCAGCCCAAAGCCGCCGGTCTGGCGGAAGAAATCAAATCGAGTTTCGGGGTGGAAGCTGATTTAAAGCCATCCGACGGTGGTTGCTTCGAAGTGGTTGTCGACGGCGATTTGGTTTTTTCAAAACTGAAAGAGGACCGCTTCCCCGAAGAAGGAGAAGTCGTTGCCTCGATGAAAACCAAGACGGACGAATTGCCGTCTGCGGACGGAAATTGCTGAGGGCCGGGTTAACGTTAGTCGGTCGACTAACTGATTCTTAAATGATTCGATTTTGAAAAACTCTCGGTCGCCGAGGGTTTTTCTTTTTTTATGTCGACAGGGTAAGAATGATTGCTCCGTCGGTGGCGAAGAAGAGCCGATTTTATAGACTGGAATTTCAACAACTCCGGTTGGCGATTGATCGATTCAAAAGCGTGATGCGAGCCCGGTGACAAACCGATGCGGCGAACCGCGTGCCCCGCAAATTCACGCGGGCAACTCGTTCACCAAAGAAAATTCTTCAACACACAACACACAACTTAAAACACACAACTTAAAACTATTTCAGGAAACACAGATGAGCGACGCAGGAAAACCTTGGGAACAGTCGATGTCGGCTGAACGATTTGATTTGATGCGAACGATTTTGGATGCTCCCAGTCCGATTGGCTTGGAAGCTTCGATGACCTGCGGGATCCTGGAGCCTCATTTTCGTTCCTTTATGCCCGACGATTGGGCGATTCACAAGTTCAAAGGTAACGCCGGGATCGTTTTGGACACGATGCCCAATTCTCCCGATGCGTTTACCGTGATGGTGATTGGGCACGCTGATAAAATTCGAATGCAAGTTCGCAGTATTGGCGACGATGGAAAGATTTGGGTTAACAGCGATTCAATGTTGGCGACCACTTTGATCGGCCACAAGGTCAAACTGTTCAGCGAGGATCCAGAAAGTCTTGGCAACTGGCGAGTCATTAAAGGCGGGACGATTGAAGCGATCGGCGCGATCCATTTCGCGGATCCCAAGCTACGCAGCGGTGATGATGGCATCAAAGCCAAAATGATGTATTTGGAATTGCACCTGCACGGCAAAGATAAAAAGCAGCAGGTCGAAGCGCTCGGGATTCGGCCGGGCGATCCGATTATTTACGACCGACCGATCGAGCCGGGGTTTGCGCCCGATACGTTTTCGGGAGCCTATTTAGACAACGGCCTTGGTTGTTTCGTGACAGCCGAGATTGCTCGTCTGTTGGCCGAGAAGCCCGTGAAAAATGTACGTTACTTGGCGGCCATGGCGTCGCACGAAGAGATCGGTCGGTTTGGTAGTCGAGTGCTGGCGGAGCATTTTCGTCCGGACGTCTCAATCGCGGTCGATGTGGCTCATGATTTTACCGCGGCACCGGGCATTAGCGATCGGCGTTACGAGCCGATTTCGATGGGCGAAGGTTACACGTTGACCCATGGAGCAGTAATGAGTGCTCAGTTGAATTCGATCATCACGGCGGTGTCGGGTGAACACGGAATTCCAGTTCAGCACGAACTGGCCGGGCGTGATAGCGGCACCGATGCGATGGCGGCTGTTTTGGCGGCGATTGATTCGGCTTCGGCGTCGATCGGGTTTCCAATTCGCAACATGCACACGATTTCGGAATCAGGTCATACGGGCGATGTGGATGCCGCGATTCATGCGTTGTACCAAACCATCGTTCACATGGACGGCATGAATTCTGGCAAAGGGATCACAGCGGATGATTTAAAAGACGGTCATCCACGTTTGGATCAATCGTCAGCGCTAGGGCATCGGCCGGCGGTTGAGAACGAAAGTGATTCGGGCAAGTAGGATCGCGTCGAGAAATTTTCGGCAGTGAATTTAGCGAGGCTTTTCGATGCTGCGACGGCTAAGGCACAATACAAAAAATAATCCGCGGTGGCACCACCAAACGCATTTGCAAAACCTTGAACTCGAATGGGCTCATGTTTTTCACGATAGTTTGCGAGGTAAGCCATGGATGGAAAATTTGCCACTGAATGTTGGGCGATGGGCTGGCAACTATTCGTTTTTCTATTTGCTTTGTCGACTACTGAGCGATTATCAACCCGGAAAAATTTTGGAGTTCGGGCTGGGTGAGTCCAGCAAGGTCGTTTCGGCGTTTCTCGACAACGCGTTGACGTCCAGCCAACACACGATTGTTGAAGAGAATCCAGATTGGCGTGATGAATTTCAGCGGCGTTTTTCGCTGGGCAACCGCAGCGAGGTCGTGATTCTTGAAGGAGCAGACAAGCTGGTTGACGACGGAGTCCTGTATCGAGGCTATGGTGGGATTGAAAAGCTTGTGCGAGACAAGAAGTACGACCTGTATCTTGTCGATGGGCCCACCGGTAGCAAGCGTTGCTCAAGGTTTGACATCGTGACGGCTGCCGAAGTGTTGGCTAAAGACGATGAGTTTTTGATTTTGGTTGACGACTATAACCGAGCCGGAGAGCGAGAGACGGTTGAGCGATTGTTGGAGTCGTTCAAAGATCGCGGAATCGAAATTCATCTTGGCGAGTACGTCGGCAAGGTCAGCCAGGCGATTTTGGCGACCAACCGATATCGGTTTGCAACAACGCTGTAGAGTCGTGACGCTGATTTTAAAAACAAAAATACCTGATCTGATTAGCCAGAACAGGTAGCGGAGTAGAACGAACAAGGGGCTGGTTTGACCCAGCCCCTTGCTTCAACTTTTTCGGGTTAGCACCGATCTAGTTTCCAAACAGTGCCTCTTCGAATTCAACGCTCGGTGATTGTGGCGGTCGTTCAGGGTCGGCGATCACGTTGACCACACGCTGCTTTTTCTCGCCATCGACATTGAGCATCAATAAATACTTGCCAGTGCCGACGGACGGCGTAAATCGGCCGCGGCCGGCAACGCTGTCGCGAGAAAGATCCCAGCGGATCTGGTGGAAGCCTTTTCGAGTCGACGTGTCAAACGTTTTGATGACGTCGCCTTTGAGGTCGTGGAGTGTGAGGCGAACACTGCGTGCGTTTTTACCCAGCGAGTAGGCGACGTTGGTACCGCGTGTCGGATTGGTTCCAACAAAACGGCGAGTTCCACTGTTGCCGCGAACGGGACGACGGCTCCAAACGATCGAGTCAGCGGGCTGGTACAAGTGCATGTCCTCAGCCAGTTTCGCTGTCGAGAGCTGTCGTAGGATCGAAATGTCGGCAATCCACAAACTGCGACCGTGAGTGGCGGCCACCACTTCGGCTCGTTTGTCATGGATGGCAAACTCGTGAACCGCCACCGTTGGCAACCCGCCTTTGATTCGAGTCCAAGTCTTACCGGCATCGATTGAGTACCACGATGAAAACTCGCAGCCGAGGAACAACAAGTTTTCGTTGCGAGTGTCTTCACGAAGCACTCGTGCTGAGCCGGCCGAATCGGGAATATTGTTTTTCAACGACTCCCATGTTTTTCCGCCGTCGTTGGTAACGAACAGGTAAACCCCGTCATCATTGCTGCGGTGTCCATCGAAAGTAATGTAACAACGGTCGCGTTTGAATTTGGAAGCTTCGACGGAACTAACCCAGCGAGGACCCGGTAGCAATTTGGATAGCGATTTTTCGCCAGTAGGTTGCTTGTACTTCGGTTTTGCTTCGGCGACCGTTTTCTTGGGCGCTGTCTTTGGCGTGGCCACCTTTTTAGCTTTTCGCGTCAGTTCAAATTCCATGGTAAAGGAACCTTCGTTGACATCGATTTCGCCGTTGTACTGTTCGCCTTCGATTTTTCCGTCGAACGTTAGCGTAAACTGCTCGGTGTCCGAAACCAGCGTTAACGCCTTGGTCTCTGGATCGAACTTGCCACTGGAGATTTCGCGTTCGCCCTGAGTCGATTCAAAGGTTCCCGTGATTTCATTTTTGGAGTTCAGGTTCAGCGTCATCTTCATTTCGCGTTCACCGCGAGGCGAAATCATGTTGCCTTCCCATTGCCCAGTTACGGGATCATTGGTTTTGGGCTTGTCTTTTTTCGCATCTGCTTTCGGAGCATCTGTTTTGGCTGCTTCGTCTGCCGCAGG